>JBDTXR010000272.1:0-11908 GCA_040006075.1 Byssovorax sp. | reverse complement strand
TGTAGTCAGCGGGCGCCGAGGATCCGGACCTTGAATCCCAGCTCCTGCGAGAGGGCCACCATCTCGTCGAAGATGTCGCCGTAGGCCACGGCCACGTGGTTCGACAGGTAGTGGGCCATCAGCGTCTGCTGCGAAATGCCCATGTCCGCGGCCATGAACGGCCACTCGCGCGTCGTCCCTTGCCACCAGGCCTCGCGCACCTCGGGCGGGAGCTTCACCACACAGCCCTTGCCGATATCCATCCAGAGCACTCCGCCCTTGATGTAGGCGCGGGCCCAGGTCATCTGCCCAGGGAGGCTCTCGCCGGCGAACGTGCCGCCGGGGGTGGGGAAGTAGAGCGACGGTTGCCGGTAAGAGTGCACGCCTTTCAGCGTGTCGGGATCGTGGTTGAAGGCATAGGCGCCGCACGAGCCCGAGTTGAGCAGGACCCAGAGGAAGCGGCCGTCGTGCTCGGCGCCCCAGCGCACGTCGTGGAACATCACGGCCTGGTGCAGGCCCTTCTCCTTCAACAGCCGCTTCATCAGCTCCATCGGCACCACGTTGCCCTGATCGGCCTCGGTGGCGCAGGCGATGGTGTCGCCGTTCGACTCCGGCCGACAGGTGGAGTTGAACAGGCCCTCGGCGAAATCCGACGGCGGGCGCAGCGGGATCAGCCCGAGCTGGTACTGCCAGCCCAGGCAATCGGCCTTGAACTCGTTCACGAGGTCGAGCACCACCAGGTAGTCGCGGAGCTGCTCGCGGGTCGCGTGCTCGTCGAAATCGACAGCCCCGCTCTCGCCATGATGGAAGGTCACGCCTCTGTCCTTCACGAAGCGGAGCGCGTCGTCGAGGCGCTTGTCCTCGATCCGCTTGCCGCGATCGAGGATCCAGGCCTGATCGATCTTGTGCTCGGTGAACCCGTGGAGGTTGAGCAGGCGCGGCCCGAAGTAGCCGTTGATCATCCCCATCGACGTGTCGCCGAGCATCAGGATCAGGATCCGACGCTTGCGGATCCCGTCGGCGACGCGCCGGGCGAGCTGCGACGCGGCCGGCGCGATCGGGGCATGATAGCTGATCTCGTCCTCGGCGTAGGCGATGCGCCCGGTGCGGCACCAGGCGTCCAGCCGATCCATGAAGCCGCTGTCGGCGCTGAAATCAGGCGACGACGTCCACGCGCGCGCGAAGCGTCGGTTCAACATCTCGAGCGACGCCCCGGTGTTGAGCAGGCCGACCAGGCCCGGCCACCGCCCTGAGAAATTGCTCGCGAGCAGCAGCGGGTTGTCTTTGCCCACCACCCCGTCCGTGGTGTGCGGGGCGTAGAACCAGTGCGCGCAGACGCCGATCAGCGGATCGTCGATGGGCCCGAGCTTCTCGATCGCCTCGTGCGGCTTCGCGAGGAAGCCCTCGATCCGGTAGGTCGCGCGCCCGAGCTTCTCCAAAGCGCGCTCGAGCTGCACGGTCGCCTCGGTGATCTCGGGCAGCGCCAGCTCGTTGGGCTTCTGCCGCGCGTCTCCGGGCCAGAACAGGGCGATCTTCTCCTTGGTCGATGCTGAGCCTTGCACGTGGGTCATTCTCCTCGCCGCCGCTGCCGGCGCCGTGTTTCAGGGGTTCTCTCGGGGCGCGCAGCCTAACGCGTTTCTGGCCCGCGCCCTCGCCCGACGCGCCGGCCGGCGACGCAGGCCGAGAAATGAGGCGCGCTTGGCCCCGTGGGGCAATCTTGCGCGACGAAAGGCGGCGCAGCACCGGGCGATCGACGGGCTGGTGTACAGGTATGCCCCACCCCGCGTGCCTGTCACAAGGCACGCGCGCACGACGCACCGGCGACCCTGAACAAACCCCGGAACAAACTGCATCGTTACGTTGGCCCCGGAGTTGCACAGGAGATTGTCCGAGGTCACCAACATGAGCTCCTACATTCTCTGCTCGCCGCAGCATGCGTTCCTGGGTGTGATTGGCCTCCTGATGTGCGGCCTGTTCACCGCCCACGCGATCGAGTCGTCCCCCCGAGGCGCCGAGTCGCTGGCTCGATTCCATCAGGAGAGCCATGCGCTCTCGGCTTCCGGGACGAGCATCGAGGGCGGCGCCCTCGCGACCGCCGACGTCCCCCACTACTACCGCTGATTTGCGCGACCCGCCTCGAAGCAGCGACGCAGCACCCGGAGCACGATGTCGCCACGACGTGAGGCGAATCACGACATGGGCCGCCCCGAGAAGCTGGCGAATTTCATGGAAAGCGGGTAAAGAGCGTGGCCCGCGACTTGCTTCAGGGTAGGACAACGGGGGAAGCAAGCCCTCCACGAGGTACGGTTTCATGAGCACCAAGACGCTGCAACGAGGAAAATATCGTCTCATCGCGGAGATTGGCCGTGGCGGGATGGCCGAGGTTTACCTCGCCCTCCTTCAAGGCGACCTGGGCTTCAACAAGCTCGTCGTGCTCAAGCAGATCCGCGAAGACATGGCCGACGATGCCGAGCTCCTCGGGATGTTCCTCGACGAAGCGCGGCTCGCGGCCCGGCTCCGCCACCCCAACGTGGTGGAGACGCACGAGGTCGCTCAGGAGGATGGCCACACCTACATGGCCATGGAGTACCTCGAGGGGCAGCCGCTGCACCGCATCTTCCAGCGCCTCCATCGCAGCGGCGGCCTCCCGCTCGCGATTCACCTGCGCATCCTCGCCGATCTGCTCGCCGGCGTGCACCACGCACACGAGCTCCGCGATTGGGACGATACCCCTCTTGGCGTAGTCCACCGCGACGTGACCCCGCAGAACGTGTTCGTGACGTACACCGGCGTGGTCAAGCTCGTCGACTTCGGTATTGCCAAGGTCAAGGATGCGCAGACCCTCACGCGGGTGGGCATCGTGAAGGGCAAGATTGCCTATCTCGCGCCGGAGCAAGCCCGCCGCGAAGATCTCGATCGTCGCGTGGACATCTTCGCGGTCGGGGTGATGCTCTGGGAGGCCGTGACCAAGACCCGTCCCTGGAAGGGCAAATCGGATCAGCACGTCCTCGAGCGGCTCATGGCCGGCCAGTTCCCCTCGGCGCGCGCGGCCAACGCCGACATCGCGCCGGAGCTCGAGGCGATCCTCGCGAAGGCGCTCGCCCCCGAGCGGGACGATCGTTATGCGACCGCAGCCGAGTTCCAGGCTGCGCTCGAGGAGTACCTGGAGTCCCGGGGCGACCGCGTCGACATGCGCGAGCTGGGAAAAGTGCTCGCCAACGAGTTCGCCGAGGACCGCGAGCTCATCCATGCTCGCCTCGAAGAGGCCCTCCGCGTCGATCCCGTCACCGGGGAAATGGCAGTCGGTAACCTCCCGAAGATCGCCGAGAGGGCCTCTTCGCCGAGCCAGGATCGCACTGTCGCTCCGGGGATGCCCTCGCGCGTCGAGGCCGCCACTCGCGCTGTCAGCGCCGCCGCCGTGCAGCACCCGAACCGCACGCCCAGCGTCGGGACCTCGCTCCCCGGCCTCGCCGCCGCCGTCGCGCCTCGCCCGATCAGCCGGATCCGCCCCGCGCTGGCGATTGGCGTCCTCGCTGCCGCCGCATTTGCTCTCTCGCTCTGGGCGCCCTGGCGGGCCCCGAGCGTCGGCGGCGCCGTCCAGACGGCCAGCGTGGCCCCCGTCGAGTCGGTCGCCGTCCCCCCCGTGGCGTCGCGGATCGCCTTGAATATTCGTGCTTTCCCGCAGCAAGCCCGCATTCTCCTCGACGGCGCGCCGCTCGAAAGCAACCCCTTTGCCGGCGTCCTCCCGGCCGACGGCAAGCTCCACGAGCTCCAGATCCAGGCGCCCGGCTATGTCACGCGCACCCAGACCATCAAGCTCGATGAGGACATGATCATCGAGCTCTCGCTCGTGGCCTCCGAGCCCGTCCCCGAGGTCGGCGGCGCGGCGAAGAGGGGGCCTTTCCCCGGCCCGACGGACACCCGCGGCAAGGGTCACCGCAGCCTCGACGGCAAGAATCCTTACGAGCGTTGAGGCGGGATCGCGGGGATCGCGCCCCGGCTCCGCAGCGTCCGCTCGACCATCAAGGCGAAGATCGTCTCGAGCGCAGACTCGATATCCCGGGACTCGAGGACGCCCAGCGCGCGGCCGATCGCCTCGATCGTGGCCAGACCCCCCGGCTTGGTCTCTTTGCGTAGCTGATAGCGACTCGGCGCCTCGGCCCCGAGCTTGATCCGCCGGATCGTCTTGAGGCTCGCCTCGCGGGTGCCCATCTTCGCGGCCTGACGCCAGCTCCCATCGGGGACGATCAGCGTGTACGGCGGCGGGACGCGCGAGCAAAAACCCTCGTCGAGCGCGACGGCGTCGTCGGTCGGGTGGAGGAGCAGGGGAGTCCCGGTGAAGGTGGCCGCGGGATCGAGATCGGCGGGCTCGCCCTTCACGCCGCGGAGGATGAGCCGGCTGTTGACGAGGCACTGATGCGCCAGCCGCCCGGTGTTGGTCGGCATCTTCACCTCGCGGTGGTGCATGAGCACGATCACCCGCGTGGTGGTCGCGAGCCTGGGGATCGCCGCGCAGATGCAGAGCGGGACGCTCATCAGGCATCCTGGACAACGATTCTTCTCGCGCTCACGCTTTCCCACGTAGGCCGACTCTACTCGCACCGCGGGCTCGCCTTGATCACAAAAATCGCCGCAGGGGTGCTAGCCTGGCGCCGTGGAGCAGAGGCGATGACCGGGATCGACCGGGCGGCCGGAGGAGGGCGCGACCACGCGAACGACGTGCCGTATCTGCGCACGTTCTCGCCCGACCTCAGCCCGGGTCTGCTCCGCCTGGTCGCGGCGCTGAACGGGTTTGCCCCTCCGCCTGATCAGGGCTTCGACTACTGCGAGCTCGGCGCGGGCAACGGCGACACCACCGCGGCGCTGGCCGCCGCCAACCCGGGATCACGCTTCGTCGGCGTCGACGTCAGCCCCGAGCACGCGGCGTTCGGGGGCGGGCTCGCGAGCCGCGGCGGCCTCGACAACCTGCGCTTTCTCGCTCTCGATTTCGCCGATCTCGGCCGGCACGATCTGCCTGATTTCGACTTCATCGCCGCCAACGGGGTCCTGAGCTGGGTCAGCCCGGCGACGCGCAAGGCGATGATCGAGGTCGCCGCGGCGAAGCTCAAGCCGGGTGGGCTTCTTTACGTGAGCTACAACGCGCTCCCCGGCTGGGCGGCGGTCGAGCCGCTGCGCCGGTTGATGGTGGAGGCCGCCGCGGGAGCCCCCGGGAGCGGGCTCGATCGCGCGCGCCACGCCCTGGGTCTGGCCACCTCGCTCAGCGCCGGAGGGGCAGAGTACTTCACGGGCAACCCGGCGGCGCAAACCATGCTCGCGACCATGACCCGGATGGGGCTCCCGTACATCGTGCACGAGTACCTCCAGCCCCACTGGCATCCTCGGTATTTCACCGAGGTCGCCCGCGAGATGGCCGAGAGCTCGCTCCACTTCGTCGGCCAGCTCCCGCTTCACCTCAACTACCGCGATCTCGCGCTGCCGCCCGCGCTCGTCGATCGGTTCAAGGGGGTGCAGAATCGCATCGCCTTCGAGAGCCTCAAGGACTTTGCCCTGAACGAGTTCTTTCGTCGCGACGTCTACATCAAGGGAGAGCGAGCCTGCTCGGCCGCGACCACGCGGGCTTACCTGGAGTCGACCCCGTTTGGCACGCTGGTGGGCGAGGGCCAGATCGAGCGGGAAGCGCGGCTCCCTCACCGCACCTTGCGGCTCGCGGGGCCGGTGCTCGACGCCTTGATCCCGGCGCTGTCGGAGGGCGCAAAGACGCTGTCCGAGCTCGCGCGCTCGCCGGATCTCGCCGCCGCGGGCCAGGATCGGATCCGCGAGGCGATACTGCTGCTCCTCCTCGGAGGCCAGGTGATCCCGATGGCGCGCTCCGCCCCTGCGACGGTGTTCCCGCCGGCCGACCGCTACTGCCTTCCGCTCCCGTACAATCGCATGATGATCGAACAGCGGCTCTCGGCCGAGAACCCGATCCTGCTGGCCTCGGCCGTCGCCGGGACGGCGATGGTCGTCCCGCAGCTCGAGGCGATCGCGCTGCGCCTGCTCACCGAGGTCGCGCCCGCCGAGCGGCCGGCGTGGATCCGCGCTCTCGTGGCGCGGCAGCCGCTCCGCCTCCGCGTCGGCGAGCGGTGGATCGAGGACGAAGGCGAGCAGGCCCGCGTGCTCGCCGATCAGCTCGAGCAGCTCCGCGCGCAGCGGCTCCCGAAGCTGCTCGACCTCGGGATCCTCGAGCCGATCCGCGCGCTTGAAGACCGCGATGGCGCGCGGAGTTCCCCGAAGCCCGCAGCGATCCGCTAGCGTGGGCGCTTGCTTGCGGTGGAGGTAGCTCATGGACGCGACGCGCACGACGAGATCCTGGCCAACGACGCTCGGCGCGACGGTGCTGCTCCTGATGGCGGCGACCACGGCGGTCCCGGCCTGCGGCGCGCGCACCGGCCTCCCCATCGGTGATCCGGCCGCGTGCACCGCCTTCAACGCCGCGGCCGACGTCGCGCCGCTCGACGTGCTCTTGATGGTCGACTCGTCGGGATCGATGGACTTCAAGACCGCAGAGGGGATCTCGAAGTGGTCGGCGATGCAGCAAGCGCTGGGGGCGTTCCTCGTCGATCCCGCGTCGAACGGCATCGCCGCCGGGATCGCCTTCTTTCCGATCCTCGACCCCCAGGTGCCACAGAACTGCAGCTCGGACGCCGACTGCGGTGCTCCCGGCGCGTGCGAGATCATCAAAGCCTGCTTGCCCACGGCCACCGATCTCTGCGAGACCGACGCCGACTGCGTGGCCCTGGGACAGACCACCGACGCGTGCCTGAAGCTCGGCCGCTGCCAGAACGATCTCACGCAGCACTGCATCCCGGCGACGACCCCGATGTGCGCGACGGGCCTGGGAGCCTGCCTCGAAGAGGGGATTTGCAACAACCAGTCGTCCTGCGATGTCCCCGGCTACGCGAGCCCGGTCGTCGGCGTCGATCTGCTCCCGGGCGCCGCGCCGGAGATCCTCGCGGCGATGAAGGCGCGCTCCCCGGCCGGCGCGACTCCCACGCTCGCGGCGCTGAGCGGGGCGATCGCCACCGCCAGGGCGCGGACAGCCGAGCTTCCCTCCCACAAGGCGATTGTCATCCTCGCCACCGACGGGCTCCCGACCACCTGCGATCCGGCGATCGTGAAGTCCGATCTTCAATCCGGGATCCCGGCCCTGGTCGCGGCCGCGAGCCAGGGGCTCGACGACGGCGTGCAAACGTTCCTGATTGGCGTGCTCTCTCCCGACGAGAAGGTGGCGGCGCAAGCCAACCTCGACGCGATCGCCGTCGCCGGCGGGAGCAAGGGCGCGATCGTGATCACCACCAGCGAGGTGGTGTCGCAGAAGCTGCTGGAAGCCCTCGGCAAGGTGCGGGCCTCGTCGCAGGCCTGCGAGTACGCGATCCCCACGAGCGGCGGGGCGCTGCCCGATCTCTCGCGCGCCACGGTGCGGCTCACCCCGCCGGGCGGGAAGCCCACGCTGGCGACGCGGCGCGCGTCGGCGACGGCGTGCGATCCCGCGAGCGGTGGATTCTACTTCGACAAGGATCCTTCGGGACCCACGGCGCCGGGGCGGATCATCCTCTGTCCCGCGACGTGCGATCTGTTCGGCGACGCGAAGGACCGACCGATCGAGGTGCTGGTCGTGTGTGGATGATTGGCAATCGAGCGGTCACGGGCGGTGGAGACGGGAGAAGAGATCGCCTTGTTTTGGTGCGGTTTCGTCCATGGGAACGGGGGCGGGAACGGGAGCGGGAGCGGGAACGGGAGCGGCGATTGGGATCGGTGGTGCGCTTGGCGGCGGAGCGGTGATGATCGCGGCGAGGCGGGCGGGGCCGATTGGCTTCTTCGGGAAGCCCTCCGGGAGCACCTCGAGCATGCGTGGGATCTCGAGCTCGGCGCCCAGAGCGCGGATCGCGGCGGCGTCGGCGGCGTCCCAGCCGACCGCCATCTCGGCCAGATCGAGGTCGAGCGGAGTGTCCTCGCGCAGGGTGACCAGCTCGCGCGACATCCGCGCGGCGTCGCCTCCGTCGCGCAGGCGCGTCCGGCGGGCGCCGGTCTCCCAGTCCCATTTTCGCAGCACCTCCGCGAGCGATCCGCGCTTGCGCAGGAGCTCGGCCGCGGTCTTCTCGCCGACGCCGGCGATGCCGGGCGCCTCGTCGCCGTCGCCCGCGAGCGCCATCAGATCGGCGAGCAGCTCGGGCCCCACGCCGTAGCGCGCGCGCACCTCGGTCGCGCCGATGGCCGTCGCGGCGGCGCCGTCCCAGATCACGATCTCGCCCGCGTCGTCGCAGAGCTGCCAGAGATCGTGATCGCGGCTGACGATGACCACGCGGAGGCCGGCGCGGCGCGCGCGCCTCGCGGCGGTGGCGAGGAGATCGTCGGCCTCGAAGCCCGCGGCGCGGAAGACCGGGATCCGGTGCGCGGTGAGCACGCGGAGGATGGTCTCGATCTCGGCGTCGTACGCGGCGCCCGGATCGACGCGCTTCGCCTTGTATCCAGGCCAGATCGCGTTCTGCCAGGTCGGGCCCGGCGTGTCGGCGGCGACCGCGAGGAAGGCCGGCTGCTGGTCGAGGAGCAGGTTGACGAGGCGGCCCACCACCGATCGCGACACGACGTGATCGCCCGCGAGCGGTCGCCGGACCTCGTGGACGCTGCGCGCCCAGCCCGAGAGATCGAGCACGTAGCAAGCGTCCGGCTCGCCGGGCGCAGGCAAGAGCGTGGGGCGGGTGAGCGCGTCCGGCGTGGGCATCGTGGCGCTCACGCTAGCGTGGGCGCCCCGTGGATTACACCCCGCCGTGGAAGAGCGTCCGCGCGGTGCGGGTGGTCTCGACCACGCGCTCGCTCTTCGCTTCGGCGCGCCGTCGAGATAGCTTGAGCCTCGAACGTGCCGACTCTCCCTCCCTCCCGATTCGCTGCCCTCGGCGCGCGGCTCCGTGTCCTGTTCGCGAGCCCGCACCTCGTCCGCTGGGCGGTGGTCGTCGCGGCCGTGCTGGCGATCCCGGTGCTATTCCAGGGCTTCCTCGGCGACGATCACGCGATCCGCGGCTTCCTGCTCCACACGCCGTTCTTTGCCCGATGGGCGAAGCCGCCGCTCGAGGTCTTCAGCTTCTACGACGGGGATCCCGGGCGCACGCGCTCGCTCGTCGATCACGGCGTGTCCCCGTGGTGGACCGATCCGTCGCTGCGGATCATGCTCTTTCGCCCGCTCTCGGCGCTGACGCACTGGATCGATTTCCGGCTCTGGCCGGGGTCGCCTTTCCTGATGCACCTCCACAGCGTGGGGTGGTATCTCGCGCTCGTCGCGGCGGCCTCTGCGCTCTATCGTCGCGTCCTCGGAGCCTCGTGGATCGCGGGCTTCGCGGCGATGATCTACGTCTTCGACAGCAACCACGGCATGGTGGTGGAGTGGATATCCAACCGCAACGCGCTGATCGGCGGGAGCCTCGGCGTTCTGGCGCTGGTCTTCCACGATCGGGCCCGACGCGAGGAAAAGCCGCTGTTTGCGGTGATCTCCGCGGCCAGCCTCGGCCTCGGGTTGCTCGGCGCGGAGATCGCCCTCGGCGCGGTCGGCTACCTGGCGGGATACGCCCTCTTCCTCGATCGCGCGCCGCTCCGGGCTCGCGTCGCGAGCCTCGTGCCCCACGCCGGCGTGCTCGGGGGGTGGCTCCTGGCCTATCGACTCGGCGGCTTCGGCGCGCGCGGCTCGGGGATGTACGTCGATCCCGGGCGAACACCGCTGGAGTTTCTCCATCTGGCCGCCTCGCGCATCCCGCTCTTGCTCCAGTCCGAGCTCGGCGGGCCCGCGCCGGATATCGTGGTCTTCCTCCCCCATCCCTCGCCCCTGATCGCGGTCGCCGCCGTCGGGATCGTGGCTGTCTCCTTCGTGGCGATGTGGCCTCTGCGCGGCGACCCGCGCGCCCGCTTCTTCCTCGCGGGAGCGCTCCTGTCGTCGGTGCCGGCCGCCGCGACGTTCCCGGCCGGTCGGCTGATGATCCTGCCGTCGATTGGCCT
This sequence comes from Byssovorax sp., assembly GCA_040006075.1. Taxonomy (GTDB): domain Bacteria; phylum Myxococcota_A; class Polyangia; order Polyangiales; family Polyangiaceae; genus JANYGI01. Next base: position 1,903 of record JBDTXR010000272.1, on the reverse strand, counting down.
GCTCGGCCTGGTGGCCCTGGTGGTCTCCGGCGTGATCGATCGCCCGCGGACGTGGCGACCGGGCCCGGCGCGCTGGGCCGCGCTCTACGTGGCCGTGTGGGTGGGCGGTGGGCATCTGGTGCTGTCACCGATGCTCCTGGTGCTGAGCGAGTGCCAGATGGCGATCCTCGAGCGCGTCGTCGCCCGCTACGGCGACTCCCTCGGGGACGATCCTGCGCTCGCCGGGCAGCGGGTGATCGTGGTCAACCCGCCCGACACGTTCTTCACCTATTACATGCTCGGACAGCGCCTCACCCGAGGGCGCGTGGCCCCCGCCGCGATGATGGTGCTCGCCGCCGGCGCGCGCGGAATGGATATCGAGCGACGCGACGCGAAGACCCTGATCGTGCGCTCGGACGAGGGCTTCTACCGCAGCGGAACCGAGGTGTTGACCCGCAGCCTGGAGGTCCCGATGCCGGTGGGGACGCGCGTCGAGCTCTCGGCCGTGACCATCGAGGTGACGAGGGCCGGCGAAGACGGCGTGCCAACAGAGGCCCTGTTCACCTTCACAACCCCGCTGGAGGACGAGAGTCTGCGCTGGGTCGAGTGGCAGGGTCCGACGTTCGCGCCGTTCCGGTTCCCGGCCATCGGACAGAGCCGCCGGATCGAGGGGCAAACACCCTCGTTCTGATCCGGGAGTCGACCGCTCCACGAGAGGTTGATTTCGAGGCCGAGGCCGGGCGCGTCGCGGCGTCCGGTTGCCCGCCGAGGACCAGGAGGAGAAGAAAGAAGAGACGACGAGCTATCAGGTTCGTGATAGGTTCGGGGGGAGGGAACCATGCCGACCATCCGTCCCATCTCCGATCTTCGCAACAAGTCGCACGAGATCGAGAGCTATTGCCGCGAGTCGGGCGAGCCGGTGTTCATCACCCGGAACGGCGAGGACGATCTGGTGGTGATGAGCCAGGCCGCGTACGAGCGGGATCAGGCGCGGCTCGAGCTCTACCGTTTGCTCGACGAGGCCGAGGCCGACGTGCAGGCGGGCGACCGGGGCGTGAGCACCGCGACGCTGCGCAAGCGGCTCGGCGCCTCCGCGACGGCGCCGGCGGGTCCGCGGCCGGCCGCGAAGCCGCGGCGCCGCGCTGCGTGAAGCGCGACGTTCGGGTCGTCCGCAGCGCCCAGCGCGATCTCGCTGAAATTGCCGCCTATCTTCGCTGCGATACCCCGGCGGCGGCCGAGAGGACCCTCGAAGAGCTGCTGAGCGGCATCGATCGCCTCGGCGTGTTCCCCGAGAGCGGGCCGGCGCCGCGCGACGAGCGCCTCGCGCGCCTCGGCTTTCGTTACCTCGCCCGCGGACGCTACCTGGTGTTCTACAAAGTGACGCGCTCCCAGGTGCGAGTTTACCGCGTGCTCCACCAGCGCCGCGCGTACGAGCGGCTGCTCTGAATCACCCGTCGCGCCGCAGATCCATGGCCTGCTCGTAGAGCGCGAGCGCCTCGTCGACGCGGCCGTCCGCCGCGAAATGGTGGACAATCCCGCCGAAGACCGTGGAGTCGTCGCGGATGCCGATGTCGACGCCGATGTGGAGCGCGGCCTCGAAGGCGGCGAGCGAGTCGGCGACGCGACCGCGACCCCGGTGCACGAGCGCGAGGTGGGCGAGGACGCGGCTCTCCGTCCACCGGTTGCGGGCGCCTCGCGCGATGGAGATCGCCTGGGCCAGGCAGCCCTCGGCCTCGTCGAGCTCGCCGGTGGCCCAGCGGACGCGGCCGAGGCCGAGCCAGCCGAGCGCCTCGGAGTTCCTGTCGCCGAGCCGCTGGGCCTCGGCGATCACCTGGCCGTGCTCGTCGCGCGCGCGGGCGATCTCGCCGCCGACCTCGAGCACGTCGCGCGCGAACTCGTAGCGCGCGACGATGCTCTCCGGCGT
>JBDTXR010000271.1:0-11922 GCA_040006075.1 Byssovorax sp. | reverse complement strand
TCTTGGCGTGGGCGATCGATCGCTGGAGCTTCATCAGCTTCTTGTAGCGGCTCTCCGCGGTCCGCTTCGGCACCTTGTGCGCGAGATCGAAGCTCTGGCACGACGGCTCGTCGGAGTAGCGAAATACCCCGACCCGATCGAACTCCGCCCACTTCACGAACTCGCAGAGCTCTTCGAACTCTTCCTCGGTCTCGCCGGGGTGACCGACGATGAACGCCGTTCGAAACGTCAGGTGCGGGATCCGCGTCTTCAGGCGCGTCACCACCTGGCGCAGGCGCTCGCCGCCGTGGCCGCGGCGCATCCGCTTCAGCATCGCGTCGGCCGCGTGCTGGAGCGGCATGTCGATGTACGGGACCACGCGCGGGTGCGTGGCCAGGAGCTCGACCAGCTCGTCGGTCATCGTCTCGGGGTAGAGATAGAACAGCCGCACCCAGTGCAGGCCGGGCACGTCGGCCACGGCGCGCGCCAGCTCCGCGAGATCGTGGCGCTCGTCCTTCGGCAGGTCGCGCCCGTAGGCGATGGTGTCTTGCGAGATCAAGTTGATCTCCTTCACGCCCATGCCGACGAGGCGTGTCACCTCGGCCACCACGTCGGCGATCGGGCGCGAGCGCTGCTTCCCGCGCATCTCGGGGATCACGCAGAACGAGCAGGTCCGGTTGCAGCCCTCGGCGATCTTCACGTAGGCGCTGCCGCCCGGCGTCGAGAGCGTGCGCGGATCGCCGGCCTGGATCACCCAGTCGGCCGGGTTGCCCACGAGCATGCGCTCCGCCGCGCCGTCGAGGACCGACCCCAGCTTGAGCATGTCGCTCGAGCCGAGGAAGTGATCGACCTCGGGCATCTCCTTCGCGAGCTCGTCGGGGTGACGCTGCGACAGGCACCCCGAGACCACGAGGCGCTTGCACGAGCCGCCGTTCTTCAGGTTCGCCATCTCGAAGATCGCGTCGATGGACTCCTTCTTCGCCTCGCCGATGAAGCCGCAGGTGTTCACGACGATCACCTCGGCGTCGCCCGGCTCGTCGACGTGGGTGTAGCCCTTGTTTCGCGCCACGCCGAGCATCACCTCGGAGTCCACCCGGTTCTTCGGGCAGCCCAGGCTCAGGAAGTGAATCGTCTTTGCCTCGGCGATCAAAGGCTCGCGCGGCTCCTTCGCGGCTCCCGCCCGGCGATCGTCCTTGCCCGTCTGTCCTCGCCGCTCAGCGCCCACGCGTGCCTCCGTCTTCGAACACCACGCGGCCGCCCGCGATCGTCATCTTCACGCGCCCCTGGAGCGCGTGGCCCAGGAAGGGCGTGTTGCGGCTCTTCGAGCGCAGGCGCGCTGGATCGACCGTGAAATTGGCTTCGGGATCGACCAGGACCAGCTCGGCGATCGCCCCCTCCTGGAGCACCGGCGACGTCAGCCCCACGATCCGCGACGGCGCCCGCGTCAGCGCGTCGACCAGCCGCGCGAGCGACAGCGCCCCGCTCCGCACCAGCGTCAGCAGCACGGGCAGCACCAGCTCCAGGCCGATCATCCCGGGCGACGCCTCGGCGAACTCGCAGTCCTTCTCGATGGTCGAGTGCGGCGCGTGGTCGGTCGCGATCGCGTCGATGGTCCCGTCGGCCAGCGCCGCGCGGAGCGCGTCCACGTCGGCCTGCTCGCGCAGCGGCGGGTTCACCTTGCAGGCGGTGTCGTAGCCCAGCACCGACGCGTCCGTCAGCGTCAGGTGGTGCGGCGTCACCTCGGCCGTCACCTTGATCCCGCGGCTCTTCGCCTCGCGGAGGATCCGCACCGCCCCGAGCGACGACACGTGCGCCACGTGGTAGCGCGCGCCGGTCAGCTCGGCGAGCAGCACATCGCGCGCGACGATGATGTCTTCGGCCACGCGCGGCCAGCCGCGCAGGCCCAGGCGCGTGGAGATCGCCCCCTCGTGCATCTGCGCGCCCTCGGTCAAATCGTGATCCTCGGCGTGCTGGATCACCGGCAAATCGAAGGTCTTCGCGTACTCCAGGGCCCGGCGCATCACCGCGCTCGACATCACGCAGCGACCGTCGTCGGACACCGCCACGGCGCCGGCCTCGCGCAGATCGGCCATCTCGGTGAGCTGCGCGCCCTTCTGGCCCATGGTGATCGCGCCGATCGGGTGCAGCCTCGGCCCGCCCAGCTCGCGCGCCCGGGCCACGATCGACTCGGTGATCGCTCTGGAATCGTTCACGGGCCGCGTGTTCGGCATCGCGCACACGTGAGCGAAGCCCCCGGCCGCCGCGGCGGCGAGACCCGAGCGGATATCCTCTTTGTACTCCTGCCCCGGCTCGCGCAGGTGCGCGTGCAGATCCACGAAGGCGGGCAGCGCCCAGAGACCGCGACCGTCGATCACCCGCGCCCCCTCGGCCCCGCGGATCTCTGCGGTGGCCGCGCCCTCCCCCAGCCGGGTCACGGAGCCCTGCTCGATCACCAGATCCACGATCGCGTCGAGCGAGCGCGAGGGATCGACAGCGCGCACGCCGGTGACGACGAAGAGATCGGAGGGGCCGCTCATGGCCGGGCTGCCTAGCACAGGCGCTGGCGCGTGACACGAACCCGCAGCGCCGCGGCCCCTGGGTTTCCTGGGGGGCGGGACATCGTTGACAGTGTGACCTTGAGTGATCTTTGTTTCACGACGTGATCGTGTTAACCCAACGGCCACGATGTCAACGAACCATGTCAGCGTCCGCCTGGAGCCGGAGATCATCGCCCGCGTCGACGCCCTGGAGCCTCATTTCTCCACGCAATGGCGCCCGGCCACCCGATCGGACGTCTTGCGCGCGCTGATCCTCACCGCGCTCGCCAGCCACGAAGCGCAGGCCCTCGCGGGCGACCCGCCGACGCTCACGGCCACGGCCAGCCGGGGAGGAGGGAAGCGCTGACGCGAAAAATCGGAGCGCGATCCCCGCTGATTTCCCGGCAAATCCCGGCGCCGGCGGTTATCGCACGGCGATCGAACAGGATGGGTTGCGGAAGTGGGGGTGCTTGATCTATGTTCCGCCTCCCTCGCGGACCGACGGTCGGCGAGGGCAGGTACGTACGCGAAGCTGGCGGAATTGGCAGACGCGCTGGATTCAGGTTCCAGTGGGGTAACTCTCGTGGGGGTTCAAGTCCCCCGCTTCGCATTTTGTCTCGATGGGGCCGCAAGCGGCCCCATACCCCAACGGGGGCTTCGCCCCCTCCCTGCGCGCGCGCAGGGGCCCTCCCCCGCGATGCGGTGGGAGCGTGGTTGGGGGCCTTTCCCTGCGTTGCGATGGGAGCGTGGTTGGGGGCCTTTCCCTGCGTTGCGATGGGAGCGTGGTTGGGGCGCTCCCCCGCGATGCGGTGGGAGCGTGGTTGGGGCGCTCCCCCGCGATGCGGTGGGAGCGTGGTTGGGGGCGCTCCCCCGCGATGCGGTGATGGTGCATCAGGACCGGGCTCCCGTACCACCGGCGAGTGGTCGCGCTCAATCCTTGTTTGATTGAGGGGCAGCGAGGCGGCCGACGAGATCGGGCTGATACGGAATTTCGAGTCGGGTGATCGGGAATTCGCGCTCGGGCCAGGTCGTGAATCGATCGTACCATTGCCGCGCGTAGGCGTAGTCGTCGTATACGTGGGAGCCGGCGAGGTCCACGGGGCGGCGGCGGAGCTGCTCTTCCCATCGCTCGCGTGGAGGGAGGAGCAACAGGACCTCTTCGTCTTCGGTCAGCGGGAACAGGGCCTCTTCGGGGAGCAGGCCCCCGACGATGAGGAGAGGGGGGAAGCCGCGGTTGTCCTCGTGAAGCTCGAGCTCGCGGAGGAGGCCGACGAGAGATCCGTTCGCGCGGAGGATCCCTTTACGCATCCGCACCGGGTTCACCAGCGGAGCGAGGATCTCGTTGAGCTCGACCACCCGTCGGTGCGGTCGCTGGGCGTTGACCCACGTTGACTTTCCGCTTCCGGGAGGGCCGACGAGCCAGGTCAGGCGCTTCATGGCAGCGGGCTCACCCGCGCGCCGTCCTCGATGATGCGGCAGAGCGGATGCCGCGGCGCTCGCGCGTGAGACCAGCGCGCCGACGCGCCGAGCCAGGTAGAGGCCCAGGCGCGCCGGGGATGGCCAGCGTGGTTGGGCGGGGAAGCGTGCCAGAGGAGAGGGTGAAAGACGATGGCGTCGCCGGGGTCGAGCGCGGGGCGGGCGACGGGGTACGGGGTCAGGTCGAGCGGCTCTCCCGCGCCGCCCTGCGGAGCGCCGGTGTGGAGGTTGATGGCCGGGCCGACGCCGGCGCGGTGGCTCCCCTCGGCGAGCAGGAGCCCTCCGGAGCGCTCGGTGGCCGGATCGATCGGTGTCCACACCACGAGGCCAATCGGCCGATCGACAGGCCAGAAGGGCAGATCTTGGTGCCACGGAAACGCGCGGTGCTCCTCGCGTTTCTCGAGGAGCAAATCCTGAAAGAGCACCGCCGGCTCGCCCAGCCACGCTTCGACGCGCGGCCGGAGCGTGGAGGCGAGATCGCGCGTCGTCCACGGAGCGGCGCGGCGGTGCGGGTTCAACCACTGACGCATGAGCCGGTGCATCCCCGGCGCGTCGAGAGGCGGCGGTTCGTGGGTGAAGAGCACCTCGGCGCTCGTGGCGATGCCGTCGTGCTCGTGGCGACGAAAGACCTCGGCGAGGGCATCGCGGCCGGCCAGGGGTAGCAAGCCGCGAACAACCACGAAGCCGCTCTCGTCGAGCGCCCGGCGCGCTTCGTCTCCGCCTTCTCGCAGCATGGCGTCGCGATCTTAGCCGATCGGGGGCCGAGCGGGCGTTTTACGTTGTCACCCCTGTTCGGCGCCGCGCGATCGGGCGACACTGCCGTCCCATGAGCGACCCGGGGAGCCACGAAGGTCGGCGAAGGTATGTTCTGGCGATCATTGGCTATGCCGGGGGCCTCGAAGCGTCGATTGAGGCGCTGTGTGTCGAGCTGGGGCGCGCCGCCGTGACGGCGGGCTTCCGGATCGTCACCGGCGGGCTCGGCGGCGTGATGGAGGCTGTCTCGCGCGGCGCGCACGACGCGCCGAGCTTTCGTGAAGGCGACGTGATCGGCGTCCTCCCCGGGTACGATCGGAGCGCGGCGAATCCCTACGTCGACGTCGTGATCCCCACGGGAATGCAGATTGGCCGCAACGTGATCCTCGTGGCGATGGCCGACGTCGTGCTGGCGATCGGCGGCGGAGCGGGGACGTTGAGCGAGCTGGCCGTCGCCTGGCAGCTCGGCAAACCGATCCTCACGCTGGCCTCGACCGGCGGCTGGGGCGAGCGGCTCGCGGGCGAGCGGCTCGACGCCCGGCGCGACGATCCCGTGCACAGCGCCGCGACGCCCGGCGAGGCGATCACGCTGGCGCTGGCGCTCGCCGAGCGCCGTGGCCCCGACTCCGGGGAGATCGGGAGCAACTGGAAGAAGACCCGGCCGACGTGAGGTGTCTGATCACGGTCGGCTACTTCGACACGTCCGGCGAAGGGCGTCTCATCGAGATCGATCTCGCGCGCGGATCGCAGGTGACGCGGCTCGCGTACATTCCCCCGAGCGAGCTCCGGGTGCCGGAGAAAGGCTTCACCGGGGCGGTGTGGAGCGGCGATCCAGGCCAGTCGACCCTCTTCGTGTGCGGGGCGAGCGCCGTCTATCAGGTGGATCCACTCGTGTGGTCCGTCACCGAGATCTGGCACCAGCCCTGCATGAACGATCTGCACCACGTCGCGGTCGACGACGATCGCGTCCACGTCGTCAACACCGGGCTCGAGGCCGTCGACGTCTTCTCGCGTGAGGGGCTCTTTCTCGGCAGCCATGCCCTCCACCCCGGGTGGCTCTCCGCGCTGCGCCAGCGGGGCTCTGCGCCGGCACGCGAGGAGCGCGCCGCGCTGCTCGACGCGCGCTGGCCGCGTCTGGAGGTGGACGCGACGGCGAGCGAGCCGTCGATCGTCGACTACTACTCTCCCGCGGCGCCGGGCCAGCTACCGTTCTCGCAGCGCAAGGTGCGCGACTACGCCCATCCGAACCACGTGACGGTGCACGGAGATCGCGTCCTCGTCACGCGCTTCCTCGATCGCGCGGTCGACGATCTGAGCTCGCTTCGCCGGGTGATCGCCGAGACTCCCGGTCTCCCGCACGACGGGATCGCGTTCGAGGATCGCTTCTGGATCACCTGCGTCAACGGGCTCGTCGTCGCCTATGCCATCCAGGGAGGGCAGGTGACCTGCCGTGAGGTCGAGCGGTTCGATGTCTTCGCGACGGGGCACAGCGGGTGGTGTCGGGGGCTCGCGGTCACCCGCGATCATCTCGTCGTGGGCCTGACGGCGATCCAGCGCATGCCCCGGGCTCGCTGGTGCGATCGGCCTTTTGAAGAGACCGAGACGTCCGTGCTCTGGATCGAGCGCGCGACCGGTCACCTCGTCGGGCGCGTCGAGCTCCACGAGAGGGAGCGATCTCCGAAGCTCTTCAGCGTTCTTCCGATCTGAAGAGCGGGAGCAGCCCGAGCAACCCTCGAAAGCGATCGAAGTCGAGGGCGGTCTGGCGGTCGAAATACGCGTCGTCGGGGCCGCCGCGGCGTGACGAGGGGAGCACGCGGTGGAAGCAGAGGATGGCGGCGACAGGAGGCGAACACATACATTGGGATCCTGCAAAACTCGAAGATTCATCCTACCCGAGGCGGCGGCCAATGGTGTAGTGTCCCCGACCCGTGGGGCATCTCGGGGGAATCGACCTGGCGGCCGACACGCGCGCGGCGGAGCGCGCGGTGGAGGGGTGGCTTCCTCTCGTGGGCTCGTGGATTGCGGCGCGGCCCGTCGCGGGGCACGACGCCGGGCTCGCGCTGGTTCGCGCGGACTTGCTCGCTTGGCTCGAGCGTCTGGGGTTCTCGGCTCGCGTCCACACGCGCGGGGATGCCGCACCGATCCTCGTGGCGACCCGCCCGCCCGAGAGGGGCACGGCCTGGGTTGGCCTCTTCGCGCACTACGATGTCGAAGCGGCGGGGGACGGGTGGTCGAGCGATCCTTTCACCGTACGGTGCGCCGACGGACGCGCGTTCGGGCGCGGCGTCGCCGATAACCTCGGTCCGCTCGCGCTGCGGCTCCTCGGCCTTCGAGAGGTGGTCGATCGGGGCGGCGCGCGGGAGGGATTGCCGGGCCTCGTGTGGGTGATCCAGGGCGAAGAAGAGATCGGCTCCCCCTGGGCTCATGCCCTCTTCCCGCGGCTCGATCTCCCCGAGGTCCAGCTCTGGATCGAGGAGACTGGCTATTTCGAGTCCGACGGCGCGCAGCGCGTCCTCGCCCGGCGGATCCCGCCGCGGCTCGCCCCGGTCCTCGATCGGATCCGCGCCCTGGCCAGCGCCGAGGGACGGACGACTCACGTGCTCGATCGTTACCTCAACAAGGCCTTTGGCGAGAGCCGCTGTCCCTGCTTGGCTCACCTGGTCCGCGAGGCGCCGTACCTGGCGATCGGGCCCAACGACACCCGATCGCGCATCCACGCGCCCGACGAGTCGCTGCCGCTCGGCGCGCTCGCGCTGAGCGCGGCGCAGCTCGTCGGGGTCCTCCACGAGGTCGCTCGATGCGGGTAGCCGAGGATCCCGATCTCGCCGGATGGCTCTCGCGCGCCGAGGCCGAGGCGTTTGCAGGCTGGCTGGGAGTGGGCCTGGCCGCACCCAGTTTCCCGACGTTGCGCGCGCTCCTCGAGGCCTATCTCGGGCGAGTTCCCTTCCAGAACGTGCTCATGCTCGCTCGCTCCGGGCGCGCGCCGACGCTCGACGAGATCAAGGGCGACATGCGGCGGCGGCGCGGCGGCCCGTGCAACGTGCTCAATCCCTTCTTTGCGGCGCTCCTCGCGCAGCTCGGGTACGACGTGGAGCTCGTGAGCGGATCGATGGCGCAGCCCGACTGCCACATTGCCCTCCTGGTGCGGCTCGACGGCCGCGTCGCGTGGATCGACGCCGGCAACGGGCATCCGTACCTGGAGCCGATCGAGCTCGGCGACGAGGCGCCGCGGATCCATGCCGGTCTCACGTTCCGCCTCGCGGCCCGCGCGGCGGCCGCCCACGCGGTGGAGCACCTCGTCCCCGCGACGCCCCAATGGAGGACGAGCTACACGTTCACCGCCGTTCCCCGGCCGCTCCGCTTCTTCACCACGATGATCGCGCAGCATCACCGCGAGCCCGGGTTCGGTCCCTTCCTGACGGGCCTCCGGATCATCCGCTATCCCGGCGGCGCGCTCACGGCGATTCGCGACGACGTCCTGATGCTTGGACGCGAGGAGATCGGGACGACGCGGCTCGCCGATCGAGCCGCGCTGCTCCGCGCAATCGACGCCCATTTTGGCGATCTCGATCTCCCGATCGACGCCGCGATCCGGGCGCTCGAGCGCGCCGGACGGCCCCTGTTCAACGGCCCCTCGTCGGGCCCCGGAGCGCCCGCATGAGCCGTGTCTTCGCCGCTGCCGATCCCGACGCGCGGGCGTTCTTCGCCGAGCACGGGTACGTGATCCTCGCGCCGCAGCTCTCGGCCGACGAGCGGGCGACGCTCCGGCGATCGCTCGCCTCGCTTTGGGCGGCGTACGCGGCCGAGCAGGCGCTCTCGATCGAGGCCTATCTCCACCGGATCTCGCAGTGGCGCGACCTCTGGCGCCACGCGCCGGCGTTCGAGGCCGTGCTCGGCGATCCCCGGCTCGCCTCCACGGCGGCGCAGCTCATGGGGTATGGCGGCGCGCGGCTCCTCCACGACCACGTGATCGCCAAGCCGGCGCGCGCCAGCGACAGCATCCCCTGGCACCAGGATTACCCCTACTGGCCCGTGGATACCGAAGAGGGACTCTCGTGCTGGTGCCCGCTCGACGACGTGGGCGAGGAGGGGGGCTGTCTCGAGGTCATCGATGGATCGCACCGGTGGGGCGAGAGCCCGCCGGCCGACTTTCTCCTCGACGATCAGCGGGCGCTGTCCGAGCGAGCCGACCGGGTCCGGCTGCCGGTGAAGGCCGGCAGCATCGTCGTCCTCCAGAGCTTGACCTGGCACCGATCAGGGCCGAACCACGACGCGGGCGATCGCGCGGCGTACATCTCCCTCTGGCTGCCGCCGGACGCGCGGTATGCGCCCGAGCACTCGGGCTGGCACCCGGTCAACGAGCATGTCTCGGTGCAGCCCGGCGAGATCCTGAACGACGATTGGTTCCCGTGCTTTGGCTCTCACGACGCTCGCGCGCGCGGGCCGCGGGTCGCGACCGTCGCCGGGCGAGCGCCGCGGGAGGGCCTGTCGATGTTCAACGCCTCGGCGAAGATTGCCAGTCAGATCCGCGCCATCCTCGCTCGGTCGGGGCGCTCGGCCCCGCCGGGCGGCGGGATCGGGCGGCTCCTCGGCGAGGGAGACACGGTGACCTCGATCGTCGACGAGACCGTGGCGAGCGGCGTCGCCGGGCCCGGGGACGAGCGCCGGTTGCGCGAGGCGCTCGAGCAGCTGCGCATCGCCGGCGAGGCGTATCGACTCCACCGCGCGCGGGATGTCTACAATGGTGCTTATGCCGCCTGGTGGCGCCTCGCCGGGGCAGCGTGGGAGACGCGGCTCGGCCGCGAGCGAGCGTGAGCGAGGCGCTGGTCGCGGGGATCATCGCCGACACGAGCAACCCGGCGGCGGTGCGGCGCTTGCTGGGGGATCTCGGGCGACTCGCGCGCGTCGATCCCGGGCTCGGGCGGGTGGCCGTCGTCGTGCTCGAAAACTCCTCGGGCGACGCCGCTCCGGGCGCGCTCGACGAGGCGTGCTTTGAACGGCTGGAGGTCCGCGTCGTTCAACGCCACGACGGCGCCGCGTCCTCTTCGTCGGCATCGAGCCGCGTCGGCGCGTCGACCGGGCGGCTGCCCATCGCCGCGGCCCGGACGCTGGTGCAGCGCCGCGCGGTCGACTGCCTCGAAGGCCGGCCCGGCGCGGTGTGGATCCTCGATGAAGACCTGCGGCTCTCACCCCTCCTCGACGCGATCGCGCGCGGCGAGGCGCCGCTCTCGCAGCGCGTCGTCGAGCTCCGCGCGGCGCGCGTCGACGTGGCGGTCGGTCCGGTGTACGGCGCTCCGCCGCTGCCGGCGCGGAGCACGGCGCGCGTCAACCTGGAGGACGTCTGGCGTCACCTCGAGCTGATTGGCACCCTCGGTCCAGAGGACGTGTGGCCGGATCGATCGCCCGAGAACGCGCGCGTCCGGCGGGCGCTGCCGGAGTACTACTACGATCTCTCGCGCGCCCACGAGGACGCCGGCGCGCACCCGATGTGGATCGAGCGCGAGGGCGCGCACGAGACGGCGGCCTCGGCGCTCGCGAGGCTCTGCGCTGGGCTCGGTGGCTTGCTCGACGGATCGCCCCTGACCCGCCCGATCGCCGACGATGCGGCGCTCGACGCGACGCGCTCACCGCTGTCCCGCGGCGGGAACACGCTGGTGCTGCGCCCGGAGCTGCTCGCGCGGATCCCCAACCTCGCCCTCCGCGCCGGCGGTCGGGTCAGCCGACGATCGGACATGATCTGGGCTCGGCTCGCCGTCGCCCTCGAGTCGGCCCGCTTCGCGCGAGGGTCGATTGCCGCGCTCCAGGATCGGAGCGGGCAGGGACGAGCGGGCTTCGACGCCGACAAGCTGCTCGACGACGCGCGGGGCTCGGCGCTGGTCGCGGCGCTCGACTCCTGGCTCGAAGAGGGGCACTTGCAGGCGGGCCGGCCCGGCAGCGTCGCGTCGGCGGCGCGAGCGGCGGAGGTGTACGTCGACCGCGCGCGGGCGCGGCTCGAGGCGATTCGAGGGTCGGAGACGCAGGCGCGCGCGCTGGTCGATCGGATCCTCGCGCGGGCGCTGTCGCCCGCGCGCCACGGGGATTTTCTGCACCACGCGATGAATCGCGCCTCGATGGCGCGGCTCTCCGAGCACGCGAGCGGGCTCCGCGCGGCGTACGAAGCGCGGTTTATCGCGGGCGATCCGGAGGGCGATCGGGGCGACGTCGAGCGATTCCTGCTGGGTTTGCCCGGCGAGATCGAGGCCTATCGGGCCCGGGCGGCGGCGCCGCTCAGCCTCGCTGCCGGCCCGATCGCGGACCACGCGGCCAATCGACTCGAGGCCTGAGCCCGCGGACGACCGGCCGAGCGACTGAGTCGGTTGGAGTGGGCTCGACGACGGATCAAGGGCTCGACGCCGCAGGGCGCGCTGCGGTCGAGCTCGCGCTCGCGCACTCGCCCCACGGGGTGGGCTGGCTCCGGGTCTCCGGGGAGGCCGGCGGCGGGACGAGGGTGTCGCGCCCTGCGGCGCCGCGGCTCCAGGCAACGTGCGCTCCGCGCTGGACCAGGCAGTCGCTGAATTCGTCGATGCCAATCGACCCTGGACAGCGTTCGAGCCAGAGCGACGTGGCGCGCGGGACGGTCCACTGAACCGCGGTCTTCGCGGCGAGGTCCAGCACGCAGTAGGTGAGTGTGGTGGCGCGCTCGCTCACGGCGAAGGTGGAGGTGGACACGACCAGTGTCTCGAGATCCGGGGAGAGCGCGATGGGGTGTCCAATGAGCCTCGGAAACGCCTCGAATTTGCCGGTGTCGAGGTGGTCGATACCGCCGGTGAGCGAGCCTCCACCCTTGTAGACAAGGCAGTGGGACCGGGGCCGACCATGCACGTCGAAGTCTGGCTGTCGAGGTCGAGCGGGGCGCCGTCGAAGGATACGTCCCAGCGGACACTGGTGCTGTGGTTCCGCCACTCGGGTATCGAGTGCTGGACGCAGGCGAGGCGGCCGCGGGTGTGCTCGCGGCCGGTGGCGTGGGAGCAGGCGGAGAGGAGCGCGAGGCCCGCGGCGGCGGTGGCGAGCGGGGGGCGCATCGGCGCGACGGTAGCAGAGGATGGGGTGGGGGCGCGCGGGGTTCTTTGGCGGCGCCCGCGAGCTATTGTCGAAGGAACGGGCCCCGGGGAAGGCGCGTGCGGCGAGCGACCCTTGC
>JBDTXR010000270.1:0-11933 GCA_040006075.1 Byssovorax sp. | reverse complement strand
TCGGCATCGGCATGGTCATCGGCGGCATCGGCGTCGTGCCTTTCTTCTTGTCCTTGTCGTCTTTCTTGTCCTTGTCGTCCATCGCGCTGCAACCACTCTTGCTGGAGCACCCGTGCTTCCCGCCGGCCTGGGTCTTCTCTTCGTCAGCCGCCATTGCCGGCGTGCCCGCAGCAATGCGCGCTGCCGGAGCACCCGCGGGATCGGATGCCGGCGCGCCGGGCACTGCTGCCGGCGGTGCGGTTGCGGCGCACCCCGTCAATCCCGCAAAGATGCCACTGATCGCTACGGCGGTCAGTCTGTTGGTCATGGGGTTCATGTAGCGCTCCTTGCCGAGGCGCCCGCCCGAAAGCTGCGCCTGACGGGATCGTCGTAGCACGTCCGGAGCAGGTGAAGTAAGAGGGGCGCAACGAGGGTCTTCTTTTGAAGCATGTAACCAGTTCGGTCACAAAACTAGCTGCGAGCATCTGCGCTGCTGGCGCCATCGCCTCGAGCGGCTGCTCGGTGCCGAAGGAGGCTGGGTTCCCCGACGTGGCGAGGCTCGTCGAGCCGCGGACCGGGCACACCATCTACTGGAACCAGGGCAGCGAGGCCGACGCCGAGGTGGAGAAGAAGACGCGGGCGATGCTCGCGCACCCGCTCAGCGCCGCGGAAGCGGTGCAGATCGCGCTCCTCAACAACCACACCCTCCAGGCGACATACGAAGACCTGACGATCGCCCAGGCCGACCTCGTCCAGGCGGGCCTGCTTCAGAACCCGGTCTTCACGGGCAGCGTGCGCTTCTCGCTGGATGGGCTCCCGAGGCCCAACCTCGACTTCGATGTCGAGCAGGATTTCCTCAGCATCCTGCTCATCCCCGCGCGGAAGCGCGTGGCGGCAACGGCCTTCGAGGGGGTCAAGCTGCGGGTGGGACACGCCGTGATCGAGCTGACGTACGAGGTGCGCGCTGCCTATTTCATGCTCCAGGGCGTGGGACAGATCGCGACGATGCGACGGACGATCCTGGACACCGCCGATGCGTCGCTCGATCTCGCGACACGGCAGCACGAAGCCGGCAACATCAGCGACGCTGATCTCGCGAACGAGCAGGCGTTGCACATGCAGATTCAGCTGGACCTGACGCGCAGCCGCGGAGAGATCCTCGCGGCGCGCGAGCGCCTGATGCGCCTCATGGGGCTCTGGGGCGTTGACGCGGGCTGGACGATCGCGGAGCGGCTACCCGATCTCCCGGCGGTGGATCCTCGGCTCGAAGACGTGGAGTCGGTGGCGATCCAGAAGCGGCTGGACGTGGCGGCGGCGCGCTGGGATTTCCAGATGCGCAGCTATGTGCTGGAGATGGCCCGCGATTTTCGCTGGATCGGCGGGGCTGCGGTGGGGGCTCATTTCGAGCGCGAGCAGGATGGCCGATTGCTCGGCCCGAGCGCTCGGCTCGAGCTGCCGATCTTCGACCAGAAGCAGACCGAGATAGCGAGGCTCGAGGCCGAGCTCCAGCGGAGCCGAGCCAGGCTTCAGTCGCTCGCGGTTGCGGCGCGGAGCGAGGTGCGCGAGGCGCGCGGGCGGGTCGAGCTCGCGCGAGAGCTCGCCGATCACTATCGCACCGAGGTGATCCCGCTGCGCGAGCGGCTCGTGGCTCTGACGCAGCAGCAGTACGATTCGATGCTCGTCGGCGTGTACCAGCTGCTCGCCACCAAGCAGAATGAAGTGAACGCGTACCGCGAGTACATCGAGACGGTGCGCGACTACTGGGTCGCGCGCGCGGATCTCGATCGCGCGGCAGGTGGGCGAATCACCGGTCCTGTGAGCGCGACGCCGCTCCCCACGGCCCCGGCGGCGCCGCCCATGCAAATGAACATGCCCATGGACATGCCGATGAACATGCCCATGCAGCACGACATGAAACATTAGGAGTACCGAGCGATGATGAACCGAAGAAAGGCGCTTGTTTCAGGAGCTGCCCTGGTCGCCGGCGGCGCCGCGCTCCTCGCAGCGAAGGTCGCCGACGCGAAGGCGCCGGCAGCTCCCCGAGGGCACGCATTCACGCCCGTGATCACGCCGAACGGCAGCACGCTCCCCTGGAAGATGGAGAACGGCGTCAAGGTGTTTCACCTCATCGCCGAGCCGGTCAAGCGCGAGTTCGCGCCCGGGATGATCGTCAACTGCTGGGGGTACAACGGAGAGACCCCTGGGCCGACGATCGAGGCCGTCGAAGGGGACCGAGTCCGCATGCTCGTCACCAACAAGCTCCCCGAGCGGACGAGCGTGCACTGGCACGGTGTGCTGCTCCCCAATGGCATGGACGGCGTGGCGGGCCTGAACCAACCGCATATCCTCCCCGGGGAAACGTACGCTTACGAGTTCACTCTGCGCCAGCACGGTACGCTGATGTACCACCCTCACTCGGACGAGATGACGCAGATGGCGCTCGGGATGATGGGGATGTTCATCGTCCATCCGAAGACGCCGGAGACGCCGAGGATCGATCGCGATTTCGCGATCATGCTCATGGAGTGGGCGATCCCGCCCGGCACCTTCCGCCCGAACCCGGCGGTGATGACCGACTTCAACATCTTCACGTTCAACAGCCGGGTCTGGCCGGGCACCGTCCCGCTCGTAGCGCGCGTCGGCGACCGCGTCCGGATGCGCTTCGGAAACCTGAGCATGGACAGCCATCCCATTCACCTCCACGGCTACAGCTTCGAGGAGACTGGCACCGACGGCGGGACGGTCCCGCTCTCCGCGCGCCGGCCCGAGACGACCGTCAACGTGCCCGTCGGTGCCACGCGCGCCGTCGAGCTCGTGGCGAACGAGCCCGGGGACTGGTCACTTCACTGCCACAAGTCCCATCACACGATGAATGCCATGGGGCACGACGTGCCCAACATGATCGGCGTGAAGCAGGGCGACGCGGAGGCCAAGGTCCGCAGCGTCCTTCCCGGCTACATGGCGATGGGCGAAGCAGGGATGGGCGGGATGATGGACATGAGCCGTCCCCGGAACACCCTGCCGATGATGACCGGCGAAGGACCCTTCGGCCCGATCGAGATGGGGGGCATGTTCACTGTGCTCAAGGTCCGTGAGGGACTCACGAGCTACGACGATCCTGGCTGGTACAAGTACCCGGAAGGCACGCTCGCCAGAAAGGTCACGCTGTAGTCGAGATCTTCATTCGGTCACTTCGCCGCCTGCGCGAGCACCAGGACCTCTATCGCGAGGCCTGCCATCATCCCCCGATCGTCGGGTCATCGTCGCACCCTCAATCGTTGTCGCCGTCACAGCGACCCCCGGAGGCCCGCAGGTCGAAGATAGTTCCCTTCTACCCGATAAAGCATCAGAGCCAGCGCCCAGGGAAAGGTAAAAGCAAGAATAACCCACTTGAAATCCGACGCGATCAGGAAGTTCACCGCGGACATCCATCCAATCGAGGTCAATCCCGCCAGCGCTGCAACTGTCGCGGAGCCGCGCGCTCGTTGCCGAAAGCTGGAGAGCGCGAGGTGTCCAGTCAGTAGGCCCGTGGTGAACATGAAACCGCCCAGCACCCAGAACACGTGAGTCAGCCACGTGGCCAGACCCGGCACACTCGCCTGAATCGTCACCAGCGACGTTCCCATGAAGCGCGTATCTTCAGGCAAAAGCGGTGGGCGCAAGAGGATGAAGTACAGGCCGAAGCCCATCAGGCTCATGCCGCCGAACGCGAGCGCCACGGCGGAGTAGGGCGAAGGTGATCGAGCGTTCATTTCATGGCTTCAGCACGAGAATTTGTCAATTTGTCGAGAGTCGCCGGAAGGCGTATTGCTAGTTCTCCTGAGGAGGTGCCCATCAGGCGGCTCGCCTGCGAGCGAGGTGCGACAGCATCTTGGCGAGCTCGACCGCCGGGACTACGGCGATCGAGGCGATGAGCACCATCGTCCAATCGTGCGAGCTGAGCGCGTCGGTGCGGAACACCGGCCGCAGAGCGGGGATCAGCACGGCAATGAGCTGGATCGCCGCAGAGACGACCATCACCAGGAGGAGCGGTAGGCTGACGAGCGGCTTCGCGCGCAAGAGGGATTCTGTGGGAGAACGGCAGCTCCAGGCGTGGAACAGGGGTGACAACCCGAGCGCCAGGAACGCCAGCGTCCTCGGCCCTTGCGGCCCGGCCGCGTGAGCGCAGTACGTCCACGCATACATGGCGATCGCGGCGAAGCCCATGACGATACCGACGTACGCGAGGCCGAGAAGGTCCCGCGCCCCGACCAAGGAGGCGAGGCCTGAGCGCGGGGGCTCCTGCATCAGCTTCGGATCCGGAGCATCGATGGCGAGCGCGAGCGCCGGCAAACCGTTCGTGACGAGGTTGATCCAGAGGATCATCAGCGGCGTGAGCGGCAGCCAGGTGCGGCTGAACGAGGTCGCGAAGACGGCGACCGCCAAGCCCGCATTCGAGGACAGCAGGAAGAAGATGAACTTCTGGATGTTCCGGTAGATGGTGCGCCCCTGGGAGATGGCCTCCACGATCGTGGCGAAGTTGTCGTCGGTGATGACGATCGCCGCCGCCTGCCGCGCCACGTCGGTGCCTGATCGCCCCATCGCGATGCCGATGTGCGCCTCGCGCAGCGCGGGCGCGTCGTTGACGCCGTCACCCGTCATCGCCACCACCTCTCCAGCGGCCTTGAAGGCGCGCACGATTCGCAGCTTCTGCTCGGGCGTGGTGCGGGCGAACACCCGGACTCGCGCGATCCGGACGCTCAGATCGGCCTCCGACGTGATCTGGAGCTCGGGACCCGTGAGCGCCTCGTCTCCGGTCGTCCAGAGGCCCAGCTCGCGCGCCACGGCGACTGCGGTGAGCGGATGGTCGCCCGTGATCATCACGGCGCGAACGCCCGCGCGGGCACAGACAGCGATGGCCTCTCGAACCCCTGCTCGGGGCGGATCCATCATCGCAGCCAGTCCGAGGAAAACGAGATCGCTCTCGGGATCGGCGTCGTCGACCACGGGCTTGCGCGCGGCCGCGAGGACACGTAACCCGGCGGCGCTCATCCGCTCGGCTTCGGCCTGGATGGCGAGGCGGTCCGCGTCCGAGAGCGGACGAGCGCCGTCGCCGTCGCGGAGTGCCGAGCACAGCGGCAGCAGGGTCTCGAGACTGCCCTTCACGTGCGCGACGACTGTCCCCTCGGCGTCCTTTACCACCGTGGTCATCCGCTTTCGATCGGAGTCGAACGGGATCTCCCGCACCACGCCCCGGGAGCGCATGAGATCTTCGCGCGGGGAGCCGGCCTTGCGCGCGAGCGTCAGCAGGGCACCTTCGGTGGGATCGCCGACGACATGCCAGGTGCCCGCGCTCGCGTCGTTGCGAAGCGTAGCCGTGTTGCAAAGGGCGAACGTGACGACGAGCTCCTCGAGCGGCCCGGGCATCGCCGGCACCGCTCCGCCGAGCGCGTCTTGAATGGCCCCGGTGGGGTCGTAGCCTCGGCCGCTCACCGTGTAGGGTAAGCCCCCCGCGAGGACCTCGCGCACCGTCATCTCGTTCTGGGTCAGCGTTCCTGTCTTGTCGGTGCAAATGACCGTCGCCGCGCCGAGCGTCTCCACCGCGGGGAGCCTGCGCACAATGGCACCCTTCTTCGCCATCCGCTGCATGCCGAGGGCAAGCGTGATCGTGGTGATCGCGGGCAGTCCTTCCGGAATCGCCGCGACGGCGAAGCTCACGCCTTCGAGTAAGAGCACATGCCACGGACGCGCGCCTCGCACCATGCCCCAGGCGAACAACGCCCCGCTCACTCCGAGGCAGATCCACAGCACCTGCTTCCCGAACGAGTCGAGTCGGCGCTCGAGGGGAGTGGGATCGTTGCCGGCGCCCGAGACCAGCGCCCCGATCTTTCCGAGCTCGGTGAAGGCGCCGGTCGCGACCACGACGGCGCTCCCGCGGCCCCGCACCACCGTGGTGCCGACGAAGACCATGGTCGCCTGCTCCGCCAACGGGGTATCGGCGGTCAGCACGGCGCCTGAGTCCTTGTCCGTCGAGGTGCTCTCGCCCGTGAGCGAGGCTTCGTCAATCGACAGCTCCACGGTCTCGAGCAAGCGCGCGTCGGCCGGCACGGCATCTCCTGCTTCGAGCTCCAGGAGGTCGCCCGGGACGAGCTCTTCAGAGGGGATGAATGCCACCTGACCGTCGCGCCGCACGCGGGCACGAGGAGATTCGAGCTTCTGGAGCGCATCCAGAGCGGCTTCCGCCCGACCCTCCTGAACGACGCCGAGCAACGCGTTCAGCGCCACGATGAGCACGATGGCTAGCGCATCGCCGAATCTGGCCAGCACCGACTCTCCCGAGCCGCGACGCCCCGCCCCGACGACGACAGCAATCCCGGCCGCCGCGAGGAGCGTCAGCACGAGAGGGCTTTTGAACTGGCTCGCGAGCCGCGACGCCAGCGACTTCCGGGGAGCCTCCGGGAGACGATTACGCCCGAATCGGGCGCGCCTCGCGTCGATTTCTGCGTGGTCGAGTCCGGAGGTCGCGTGAGCCGCGAGCTCGGCCAGCACGTCTTTCAAGGCTCGCGCAAATGGCGCTGCCTGGTCGGGGCGCTCGTCCATGATCTACCTCGTTGCGCCGACGTTCTCCGCGATTGGTCCTCCCAGAGCGGGCTGGATCCCGGGACGCTTCGCGCGTCCGTCGCGGCGCAGCTCGAAGCTTCTCCAGACCACATACATGGCGGGGACCACGAGCAGCGTCAGGAGCGTGAGCGAGACCAGGCCACCCCACATCGGGGCGGCGATGCGCTTCGCGACGTCCGCTCCCACACCCTTGTCGAGCAGCACCGGGAGCAGGCCAAAGACGTTGGTGAGCACCGTCATCAGCAGTGGCCGAACGCGCTTCGAGCCGGCCTCGAGGGATTGACCGAGAAGATCGTCCACGGAGCGCAGCGATCCCTGGGCCCGACCGGCCTTCCAGGCGTCGTCGAGGTATACGACCATCACACTCGCTGTCTCGGCGGCGACGCCGAGCAACGCGATCATCCCGACCCACACGGCGATTGACGTGTTGAAGCGGGCGGCAAAGAGGATCCAGATGGCGCCCACCGCCGCGAACGGGACTCCCGTCATCACGATCAGCGTCTGCGCCACACCACCGAAGTTGAGGTATAGAATGACGAAGACGATGGCGATCGTCAGGGGGATGAGGTACGCGAGCCGGGCGCGGACGCGCTCGAGGAGCTCGTACTGGCCTGTCCACTTGAGGTAATAGCCCGGAGGGAGCTTGATCTCGCGCTCCACGACCGCCTTGGCGCGGCTCACGTAGCCGCCGACGTCGTCCGTCGTGATATCGATATAGACCCACCCGGTGAGCGAGCCCATCTCGCTCTTGATCATCGGCGGGCCCATCACGGTCTCGATCCGGGCGAGCTGGCCGAGCGGCACGAACGCCGCCGCGGATTCCCCTGCGGCCCTGCCGCGCGGCATACCCCCGTTGCTCATGGAATCCCCGCCCATCGCGCCGCTGCCGGCGCCCACGAGGGCGGCTATCGCCGCGGGCGAGGGGCCTCCTCCCATGGCGCTGCTGCCCATGCCGGCGCCGACACCGCCCGAGCCCGGTGCGGCGGCCGCTCCCTGAGACGCGGAGTTTCCGATGGGGAGGGCCCGAGGCGAGAGCGGCGCTATCGGCACGAGCACACTGCGCAGCGCATCGACGCTGTCCCGCAGCTCGCGCGGGTAGCGGACGTTGATGCGGTAGCGCTCGCGCCCCTCGAACGTGGTGTCCACGTCCATCCCACCGATGGCGGTCTCGACCACCGCGAGCACGTCGCGCACGGTGAGGCCGTAGCGCGCGATGGCCTCGCGGTCGGGCGTGACGTCGAGGAAGAACCCGCCGACTTCGCGCTCCGCATAGACGCTGCGCGTCCCGGGCAAGACGCGCAGGCTCCGCTCGAGGTCTTCGTTGATCTTGCTGATGACCTCGAGATCCGGGCCGAAGACTTTGACGCCGATCGGCGTGCGGATCCCGGTTGACAGCATGTCGATGCGCGCCTTGATTGGCATCGTCCACGCCCCCTGCACGCCGGGCGTCGCGGTGCGCTTCTCGAGCTCCGCGATGAGGCGCTCCTGGGTCATTCCCGGCCGCCATTCGGTCCGCGGCTTGAGCCGCACGATCGTCTCGAACATGGAAAGCGGCGCGGGATCGAGCGAGGTCTCGGCGCGCCCGCTCTTCCCGAAGACACTCTCGACCTCGGGCACGGCTCGGATCTGCGCGTCTTGCCAGGTCAGGAGCCGGCGGGCCTCGGCGATCGAGATCCCGGGCACGGTGATCGGCATGTAGAGTAGATCGCCCTCTTCGAGCGGCGGCATGAACTCCGAGCCAAGCCGGGAGAGCGGATAGACGGTCGCGCCGGTGATCACCACGGCCACCGCGATCACGAGGTAGCGGAAACGGAGACAGACGCGCAGCAGCGGTCGATAGACCGCGAGGCAGAAGCGGTTGATCGGGTTCTTGCGCTCCGGGGTGATCTTCCCCTTGAGAAAGGTCACCATCAACGCGGGGACCAGCGTGACGGAGAAAATCGACGCGAACGCCATCGAGAATGTCTTCGCCAGCGCGAGCGGCCGGAAGAGGCGCCCCTCTTCCCCTTCGAGCGTGAACACCGGGAGGAAGGCGATCGTGAGCACCAGCAGGGCGCCGAACATCGATGGTCCGAGCTCACGAGCCGCGCCGATCACCAGCTCTTTGCGCGAGACTTTGCTCCCCTCGCGCTCGGCTTCCTCGATCTTCTTGTGGGCGTTCTCCACGAGCACACAGGCGGAGTCCACCATGTCCCCGAGCGCCAGGATGATCCCGGCCAGAGACATGATGTTGATCGAGATGTCGAGGTAATAGAACGTGATGAACGTCGCCGCCGTGGCGACTGGCAGCGTGATCGCCGCGACCATCGCCGAGCGCACATGGAAGAGGAAGACGACGATCACGAGGATCACCACGCCGAGGATCTGGAGCAGGTTCACGCTCAGCGTCCTCACCGACGCTTTGATCAGCACGCTGCGATCGTAGGTGGGGACGATCTTCACGCCGGGGGGCAGCGAGCCCTTCACCTCTTCGAGCTTGGCTTTCACCCGCGCGATCACGTCGAGCGCGTTCTCGCCATAGCGCATCACCACGATGCCGCCGACGACCTCGCCTCGGCCGTCGAGCTCGGCGACGCCGCGGCGGATGTTGCCGCCGACGGTCACGTCGGCCACGTCGCGGATGTGGATCGGCGTCCCGCGCGCGTCGGTGGTGACCACCGCGACCTCGAGGTCTTCCTTGCTCTGAACGTAGCCTCGGCCACGGAGCACATACTCGTGCTCGGCCATCTCCAGGACTCGTCCGCCGACCTCGGTGTTCGAGCCGCGCACCGCCGCCGCGACCTGCCCGACCGAGACGTTGAAGGCCTTCATTCGGGCCGGATCGACCTGGATCTGGTACTCTCGCTCGAACCCGCCGACGCTCGCCACCTCGGCGACTCCCTCGACGCCTTGCAGCCAGTAACGAAGATACCAATCCTGGAAGGACCGTAGCTCTTGCAGGTTGTTCTTCCCGCTCTCGTCGACGAGCGCATACTGGAACACCCATCCGACGCTGGTCGCGTCGGGGCCAATCTGAGGTGTGATCCCTTCCGGCAGCTTGTCCTTGACCTTGGCGAGCAGCTCGACGACCCGGGATCGGGCCCAGTAGATGTCCGTCCCGTCCTTGAAGACGACGTATACGAAGCTCATCCCGAACATCGTGTAGCCACGGACCGTCTTGACCTTGGGAGCTCCCAGGAACGAAGTGGCGATCGGGTAGGTGATCTGGTTCTCGATCAGCGTCGGGCTGCGCCCCATCCACTCGGTCGCGACGATCACCTGGGTGTCGGAGAGATCGGGCAGCGCGTCGAGCTGCGAGGCCTTCGCGCACCAGAGGCCCCAAATCGTGAGACCGGCGGCGATCAGGAAGACGAAGAAGCGCTTTCTCGCGGAGAAATCGATGAGGCGCTCGACGAAGCCCATCGCGGCTGCCGGCGCGGCTTCGGGCGGCGGCTCCTCAGTGGACATGGCCACCCTTGGGCGCGCTCGAGGCCTGCAATCGACTCTCGGAGTCGAGGAGGAACTGCGCTCCCGTCGCCACCAGATCGCCGGAGTCGAGGCCCGCGTCGATGCGATACTGATCCCCGACGAGCGGCCCGAGCGTGATTTCACGAGGCTCGGCGCGGTCCCCGCGGACGACGAAGACGATGGCTCGCGTGCCGGTCCGGATCACGGCCGATTCGGGGACAGCGAGCCCCTTGCCGAGCGGCAAATCGAGGGTGATGATGACAAATGCACCCGGCCGGAGCGAGCCCGCTTTGTTGTCGAGCTCGAACCGCATCTTCATGGTCCGTGTGGCCTCGTCGAGCGTCGGAGGGAGGAAGGCCACCTTGGCGTGAATGGCGGCGTCCTGGCCCTCGATGGTCAACTGGGCATGATCGCCGATATGCACATACGGGACGTCGCGCTCGTACACGTCCGCGAGCACCCAGACCCGCGAGAGATCCGAGAGCGTGTAGAGCTCGAGCGACGGATCGACGAACATCCCCACGATGGCTTGCTTGGCGATGACGACGCCTGGTCGCGGCGCCGTGAGCGTGAACGTGCGCCGGGGCTGTCGGGTTGACTCGAGCCGGGCCACCTCGGCTTTCGGGACATCCCAGAGCGCGAGTCGGCGCCGCGCCGCCTCGACGATCTGCTGCTGCGCCCTCTTCTCGCCGTCCGCGAACTCTCCGGTCGGGATCGAGCCGTCCGCGCTGCGGTCCAGGAGCGCGACGAACTCGAGCTCGGCGGCGAAGACATCCTGGCTGTAGATCGAGCACAGCCCTTCTCCCGCAGCGACCTTGCGACCGACGAAGCTCACCGAGATGCTGTCAATCCAGCCGCGAACCTTGGGATGAACGTGCGACGACCGCGTCTCGTCGAGCGTGATCACGCCGACGGTCCGGAGCGCCTTGGTGAAATCGCGCTCTTCCACCTTCGTCGTCGCCAGCGCCATCCCACCGAGGCGCGCGCTGTCGATCGGAACCACCGCATAGCCCACCGGCGACGATGCCGCTCCCGCCGCGTCGGGCGTGTGCCCGGCGTGGGGATCGAGCGCGGCCGTGCCGTGCCCTGCGTGCTCCGGTACCACCTCCGCGGCGCCGTGGGCCTCGTCGTGGCGCGACGTGCCGCAGCCCGCGAGCGCGACCAGGGCCGCGCTCAGAATGCCAATCGCGTACTTCATTTCGACTCTCCCCGGAGCGGCGCGCCGATGGCCCGCTCGACCTGAGCGAGGGCCACCTCGCGGCTGACGCTGGCCTCGACGATCAGGAGCTGCGCTGTTTGCAGCGCGCGCCGGGCGTCGAGGACGCCTACCAGATCCACCGTCGACGCGACGTAGCCCGCGAGCGAGGACTCAAAGCTCTCACGCGCTTTGGGCAGCGCCACGGTCCGCAGTAGCTCCAGGAGCCGAGCGGCCGTCTGCGCGCGCGTCAATGCGTCGGTGACCTCGAACCGGATCATCGCCCGCATCGCGGCCTGATCCTCCTCGGCGCCGTGGGCTCGCGCGTCGAAGGCGGCCGCGCGGTGGCGCTGCCGGCTCACGCCGAACACGGGGATCGTCGCGCCGATCATCCCGCCGAAGCTCGACGGCGCCCCCATGTTCTGGTTCAGCCACACCGATCCCATCAAGTCCGGATAAGGCTCCTTGCGCGCGAGCCGGGCCATGGTTTGCGCCTCTTCGCGCATGGCCCCCATCACCTTGAGCTCGGGCCTGCGGCGCAGCGCTTTGTCGATCAACGCGGCGGGCGCCTCGTCCGGCGCGGGAGAGAGGGTGTCCGCGGGCTCCGCGATCGGGGTGTCGACCGGCCGATCCCGGAGCGCGTTGAGCATCGCCACCATCGAGGTTCGCTCGCCCTCGAGATTGACGAGCTCGACGTCGAGCGCAGTGACCT
>JBDTXR010000269.1:0-12000 GCA_040006075.1 Byssovorax sp. | reverse complement strand
CATCGGCGTGCGGCTCTCGCGCTGGATCACCATGCACGGCTTCGCGCTCAACCTCACGACGCAGCTCACCGACTTCGACCTCATCGTCCCGTGCGGGATCCGCGATCACGGGGTCACCTCGATCCAGGCGTTGACCGGAGCCGCGCCCGCCGTGCGCGACGTCGCCCTCGCGTCGCCGGCCCACTTCGCCCGCGCGCTCGGGCAGCCCGTCGCCAACGTCGAAGACCTCGCCCACGAGTCCGATCTCGACGCGTGCTTGATCGGCGCTTCTCCGCGCGCGTGATCAGGAAAACCGTCGCGCAACGGCCCTGAACGTGGCAACGTCGAAAACGCGTGCCTCCGCAAGACGCCTCCGAAGAGCTGCCGTCGTCCCCTGGTCCGTCCTCGGTCCACGATCGGGTCACGTCGCGAATGCCGCAGGACGCGCTGGTCGAGGCCGCCGCCGCAGCGATGCCGCGCTGTCCACGCTGCGGTGGGCGCGGCGAGCCGCGACGCCGCGCCCCGAGCCGGCTCAACCCGTTTCTGCGCACCACCCCGCCTCCCGGTCAGGTCACCTGCGACGACTGCGGGCTCGACTTCGAGCATAGCGTCGATGCCGGCGGAGCGGACTCGGGCAAGGCGCTCTGGTCGACGGCGTCGACCGCGTCAACCGCCGCGAAGGCAAAAGACCCGTAGCACCAACGCAGCGGCGTGTGTTACGACGACCGGCATGTCGCTCGTCTCCGCGGCGCTCCTCGGGCTTGGCCTCGGCGTCAAGCATGCTTTCGAGGCCGACCACGTCGCCGCCGTCTGCGCGCTGGTCGCGCGTCGAGGCACGGTGGCGCGCGCCGCAAAGACAGGAGCACTGTGGGGGCTCGGGCATGGTGCGGTGATCATCGTGGCCGGCGGAGCGCTGGTGCTGGCCGGAGCGCGGGTGCCCGGGCCGCTCGCAGCGGCGCTCGATGCAGCGGTGGCGGTGATGCTCGTCGGGCTGGGGATCGCGGCGTTGCGGCGAACGTCAGAGGGTGGGAGCGTCGGGAACGGGCGGAATACGGCGCGTGGGCACATGCATGATCACGAGTCCGCGCACCACGGCTCCACCCGGCGGCCCATCCTGATTGGCCTCGTCCATGGAGCCTCGGGGACTGCCGCGTTGACTCTGCTGGTGGCGTCGACGATCCCGCAGCGCACCGAGGCGCTGGCGTTCATCGTGCTGTTCGGAGTCGCGTCGATCTTCGGGATGGCCGCCGCCGCGGCGCTGCTGGCCTGGCCGCTGCGGAAGGCTGCGCTCCACGCCCCGGCGATCGCGCGCGGGCTGCGGGGGATGGCGGGAGTTGGATCGATTGCAGCAGGGCTGATGGTGGCGTGGATCGCGCTGACGGCGGCGGCGATCAATTAGCTCTTGACCGGGTGATCACGTCGTCGATGAGGCTGCTCTTGTCGACATAACCGAAGCCGCCCTCCCGCAGGGTGCGGAAGCTGGAGAGGCCGACATGGCCGATCCGCACATCGATCAATTCGAAACCAAGCTCTACGGCAAGTTCGCTCGCGAGCAGATGGCCGCCGTCTGCGTGGGTAAAATTCCGGCGCTCGACAAGATGGTCCAGTTCGCCATCTCCGCGCAGGAGGCCGCCGATGCAGCGATGGCCGACGTCCTGGCCAAGGCCCCCAAGCCGGCCACGGACGTCGATCCAGCGGCCGTGATCGCCGAGGCCGGCGATGTGCTGGTGCGGTTCGGCAGCCACCTCGACTGCCTCAAAGGCCGTCCGGTGAATCCGAAGGACTTCTTCCGCGGCGACGCTCCGAGCGTGCTCGCGCGGCGGCGTCTGACCAAGCTCACCGCGGGTGTCGGCCACGCCCTCGACGAGGCGAAGAAGGCCAAGGCCGTCCTTCCCATCCGCCACGTCGCTGGCAGCAACCCGCCCCGCTTTCTGGTTGCGCGGCCCGATGGGCGGACGCTCCCGGAGGTCGAGGTGCCCTCGCCGGTGAGCTTTCCGGTCGAGGGGCGCGCGAACCGCTCGCCCGCGAAACGCTCCGCTTCCTCGCCCGCGATCCGGCCCTGCAAGCGGTGCTCGCGGCGTTCCTCGACGGCCCGCAGGCCGAGAGCTTCGGCAAGGCGCCGCCGACCCAGGGCGCTCTCGGCACGCCCGTCGCCATCGCCGTCGTCATCATCGCTGTTCTTCAGACGCACCTCCACGTCGAGCGCACGGCCGAGGGCCAATCAGGCGCGCTCATGCGCTCAACCCGTTGCGACGCTGGTCGTTGATCCCGGTCGCATATCCTCGGGAAGCTCGCCGGGGGTCAGTCGCCCATCGGCATCGACGATGCCTCGCGCCTGCATCTCGCGCTGCGTTGCGCGGATCCGGTCCCCAGCCGCGCGCATCGACGCGTCGAGCCACTCCGCCCATCGCACCCGGTCCGAGGGATCGGGCCGGGCCAGGAGGACCGCCGGAGGGCTCGGGCTCCGCTCCGCGTTCTCCGCGGCCTTCGCGATGATACGAGCCGCGAGACGGAGCTGATCCGCAGCCGAAAGCGGGCGAACGTGCTCTTCGTAGATCTCGTCGACGCTCATGAGATGCTCAGTGAAGCACGGCCACCCACGAGCGCAAAGCCCTCGAACGAATCGCCGTCCTTCGCCTCATTTCCGCATACCATCTCCAGGCCATGCGAAGCCTCCTCCGGATCCGCACCCAGCGCCTCTCCTTCGCTCTCCTCGCGATCTCCGCGATCGCCTGCGGATCCACGCCCGCC
Source organism: Byssovorax sp. (assembly GCA_040006075.1). Classification (GTDB taxonomy): domain Bacteria; phylum Myxococcota_A; class Polyangia; order Polyangiales; family Polyangiaceae; genus JANYGI01. Next base: position 9,270 of record JBDTXR010000269.1, on the reverse strand, counting down.
GCGGCGCCCCCGCCGCAGCTCGCGGTGCTGCCACCAACGCCCTCCCCCTCCGCGTCCGCGTCCCCCGCGCCACCCGATCTCGCGCCTCCGGACAAGCTCCTCGCCGACGCTCCCGTCGACACGCCCGAGGCGGCGATCAAAGCCTTCCGCGCCTACCGCAGTGATCGTCCCGAGACCGAGACCCGCACCCGCGACGCCGCGCGCTTCGTCGCGCGAACCCACCTCCTCGCCGCGCGCGGCCCGCTCCTCGACGTCTTCCTTTCGCTCCGCGTCTCCACGCTCAAGCGGGTCACGGAGCTCTACCGCGACGTCGGCGACGCGATGCTCGCGGTCCCCGATCCGGCCTGGATACCGCAGCTCACCGAGCGCCTCACGCACCCGATCGTCGATCGCAACAACGTCCCCGCGCTCCGCGACGAGATCTTCTGGCAGAGCCTCGCCGCGCAGATCCTGGGCGATCTCCAGGCGAGCACGGCAGTCCGCCCGCTCATCTCCATCGTCCTCTCGCCCGCCAAGATCGATATCGCCAGGACGGCGGTGAATTCGCTGATCAAGATCGGCAAGCCGGCCGTCGCGCCCGCGATTGCCCTGCTCCGGTCCGAGGACGCCGAGCTCGTGGCCTATTCCACGGGAGAGAGCCTCCGCTCGGCCAATCCCCAGGGGCACGGGACGACGAGCGCGCAGGCCCTCGCGGAGAAGGCCCACGTCGCGGCTGCAGCGCTGATCCTCGGGGCGATTGGCCGCGAGGAGTGCGCGCCCGCGCTGATCGACGCGCTCGCGAAGAGCGACAGTATTTCCCGGCCCGCCCTCGCGCGCCAGCTGGTCGAGCTTCCGCGGACACCGGCCCTGGAGAAGGCCTTTCAGGTGGCCTTCGAGAAGGTCCCTCTAACCCAGACTCTCCCGCCCTGGACCGGCGCGAGCGAGGCGCTGCTCGACGCTTCCGCGAGCTTCTTCGATCCCGCCCTCGTCCCCTGGATGGTCAAATCCGCGCTCGCGCTGAAGGGCGAGAGCGACGATATCGTGCCGGTCCAGGAGGCCGCGCTGCAAACGGTGCTCAAGCTGATGAGGCGCGATCAGGCGGCCCAGGTGGCGAAGCTCCTCCGCGTGAAGACGCTGGACTCCGACAGCCACGCGACGACGCTGGAGAAGGTCTATGCCAAAGAGCTCTCGCTCGCCCGAGGCGTCCTCGACGCCTGCAAGGACGACGTCGACTGCTACGTCGGCAAGCTCGTCGATCCGGCCTCCCAGGCGGAGTCGACGCAGTTTCAGGGGATCAAGGCCGCGTACATGGTCGGCGCGCTCGGCGGGCCGGAGACCCGGCAAAAGCTCCTGGACAGCCTGCCGAAGATCACCAACGCGGCCATTCGCTACCTGGTGGGGCTGGCCCTCGATCACCTCTCGCCGCGCGGCGACATGGCCCTCGCGGCGTCGCTCCAGGCCATCGTCGACTCCGCCGTGGCCGCCGGGGATCAACAGCAAATAATCCGCAACGCCCCGTTCAAGACGGTGATTTACCGCCTCCGCGCCCGCACACCGTAGCGGCGCCGAGCTCCAGCCAGGGCGCGGCTGGCTCGGCCCGGGGTCACGCCCAGGGCTGCAAGCTCACGCCGGACACCCGCTGAAGGAGCTGGCCGGTGTCGCCGTTCACGCCTCCATGCGACGACGTCTCGATCTCGACCGGGGGCTGCCCGCGGAACGAGAGGCGATAGGCGTGATCCTGGTTCCCGGAGCGTTGAAACGTGGTGATCTTGCCCTCCAGCCGCTCGAGCTGCGAGAACGGCAAGGCCATGCTCCCGCCCGTGGTGTGCCGGACCAGGCGGTCGGAGAAGATCTGGATCCGCTCGCCGCCGCGCTTCACGCGCAGGTAGCTTCGGAGGATCGAGATCGCGGGCAGGTTGAAGAGCATCGAGACGCCGCAGAGGCCGAGCCCCTCGCCGAAGCGCGAGAGCGCGATGTTCACCCCCGCGGCGAAGAACGGGACGCCGAGCAGCAGGAGCAGGACGGCGGCGGGCAGCCCCGAAGGCGTGCGAGCGTGCTCGGCGAGCGCGGCGTCAACGGGCGTGGCGGTCGACATTGCCCGACGGGACTATCACGGAGCCCGGCGCGATCACGACGAATTTCCGTGGCTCACTCCGACGAGCATTTCCCGCGGAGCGGATCGGCGGCGATCCCGCGGCACGCGCAGGCGCTGCCGCTGGCCGCCTTCTTCTGGATCGCGCCGGCGAGGCATCCGAGTCGCTTCGCGACATCGGGGCTCGCGAGGCAGTCGTCGAAGAAGCTCTTCGGCTGGATCGCGCGGCGCTCGGCCACGCCCCGCACGATGTCGGTGTCGCAGTAGCTGACGGGGAGCACCGAGGCCGAGCCGTCGCCGAAGCTGACGATCTCCACGCGGATCCCGCAAGTCTTCGATCCATGATCCGGGACGAGCAGCGTGACGCCACCGGTCTTTCGATCGCGCAGCGCCTCGAGCGCGCACTGCACGCGCGACTCGAAGAGCGGGCTCGGCGCGCCCGCGTCGCTCTCGCCGGCGTCGCCGGGGCCGGCGTCCGCGCCGCTGCAGTCGATCGCGTCGTCGGCGTAAACGCAGTCGATCGGGAGCGAGAACGGATCGCAGAGCGGCGCGGCGGTGCAGCTCGCGAGGGCGGGATCGTCGCCGGTGGAGCTGGCGGGCGCGGCGCTGTCGCCGCACGCAGCGAAGGCGAAGAGGGCAGGAGCGGCGAGCGTGAAGAGGGCCAGAAAAGGTTTCATCGGGGTAGGCGCGAAGCGTGGCCGGCGCGGCGCGCTGACGCAATGGAGACGCGCCCCACCCTTTCGCTTCCACGCGCGCCCGGGATTACGTAGAACTCGCCCCTCGTGAGCGGCCCCGACGCAGCCCGATCGCCCGAGACTTCGCCCGCGCTGCCCGCGCCGACGTGGCGCTCGCGCGCGCGGACGGCGTGGTGGATCCTGCTCGCCGCGGCGATCGTCGGCGCCGCCGTGCCCTCGGTGCTGCTCGAGATTGGCACGCGCCGCGCGCGCGCCTGCATCGCCTCGTACGCCGAGCCGCGCGGGCCCGCGCTCCCCGACTGCCGCGCCGAGATGAAATGGTTCGCGACCCCGTCGCGCATCCCGTGGACGGCGATCCCCGCGCGCTACCGCGCCGAGGAGCTCGGGGCGCGGATCGCCATCGCAGAGTACACCGACGCGCTGATCGGCCACCCGGATCGCGCGGCCATCGACGCCGCGGCGCGGCGGATCGAGGCCTCGGCGAAGAGCCTCGCCGACGGCTCGCGGCGCCTCGGCCTCGAGGAGCTCGGCCGCACCGTGGGCGCGCCCGATCTCGGCCGAACCGCTGAAATTTACGGCGATCGCGGCACGCTGCTCGCGCGCTTCGACGACTTTCCGGAGTGGCACATGCGCCTCCGCGCCCTGGAGTCGGCGTGGATGGAGGGCGACGTCGCGCGCGCCCAGACCATCGCCGCGCGCTACGCCGAGTTCGATCCGCGCGACGACGATCTCCGCACCGCCGTCGCCGCGACGCTGTGCCTCGGCGACGCGAAGGCCCGCGGGATCGCGCTGCTTTCGTCGGTGCAATCCGATCGCGCGGCGCAGCGCCACGAGTCGTGGTCGCGCAACTGGGGCGACGAGCGCGCGGCGATGGTGGCCTGCTCGGCCCGCGCGAAGGTGCCGCCGCCCGCGGCCCCGGAGCGCGGCGACGGCGGGCAGGGCGACGCGATCGAGGCGCGCTCGGCGCTGCGCCTGCGCTTGCTGGGCGAGCCCGGGCCGGCCGCGCAAGGCCGGGGCGAGGTCGACGCGGCGACGATGACGCTGCTGCGCGAGGCGCGCTCTCCCGGCGCGCGCGTGCGGCTGCTCGCGGCCTTGATCGAGATCCGCGAAGACCTCGATCCGAAGGAGATCGCCGAGCTCGCGGCGCCCCGCGGCGACGGGGGCGAGCCGCCGATCGTCCCCTCGCCGGCCCGCACGGCCATCGACTGGCTCGAGGCGCACCGCGGGCTCGAACCCTCGGTGCCGGGCGCAACGCTGCGCAGCTCCGCGGCGAAGATCCGCGCGCTCTCGACCCACGCCGGCCTGAGCCGCGACGAGGCCCGCGCCATCCGCGCCGCGGCGGGCGCGATGACGCTGGAAGCCGCCCGCGCCCTCGCGCTCGAGGGCAGCGGCGAGGCCGCCGCGGCGACCATCGCCGAAGACACCGGCGACGCGCTCCCGAACGAGGCCGCGCGCGCGCTCCAGCGCTCGAGCGCGTGGTACGTCGCGGGCAACGCCGAGCGCGCGCTCGCCGCGCTCAACGCGACGAGCGACGTCGGCGCGGCCGATCAGGCCGTCGCGCGCGAGGTGCGCGTCGCCGCGGCGATCCAGCGCGCCGAGCTGCTCGCGTCGCTCGGCCGCAAGGACGAGGCCGCGAAGGCGGCGATCCTCGCCGACGAGCTCGCCCCCACCGCCGGGAGCCGCGCGCTCGACGCCCACGCGCGCTGGACGCGCCTCGCGCTCGCTCGCCCGCCGTTCGCCTCGCAGCGGCCCGGCGAGGCCGCTGTCGTCGGCGACGCCCGCGCGTGGCCGTGGGTCGGCCTCACCGGGCGCCCGACGTCGTGGCTCGTGCCCGAGGCCGAGGCCGCGACGCCGCTCGGGCGCGCGCTCGCCTTCTGGGACGCCGCCGCGGCCGCGTCGCCCGAGCAGCGCCGCGCCTTGCGCTACGCGGCCATCGATCACCGCGGCGACGCGCCGCTGGCCGCCGCGGCCTACTACGCCGTCGCCTCCGAGCTGCTCAAGCCGGGCGAGGGCGACGTCGAGATCTGGCTCGACGTCTTCTCGGCCACCGACGCGCGGCGGCTCCCGCTCCGCACCTACGCGTGGCTCCGCGCGGAATCGGCTCGTTTTCGCGGCGATCCCGCGAGCGCGGCGCGCTGGACCACGCGCCTGCGCGCGCTCACCGCGGTGACCGCGGATCCGGCGAAGGCGGAGATCGCGCGCTATCTCGGCCTTTGATCTGCAAGCCCGGCGCGGCGCGTGACGTTTGCCGTCCCCCGTCGTACGAAAGGCCCAGCCGCCGCATGAACCTCCGCCCTGCCCTCCTCGCCCTCGGCCTCTTTGCCACAACGCTCCTCGCCGCCTCGCCGAGCCAGGCCTTCGAGCGCCAGTGGCACGCTGGAGCGAACCTGGGCTACACCGCGCTGATGGGCTCGCACGCCACGCTCCACGGCTTCGGCGGCGGCCTTCATCTCACCTACGGGCTCACCGACGCCTTCAACCTCATGGCCGAGGTCAACGTGTCGAATCACTTCGCCCGACTCGGGGACCTGCCCGTGGACGACAGCGGGAAGCCCACCGGCGCCGCCGCGCCCCAGCTCCCGCGCACGCTGCTGGTGAGCGGCGCGGTCGGCGTGGGCTACGTGCTCGACGTGCTCCAGTGGGTGCCGTACGTGGGCGCGCTCGTGGGAGCAGCCGATATCGCCACCCCCGCCGGCAGCAGCGCGCGCCTGAGCCTGCAAGTGCCCTTCGGCCTCGATTACTCGATCTCCCGGAGCTTCGCCGTCGGCGTGGGCGGCCGCTATCAGATGCTGATCGGCGGCACCAGCCTGGAGCACACGCTGACAGCCTTGCTGCGCGCGGAGTACGTCTGGGGCTATTGAGAAATTGAAAAGGCCTCCTCGCGAGCGCGAGAGGCCTCTTCAGCGACGAGCCGCCTCACCCCGACAGCGAGGTGAAGCGGTGTCGAGAGCGATTATCGCTCAAGGGCAAGCATTGGACATGCTGTTGCAGTCCGTGGCAACGGGGCTGGGCGGGGTGAGGTCCGAGCACTTGTTGTTGGGCTGAACGTTCCAGGTGCAGAAATCGAGGTAGTTGAACCCGTCGATCGCGGTGAACGTCGTCGTCGCGACAGGGTACTTGGGGCCGTCGTTGCAGAAGTTCTGCGCCTTGGCGTAGCCGCGGTAGAAGATCTTGTCGCCGACCTGGACCTTGTCCGTCGCCGCGGGCATCAGGTTGGTGCCCTCGTGCACGAGGATGTGACCGAACTTGTCGGTGATCCCCATCATCCCGGTACCGTCGTCTTGCGGCTCGGAGACGGCGTTGTCGATCTCGACCTTCACGTTGCCCCACATGGCGTGGAAGGCCTGGTTGGAGGGCGAGGCGAGCATGGCATAGTCCGCGGCCGTCAACTTGTGCGCGGCGGGGACCGGGCCCTTCGTCTTGGTCCGGGTGATGGCGCCCGGGTTGATCTTGGCAATCTGGTACTGTCCCACGGTGCTGCCCATCGGCTGCATCGCACACTGCGGGAGCAGGAAATAGGCCGTCTCGCCCGTGAGGTCGAGGACGTCGCCCGCACAGACGTCGTCGGGGATGGCGTCGCCGATGGGATCGACGCCGAGCCGGGGGCAGAACGCCTTGCCAGCGTCGCCGGAGATCGACGCGTTGACCCCGTAGCTGAGGGCGATGATGCCCGAGCTGGCCTTGGTCTCGGCGAGACCCGGCTCCGACACGAAGACGCCCCAGAGGCACGACCCGGAGCTGCCCTTGGAGACCAGGAACTTCTGGCTCATGGCGACGACGCCCTTGAGGCTGACCTCGATGCCGGGGCCAATCTTGTCGGTGGTGACGTCGGTGATCGTGGCGGTCATCGCGGTCGAGCCGCCGGTGCCCATCGACGACCCCGTGGTGGTGGTCGTCATCGACGAGGCCGAACTCGTGGTGCCCGCGCCGCCGCTGTTGGTGGCCGACGACGCGGTGGTGGTGGCGCCCGCGCCGCCCGATCCGCCGGCGTTGGTGGACGCGCCGGTGGTGGCCGAGGTGCCGCCCTGACAGCCGGCCAGCGACGACCAGACCGCGAGCATTCCCGTGAACGCGCTCATGCCGAGAAACACCATTTTGCCGTTACGAACCATGAGAACCTCCAGAGATGCCGAGGAAGAAAGGGCGACCACGCCGCGTCGGGCGCAGCCCGGACCGATGCAGTCGAGCCGCGGGACACGGCGTCCTAGCACGGATCCCGCCGCCCCGCGGTAGCGATTTGCCGCGCCCACGAGCACGAAGTCGGCGACGTGGCGCGCGCATGGCCGAAGGGTGGCGAGCAGAGCGCGGTGGCGGCCCGCGGCGCTGCATCCTTCTTTCAGGTCACTGCAAGGACCTTGTCTATCCGAGAGGAGAGCTCCGACCCCGGCAGGATGGAGATCGTGAGTCCGGAGCGAGCGCCGAGGCCGTGGCGCGCGCCGAGAAAATCCGGGCTCGACTCTCGATCTCGATCTCGTCGGTCAGGGCTTGTTGCCGAGGCCGAAGCCGTCGTGGAGGGCGCGCACCGCGAGCTCGGTGTACTTGGTCGCCATCAGACACGAGATCTTGATCTCGCTGGTGGAGATGGCCTGGATGTTGATGCCCTCGTCGGAGAGGATCTTGAACATCCTGGCGGCCACGCCGGCGTGCGAGCGCATGCCCAATCCAACGATGGATACCTTGGAGATGTCCTCGTCGTAGCGGATGCCCAGGGCTCCGACCATGTCGGCGATCTGACCAATGACCTGCTTCACCTTGGGCAAATCGGCCTTGGTGGCGGTGAAGGTGACGTCGGTCTTCGACTCGGGGCCACCGCTGCTCACGCGCGAGCTCGGGGCGTCGCTAGGGGCGTTCTGGATGATCATGTCGACCGAGATGTTCTCGTCGGCCAGCTTGGAGAAGATGTGGGCCACGACTCCGGGCTTGTCGTCGACGCCGACGAGCATGACCCGGACCTCGCCCTTGTCGTAGGCCACGCCGGTGACGCTGATGCTCTCCAGGCTGCTCTCCTCGCCGACGACCCAGGTGCCGGGAGCATCGGAGAACGAGGATCGGACGTGGACCGGGACTCCGTACTTCATCGCCACTTCTACGCTCCGAATCTGAAGGACCTTGGCGCCGAGCGAGGCCAGCTCGAGCATCTCTTCGTAGCTGATGCGGTCGATCTTGCGCGCCGTTTTGCAGACGTTGGGATCGGTGGTGTAGACGCCGTCGACGTCGGTGTAGATCTCGCAGGCCTGCGCGCCGATGGCCGCGGCGATGGCCACAGCGCTGGTGTCGCTCCCGCCGCGGCCGAGGGTGGTGATATTGCCCTCCTCGTCGACGCCTTGAAAGCCGGCGACGACCGCGATGGTGCCCGACGCGATGGTGTCCATCACCCGCGTGGCGTCGATGGCCTTGATCCGCGCCTTGGTGAAGGCGTTGTCCGTCAGCACCTTGAGCTGGTGGCCGAGGAAGCTCCGCGCCTTGCCGCCGAGCGATTGAATGGCGATGGCGGTGAGCGCCGCCGTCACCTGCTCCCCGGTCGCCGCGAGCGCGTCGATCTCCCGGCTGTCGGGCAGCGAGGTCATGTCGTTGGCCAGCTTGAGGAGCCGATTGGTCTCCCCCGACATGGCGCTGACGATGACGACCACGTCGTTGCCGGCGGCCTGGGTGGCCAGCGCACGGGCCGCGACGTTCTTGATTCGCTCGGGGGTGCCGACGGACGTGCCGCCGAACTTCTGGACGATGAGGGCCACGGTTCGCGCCGCCACGCGTAACCAAGCCGCGCCGTTGCGTCAAGCGACGCGCGTCACTGCTCGCGGAAGCCGTCGGCGGGCCGGAGATCGGCCGCGTACAGCGCGGGGATGATCGTCGCGACCATGCAGATGAAGATCGCGATCACGCCGGTGAGCAGGAACTCTTTCGGGCGCACCTCGACCGGGAGGCTGGAGATGAAATACACCTTGGGATCGAGGGGGAAGCCGTACACGAGCAGGCCTTTGCAGACCACGAAGCCGATGAGCAGGCCGAGCGAGGTGCCCATCGCCCCGATGATCCCGCCCTGGTAGAGGAAGATCCGGAGGATCGCGCTGTCCTTCGCGCCCATGGCCTTGAGCACGGCGATCTCTTTCTTCTTGTCGAGCACGACCATGATCAGCGTCGCGACCACGGTGAACGCGGCGACGATGATGATCAGCGCGAGCACCAGGCTCATGCCGACCTGCTGGATCCGGAGCGCGGTGAAGAGGCCGTGGTTGAGCTCTTCCCAGTCCATCGTGTGGTAGAGCCCGCTCGAGAGCGAGAGGCCGATGTCCTTCGAGATCTGCGACGCCTGGTCGATGTCGGAGACCACCATCTCGACGCCGGTGACGGTGTCACCCTGATCGTAAAAGGCCTGCGCTTCGTAGAGATCGGTATAAACGAGCTTGGAGTCGTACTGATCGAAGCCGGCCTCGAAGACCGCGATCACCCGGAAGCGCTTGGCCACCGGGGGCTTGAACGAGCCGCCCGAGAACGAGAAGCCGA
>JBDTXR010000268.1:0-12065 GCA_040006075.1 Byssovorax sp. | reverse complement strand
CCCAGAATGCCAATCGCCATCCCGACGGCGAAGCCGATCCGGATCCCTCGCTTCGTCTCGAAGCCCATGCTGTCCATGGTGTACGAGCAGATGAGGGCGATACAGCCGCAGAAGAAGCCGAAGACGAAGCCGCTGGCGAAGTTGCCCTGGTTCATGGGCAGGTAGTCGCTCGATCCGCCGGAGTAGGTCGGAGGGGCGTACATGTTCGGGGCCGGGGTGGGCCAGGGGTTCTCGTCCACCACGCGCGGCGAGGGGACCTCTTCCGGGAAGACGTTCCTTGCCGGGGTGCCGGAGGTCTGGTCCTCGGCGCGGACCATCGCGTCGCGCGGCATGGTGCCTTCGCGTAGCCAGCCGCGGATGTGGGACTCCTCGAAAGGGCCTGTTTCGCCCTGGGGTGCCGTGACGTAGTAGCGCATGCGATCTCCTGAGAGGGGGCGCCGCGATCGCGCGGGCGAAAACGTACGCGCGCCGAAACGCTCGCGTCAACGGGATTCGCGGGGTTTCACGCGGCGAACATCTGACGGAGCTTCATCGAGGGCTTCTCGATCAGCACGTGCATCGCGTAGGCGACCACGAACGATCCGAGCATCAGCGCCGCGAGCGAGGCCGGCCAGACCAGGAGCATGGAGACGTGGCGGCTCTGGAGGGCGCGCGCCGCCGGGACAATCACGTGATCGCAGAGCGGGATATGCACCAGATACACGCCGTAGCCCAGGGTGGCGATGCGGCGGAACCCCGGCGCCGAGAGGCCGCGGTGGATCCACCCGTCGCCGTGCAAGAGCAGGAGCAGAATGCCGAAGTACATCACCGTGGTGACGGTGCCCCAGGCGAAGACGTGGACGAGCTGCAGGTGATCCTCGCCGAACATGGTGGGGCGGAGCAGCAGCCACAGGCACGCGAGCGAGGGCAGGGCGAGCATGGCGCGGTGGCGCGGGTGCTGGAGCCAGCGGGCGATGGCGTCGCCATACCGGTGCTGCACGAACGCCAGCAGGATCCCCGCTGCGATGGTGTCGAAGCGCGTGTGGGTGCGGAAATAGAGCGCGCCGTAGAGGTCGAGATCGGTCCACGGGCCCCGGTGGTGCAGGTAAATGAAGAGCCGGATGGCGATGCCCGAGGCCCAGAGCGCGATGAGCAGGGCAATCCGTCGGCGATCGTTCCCGAGGCGGTGGAGCACGAAGAACAGGATCGGGACCGTGAGATAGAACTGCTCTTCGAGGCCGAGCGACCAGCCCCAGAACATGATCACGTCGGAGCGCCCGAGCGGGAGGAAGTTGGTGACATAGAGGTACTCCCACTTCAGGTGGTGCCGCTGGGCCACCGTCAACGTCGTCACCAGCGCGAGGAAGGTGAGGACGATGTAATACGAGGGAAACGTCCGGAAAATCCGCCGCAAATAGAAGCGCTTGATGTTCTGCGTCCCGTCGAGCTGGAGCGATCGGAGCAGGATCGATCCGATCAGGAACCCGCTCAGCATGAAGAAGAGATCCATGCCGAAGAAGACGGTGAGCGACGAGTCGACGAAGCCCCGATCGAGCCAGATGCTCTGCTCGCCGAAGAAGATCCAGGTGACGTGAAACTGGACCACCGTGACGATGGCGAGGACGCGGAGGCCGTGGAGCGCCGGGTAGCGGTTGTCGAGGAGATCGAGGGAAAAGAAGCTCGGGGGCGTGGCCTTTGCGGGGGGAGCGGACATCGGGGGGCGGCAGGATAATCCGCGGCGCCGGGCAACGGAAGCGTCCGTCGTCGTCGAGCGCATCGGCGGAGCGCACGCCGAGGATCGCGATCATGCGCTAGCCTCGCGCGAATGATCTCGACAGCGCTCCGGTCTCGCGCTCGCTCGGCGCCGCTCCTGCTCGCGCTCGTCAGCGCCTGCGCCTCCGCGCCTCCGATCTCCGTTCCCGCTCACGACGACGCTCCCGTGGTGGCGTCGGTCGCGCCGCTGATCGTCGCGGCGCCCGAGCCTCCGCCGGCCGTCGCTCCGCTTCGACCGCCGCAGCCTCCGCCGCTCACCGTCGCTGGCAACTGCTCGTACGCGCCTCCGCCGCCGACGCGGATCGCCGGCGATCTGAGCGTTTCGTCGCCGCCGCGCCCGCGGACACGGACCATCCCCACCCGGATGCGCACCGACGTCGAGGGCTCGCTCTCGCACGGGAGCCCGCGCACCTGGGTGGGGCGCGACGTCCCGCCGTTCGTCCTGGTGGAGGGCGGCACGCGCGAGCTCACCCTGCTCGATCAGGCGCCCGACGGGTTCGTGGGCCTCTACCGCGATCCCTACGGCGCCTCGAGCTGCAACCTCAGCAATCCCGCCAACTGCTCCTTCGGAGTGGCCCTGTTCGAGTGCGTCGGCAAGACCCGCTGGCTGCTCCTGCTCGATCCGTTCTTCTCGCGCAAAGACCACCTCGAGGTCCAGGACGTGCGCTACGCCGACGGGATCCTCTACTTCAACGAAGCGTGCCAGTCGTACTCGAAGGAGGCCAACGGGCAGTGCTCCTCGCTGGTGGCCATCGAGCCGCTGACGAAGACGCTGCTCTGGCGGACTCAGCCCCTGGTGTCCAACGCCACCTTCCTCGTCGCCGGTCGCTACCTGATCACCGGCTATGGCTTCACCGCCGAGCCGGACGCCCTGTTCATCGTCCGTCGATCCGACGGCAAGGTCATGAGCCGGGTCTCGATCCCGACCGCCCACCACACGCTCGATCTCGACGGATCGGGCGTGCTTCGCGTGAGCATGTGGAGCGGACCCGAGCGCCAGTTTCGCGCCGAGGGCTTCGACGGCGACCACCCGCGCTTGGTGCAGCTCCCGACCTTTCGCAACTGATCTCCTTTCCGCGCCCGGCCCGATCGGCTATCGCGGCGCGCTCTCCTCGCGAAAGGTCCGCGCATGAACGATGTCTTCACCAGCAGCTCTCATCGATCCTTCGGTGACAACCTCCTCGAGTCGATCAAGGGGTTCCTGGTCGGTCTGGTGCTGTTCCTGGCGGCGTTCCCGGTGCTCTGGTGGAACGAGGGCTGCGTCGACTCGGCCGACATCGCCAAGACGGCGGTGATCGCCAAGGCGGACGCCAGCGACAGCGAGGGAGAAGGCAAGCTCGTCGCCGTGACCGACAAGCTCGCGGTGACCGAGCCCGTCGGCGATCCCGAGATGCTGGCCCCGGGCGCGTACGTGGAGCTCCGCCGCGAGGTCGAGATGTACGCCTGGATCGAGAAGAAGGAGTCCCGCACCGAGAAGAAGCTCGGCGGCGGATCCGACGTGATCACCACCACGTCGTACCGGCTCGACTGGACGGCTTCGCCCGAGAGCAGCGACAATTTCGCGCACCCGGAGGGCCACGAGAACCACCGGCTCGACGTCCGCGGCGCGGTGTTTCACCCGGCGCTCGCGCAGGTCGGCGGCTTCAGCTTCGCGCCCGCCGAGATCAAGCTGCCCCCGGCCACGTCCATCGATCTCACGGCCGACATGGTCAAGCTCGCCGCGGCCACGCCTCCTCCGCCGCCGCCCGCGCCGGTGACCAGCGCCAAGGCCCTTCCGGGCAAGAAGGGTGTCCCCGTGAAGGCCCCTCTGCCGAAGAAGCCCGAGCCGAAGAAGGCCGAGCCGAAGCCCGAAGACGCGGCCGACGACGACAGCGCCTCGGCCGCGAAATCCGGGCCGTTCCGCTTCATCTCCTCCACGATCTACCGCGGATCCGGCTCTCCCGAGCGCCCCGTCGCCGGCGACGTGAAGGTCTCGTTCCAGGCCGTCACGCCCGGAAAGCTCGTGACCCTCTATGGAACGCGTCAGGGCAAGAGCGTGGTCTCCTTCGATTTCGAGGGGAAAGAGAAGCTCTTTCGCGTCGTCGAGGGCACCCACGCGCAGGCGATCGCCACCCTCCACGGCGAGTACACCGCCCGCCTCTGGGGCGTACGCGCGGCGGGCTTCTTCATGATCTGGTTCGGCCTGGCTCTGGTGATCGGGCCGTTCAATCAGGTGCTCGACATCGTCCCGTTCATCGGGCGATCGGGGCGTTTTCTCACCGGGATCGTCATGTTCCCGGTGGCCGCGCTCCTCGCCGGCGTGACGATCCTCGTCTCGGCGATCGCCCACAGCACGGTGCTCCTGGTGATCACCATCGTGGTCTTCATCGCGGGGATCGTGGCCTTCGTGGTCCTGCGCAAGAACGCGGCCCAGAAGAAGCAGCCGCCCCCCGGCCCGGGCGGCGGGTATCCTCCGCAGGGTGGCTATCCGCAAGGGGGCTATCCGCAGCAGGGTGGCTATCCGCAAGGTGGGTATCCCCAGCAGGGCGGTCCGCCGATGGGTGGCTATCCCCCGGGCGGCGGCCCGCCGATGGGTGGCTATCCGCCGGGCGGCGGCGGGACGGGGCGCTGACATGGATATCCTCACCCAGGCGATCCGCGCCGAGATCGCCGAGCGGCGGGCGCGCAACGTGGGGAGGCCCGATCGCGAGCTCCTCGAGCACGTGCTCGTCGCGCTCCAGCGCGAGCGGGTGGTCGCGGTCGGCTTCGACACCGAGCGCCTGGGCGAGCGCCTGGCCCGAACGCCGCTCCCCGCCGAGGCGAGCGAGACCATCGCCCGCGCCGTCGGCCAGATCTGGGTCGACGAGAACATGCACGCTCGTTACCTCATGGGCCTCCTCGATCAGCAGGCCAATCTGGCGCTCCAGATCGACGCCATGGGGCAAAGCATGCAGGGCGGGATGGCCGGTTGGGTGGTCTCGGTCCAGCAGCTCAATCAGTGGTCCGACGCGCCCGGGCAGCGGAGCCTGGCCTCGCTGATCGAGGCCGCGGGCCGCATCGCCGGGAAGATCCCCGACGAGGTGAAGCCCAACCTCGCTCACAAGAGCCTGGCCGATTACTTCCGCTTCAACGCCGACGCCGAGTGGAGCGCGGCCATCTCCTTTGGTCGGATGAGCGAGCTCCTCGTCGAGATCGAGGCCATGACAGCGCGGGGGGAGACTCCGTGCATCGATCTCCCGCGCGGATTCGGCGTCGAGCTCGAGCGGATGCGCCGCGACGAGGAGATGCACGGCGACGTGTTCGCGGCGCTGGCCCTGGTGCTGGGCGAGGACGACGGGCTCGCCGAGGGAAAGACCGTGGCCGATCTCATCGGCGCTGTCGCCGCGGTCGATGGCTGGCTGGTGCCAGTCGGCCTCCTCGGCCTCGGCGTCGGCGAGGTGATCGCGGCCTCGCACGGGGTCGATCACCCGGTCGGGCGCGGCGGCGCGGTCACCGTTCAGCGCGGCTCGGACGCGTCCGAGAAGCTCGAGACCTTCCTGCGGACGCTCGATATCGCCGACTTCGCGCAGCACATGGAGCGCCGCGCTCTGGCCAGCAAGAAGCCTCGCGAAGAGGTGATCGTGGCGATCAAGCCCGATCTGATGATGGCCTACCACAAGGACGATCGGTCGACCTTCACCGAGCCCTTCCTGGTCGAGCGCCTGATCGACGAGCTCTACAAACTGGGCTTCCGCGATATCCGCCTCTGCGAGTCCCAGAACCTCTACGGGAAGCACTACGCCAACCGGTCGGTCGAGAACGTGGCGCGCTACGTGGGGTATCGCCCCGAGCGCTACCGGATCGTCGATCTCTCGGAAGAGCTGGTGCCGCACGCCTTCACCCGCGGGATGGGCCTCTACGAGATCGGCAAGAGCTGGCAAGACGCCGATATCCGGATCTCGTTCGCCAAGATGAAGACCCACGTCAACGCCGTGGGCGCGTTGACGATCCGGAACATCGTCACCGTCGTGCCCCAGTTCGGCGATCACCTCTTCACCGGCCGCCTCAGCGATCTCCAGACCGTGACCATGGCCCTGCTCCACGATTTCCCGCCGCACTTCGGGATCATCGACGCCTACGAGTACGCGGCCGACGGGCTGATGGGCTTCATGGCCGATCCGACGCCCAAGCACCCTCACCTGTTCGTCGCGGGCACCGACGTGATCTGCGTCGACTTCGTGGGGCTCCGGCTCATGGGCGAGCGGGATCCGACGCGGGCCCTGGATATCCGCTCGGCGATCGAGTGGTTCGGCGATCCGCGCCCCCATGGCACCTTGCTGGGCGAGCTGACGCCGATCCCCGACTGGGATCCGGCGTCGAGCGGCCTCACCGCGCCTCTCGCGGCGATCTCGCTGCCGATCTACACGGCGCTGAGCGGGCAAGGCTCGTACTTCGCGGCCGCGATGGATCCCGAGGCCTTCCCGCCTCTCGACGGCTCCAGGACCCTGGCGGCGGTGCGCGGGGTGCTGCGCGGGCTGCTCGGACACCGGTTCAAGAAGCAGAGCTGAGCGACCCATGGAAGGCACGAAGACGTTTCCCAGCGATGTGGCGTTCACCCCGGCAGTCAAGGCCGTTCAAGCTCGCAAGGGCTCCCGGAAGATCTACGAGCGGGTGGAGAACGGCGAGGGCTGGAGCACCGAGATCACGCCGGATTTACGCGCTTTCCTCGGCGAGCAGCGGAGCTTCTTCCTGGCGACGGCGAACGCCGAGGGGCACCCGTACATCCAGCACCGCGGCGGGCCGAAGGGCTTTCTCCGGGTGATCGACGAGCACACCCTGGGGTTCGCGGATTTTCGCGGCAACCGCCAGTACATCTCGATTGGCAATCTCGCCGAGAACCCGAAGGTGCACCTGTTCCTGATCGACTACGCCCACCAGCGGCGGATCAAGATCTGGGGCGAGGCGAGGGTGGTCGAGGGCGAGGACGATCCGGCGCTCCTGGCGCGGCTGACGCCGGCCGGCTACGCCGCGAAGCCCGAGCGAGCGTTCGTGATCACGCTGGCCGCGTGGGACGCCAACTGCCCGCAGCACATCCCGCAGATGATCGCCGCAGAGGACGTGGCCGCGGCGATCGGCGAGCGCGATCGGCGGATCGCCGATCTCGAAGCGCAGGTGAAGCGCCTCGAGACCGGCCCGACCGGCGTTTAGCGGCGACGGCGGCGCGCCACGACGATACCAATCATTGCCATTGCCGCTGCTGCCGCGCCGGTGTTCTCGCTCTCGTCGTCGCCGGGGACGCTGCAACCGCAGCTCCCCTTGTCGCCCTGGAGCACGCTGCCGCCGGTTCCGCCGCCGGATCCGTCGCCGCCGCCGGCTCCGCCTGCGCCGGTGGTGCTGCTGGTCGTGGCCGCGACCTCGGGGCCGCAGGTACCGATGGTGTTGTCCTTGGAGCTACAGACCATACCGGTTGCGCAGCCGTTGCCGCCGACGCCGCGGCAACCCGGGATGCAGATCTGAGGCACCGAGTCGCAGACGATTCCGCTGTTGGGACCGCCGCAATCCATGTCGGTGGTGCAGCCGCAGTGGACGGTGTCGTTCATCCCGGCGACGCAGACCGGGCCGTTGGGATCCATCTTGCACTTGGTGGCGTCGCCCATCGCGCCCAGGGTGCAGAGGACGCAGATCCCGATCGTGGTGTCGCAGGCCGGCGTGTCGTTGACACAGAGCGTGTCGTTGGTCTTCGAGCACTGGCCGCAGGCGCCGCTGGGCTCGCAGGCCGGGCTCTTGGGATCCTTGCAGTCGGCGTCGCTGGTGCAGCCGCCGCAGGTGTGGGTGACCAGATCGCAGTGGGGCTTGTCGCCCTTGCACTCGGCGTCGGAGTCACACTCGTAGATCGTGGTCACGGTGGGCTGATCGCCCAGGGTGAGAGGATCGCTGTCGCTCAGCCACGTTTTCTTGATGGCGCCGGCCTGGCCCGAGGCCGAGAGCAAGGCCTGGTTGGCGACCGAGCCAGTCGCGACCGCGACGGTGACCTTGAAGCGGATCTGGGCGACGCCGCCGACAGGCACCTTGCCGCCGGTGGCCGCGGTGGCGCCGGCGCCGACGCGCACGGTCACGGTCTTGGTCGCAGCGTTGTAGTCGCCCTGATCGTCGCCGGCGGCGTCGGTCTTGAGGCCGGCGTTGCCGCCTTGCAGGATCTCGATCGAGCCGGGGACGAACGCGAGGCCGCTCTCGATCACGTCGGTGAGGACCGAGTTGACCGAGGCGTCGTTGCCGCCGTTGGTGGCGGTGATGGTGTATTGAAGCACGTCGCCCTGGACGACGGCGCCGCCGTTGAGATCGACGACGTCCTTGCCCATCCCCTTGAAATCAGGGGCGAGGTTGGCGACCGAGGTGATGAAGCCGCCGAGGAAGAAGATGTCTTTGGCCGAGTCGGCGCCGACGTCGCACGAGGTGGCGCCGGGGGCGAGGTGGCTGGTGACGTCGACCGTGTCGAGATCGTAGCCGGCCATGGATCCGGGCGCGCCGCTGAGCTTTGGCACGTCCTGCGCGCCCGATACCGCGACGCCGAGGTTGCTCCGCGAGGAGTTGAAGAAGTTGTCGGCGGGGTTCTTCGCGTCGGTGAGCTGAGCGCCGTTGAGGGTGAAGTGATCGCCGTTGTAGATGTCGTCGCCCTCGTAGGTGAAGGCCGTCATCTGGGCGCTGAATCCCTGGGGAATGAGGAAGCCGTCGAGGGTGACCTTGGCGCTCGCCGTGGCCGGGACCACGGGATCGATGGGCAGAAAGCTGTCGAAGAGGGCGAGGTTCCGGAGCTGGCCCGCGGGGAGATCGTAGAAGACCACCAGCGTCCAGGCCGAGAAGGCCCGATCGACGTCGAACGCATACGAGGGTAGGGGGAGCGCCTCGACGTCGGTGATCCGGAAATCCCCGGCTCCCCAGGTGGACACGTAGTCGGTCGCGTCGCCCGAGGATTGATAGTAATTCCAGGTGGGATGAGCCACGCCGTAGGGGACGACCCAGGTCTGATCGGCGGTGATGGTCTTGATCGGGCCGCCGAGGTAGTCGATCACCGCGGTGGTGTCGGCCGCGGCGCCGTCTTTCAACGCCCCCCAGTAGAGGCGAGCATAGGTGACCTGGGCGCCCGGCGGGAGCACCAGAGTCGCCGAGGTGCGGGCCTGGACCGCGGTGATCGTCGCGTTGGCGACGTTGTCGCGCCAGAAGAGGTCGGGCGCGGTGTCGGTGATGTTGGTCTGGCCGGCGCACGCCGCGCTGGCGCCCGCGGGGACCGCGACGCCGGCGCCGCAGTCGTACCCGAGGGTGCTGCCGAAGACGGCCACGTCGCCGTGCAAGTCTTCCTGGTGGCGAAGGACGGGGTTGTCGGCGTGCGCCGGAGAGGGCGAACCCACCAGAGCACCCGTGGCGGCGAGGAAGCCAAGAAGCGAACGGCGGCGAAAGTGGGCCTTCATGATGCTCCACCTTACAACAGGCGTGGCCATTTGAGAGCCCACGAATTTGCTCCGGTAGCAGATTTTTTTCATCCCGGCGCCGCGGGCGCGCGTGCGGCGAGGCGCGCGGCGGAGGCGACGACCACCGGGAGAAAGAGCAGGACGACGAGGCTCTGGACGTCGATCCGGCCCTCGGCGTGGGCGCGGAGGAGGTCTGTCCCGTGGCCGTAGGCCTGCTGCGCGGCGAGCGCGAGGACCGGGACGAGGGTCCAGCGAAAGCGCGCGAAGAAGGCTGTCGCGAAGAGGCCGTTGACGAGCACGAACACCGCATGACGGGCGGGCGAGGCCGCGTTGCCGATCGACGGGGCCACGAGGCACGCGAGGTGAAACAACGCACCTGCGCCGAAGAGGGCCGCGAGGACGAGCGGGAGTCGGTCGAGGAGGCGCTTCATGGAGCCACAGCGGGTATCACGGCGTCGCCCGGGCAGGGCCCGGGATCCGGTGCGGGCGCGGATCGGCTAGGATCCCCGGGATGTCGTCGCTGATCGAAGAAGTCGCGGCCCGCCTGGGCCTCACCTACAGCGTGAAGATGACCCCGCTGCCGATGGGCGCCGCCGCGGGCGTGCTCGAAGGGCAGCGGGTGAGCTGCACCTGGGGCGAGCGCGGCTCCCGCGTGGAGGCCTGGTTCGATCCGCCGCTCGATCTGGGCCTGCACGTGCGCAGCCTGGGCTTCGTCAACCTGCCTTCGCTCGGGAGCAGGGTATTTCTCGGCGATTCGAACTGGGACGAGGAGGTCATCGCCACGGCCGACGACGCGGCGAGGGCGGCCGTGCTGTTCGCCGCAGACGCGCGCCGCGCGGTGCTCGGCCTCAACGCCATCACCTCGTACCTCGAGCTGTCGGACACCAGCGTCGTCACCCAGGTCACGGTGATGGACGCCGAGGCGGTGATTCAATCGCTGACGCACGTGGCGCGGGTCGCGGCGGTGATCGCGTCGGCGCGGCGGGCAGTGCCGGTCGCCGGCCCGCTGCGAGCGCACGCCGAGATCCTGCGGGTGTTCGCCAGCGAGCACGAGCTCGAGCTGACCGAGTCTCCGCTGGAGCTGCGAGGAGACCGAGACGGGGTGAGGCTCGAGGCCTGGTATCTGCGGACCGGGCGAAACGAGTTCGACGTCGAGGTGCGCGCGACTCCGCTGGACGCGCCGGAGGGATTCGGGCTGGTGGTGCGGCGGGGATCGGCGATTGACCGGGTGAAGACGTTCTTTGGCGGGCAAGATATCGTGGTGGGAGATCCGGTGTTCGATCCAGCGTACCTGGTGCGCGCCGAGGATGAAGGACGAGCGAGGGGGGCGCTGGATCCGGATGTTCGAGCGCTGTTGATGGATCTGGCAGGGCGCTTCGAGGAGGTGAGTCTGGAGGGGGCCGCGGTGACGGCGCGGACTGCGGTGGGGCGGATCCGGGCGGAGGATCTGCGGATGCTGCTGGAGGCGGCGTGTACCGTGAGCGAGCGGGTGGCGAGGGCGGCCGCGGGGGTCACGCGGGGGGCGTACCGGTAGCGAGGGCGAAGGTCGCGGAGGTCGGCTCTCGGGCACCCCTACGCTGCGCGAGCAGAACCCACCGGCGACGTACTTGCTCGACGTCTGCCTCGTCGTCGGTCGATGGGCCAAGCGTGCGAGCCACGTCCATGAGCATGCCGACCTCTGCGAATTTCTGCGCGGGAGACATACGAGCAAGCTCAACCTGCTCGACCGCGGCGACCAGCTCCCAGCGCTTCTTGTAGGCGCGAATTTCCGAGGCCTTCACACGGCGATCGTACCACACGCTGTGAGGCGCATATTCATCTCGCAGCGCGCTCGACCCTTCAGCCCTTGGCGACCTCGGCCTCCAGGGCGGCCAGCTCGGTCGCGGCGTCCGCGGCCTTCTTCTGCGCGGCGGCGAGCTTCTTCTGCTTCTCGGCGAGCGCGAGATCTTGCTTCGACTTCTGCGCACTGGCCTGCTTCTGGTTCAGCTCGCTGAGCACGCCCTGGTGGCGCGTGAGCTTCTTCTGGAGCCGGCCAATCGTGCGCTCGACGTCCGTCGTCGAGGTGGCGCGACCGCTGGTGTCGTGGAGGAAGAAGCGCTCGGCAAACCCGGCGGGGTTCCGGTCCGGAAGACCGGATCGGAGCGCGCAGGCCGATCCCGCGTTCATCCGGCCGCGGAGCTGGCGTGGGGAGGGCGCTCCCCAGCGTTTCCGGTGTTTTCCAGGAGCTGGACCGAGGAATTGGCCGGTCTCGGCTCGGGGCTGGGAAATCGCCGTTCCTTGTTCTAGCCTGCGCGGCGTGGCGGCAAAGAAGTCGGGGGTGGGCCGAACGAAGGCGCTCGGAGCGGCGGCGAGCCCGAAGGCGAGGTCGAGGCCTGCGACGGCGACGAAGCAGACCAAGCGTGCGGCGGTGATCGCTGCGCGAATGCCGCTCGTTCACTATCCCGTCGCCGACAAGATCGCGGACTGGAGCAAGTGGCCCGACGGGCTCATGAGCCGGGCGACGCGTGGCGCGTCCGTGGATCCCGGCGAGTTCCAGCGACTGCGCGGCGAGCACGTCTTCTTCTACGCGGGACCCTCCTGTTTTTACCACCGCGCGGCGATCGGTGACGCCGTCCTGTACTTCCATCCCTCTGCGGAAGACGGGCAGCTTGGCGGCGCGTCGCCGTTCGACTCGGGCGCTCTGGAGGATCCGAATCCCAAGCTTCGGCCCTGGGCGCAGATGGTTCTCGCGAAGCGCTGGAAGTTTTTCCAGCAACACGCGATGCCGCTCTCCGGGTGGCGCGCAGCCTTCACGCAGTGGCTCGCCACGTCGTATGACGCGCCCGATCGCTACCTGGACACCGGCCCGAACCGCTGGGAGGCAGGGCAGCCCGACCGGCTCAAGCCGCT
>JBDTXR010000267.1:0-12108 GCA_040006075.1 Byssovorax sp. | reverse complement strand
TCGAGGGCGACCTCGGAAACGCGGGCGCCGACGTCGATCACTTCAGCTTCGACGTCTCGGCGCAGGCCGGGAAAATGGTCTACGCCTTCTGCGTCTCGGGGCGCGCCGGCTCGGGGCTCCAGAGCTTCGAGGTCGACCTCGTCGACCCCGCCGGCAAGACCAACCTGGCGGTGATCAAGGAGACCGCGCAGACCGACGCGGCGACCCCGCTGGCCGCGGTCCCGGTGGGCGCCAAGAAGCTGATCCTCAAGCTCAGCGCCTCGGGGCAAGATCCGGTGATCACCGGCGCGTACTATCGATGCGGGGTTCATTTCCAGTAAGCGCGCTCGGCGTCATGCGCTCTCCGCCCGTCACCGCGCTCATCCTCGGCGCTCTCCTGCCCGCGTGCGGCGGGGCGCCGCCCGCGCCGCCTCCGAAGGTCACGTCGCACGCGCTCTGCGACGGGGCGCACCTCGACGCCTGCGAGCGTCGTCTCGTCGCTCCGGAGAGTGCCAATCTCCACGCGATCGCCCTGGATTACGCGGCGGCGCGCGCCGATCGCGACGGCGCCGATCCCTGGGCGGCGGTGTTCCGCGAGCTCGATCGCGGGCCGCACCCCGCGGCGGCGATCGTCGCCGATCGCGGCGCGGCGATCGACGCCGCGAAGCTCGGTGAAGCCGCGCGCGTGGTGGTCGCCGCCGCGCTGCCGAAGCCCGCGGCGCTCGACGAAGAGGCCCTGCTCATCGCCCTCGCCGACGCCGCCGGCTACCGCCACGTGATCCGGATCCACGCGTCGCCCGCGGCTGTTTTGCAGCTCTTTCCGCGCGATCCGCTCGCCCCGTTCGCCTCTGGCCTCGCGCCCGTGGTGCGCGACGACGCGGCGCTCGCGCACCTCGGCGACGACGTGGCGCTCGCCGCCGCGATCGACGAGGCCTTCGCCGCCGCGGGCGCGTTCCGGTACGTCGATGCGGCCCGCGCGGCCGATCGGATCGAGGCGCTGCTGGCGTCGCGCGATCCGCTCGCCGAGACCTCGCTCCGCGCGCGCTATGCGCGGCAGCTCCTCGGCAACGCGGGGATCCTCCTCGACGCGGCCGATCCAGGCGATCCGCGGCCCGCAGCGACGATCCCCGAGGCGCCGGCGCCCGCGCGCCACGACACGCCGTACGGCGATCTGCTCCGCGTCCACCTGGCGACGAGCGCGAGCCTCGAGTGGGATCGCCGCGGCGCGACGATCCTCGCCGCGATCGCCGAGGATCGCCGCGCCGATTTCGCCTCGCTGTGGACGACGCCGCGCGGGTGCGACGCCGATCGGGGCCCGCCGCCGATGGAGGGCCGGCGCGATCTGGTGTTCGCGCATCGCCTCTCGGGCGCGCTGATCCGCGACGACGCGAGCCTGAAGCGCGGCGCCGCGGGCGGCTTCCTCCCGCTGCCGGCGTGGCTCGCGCGCTACCGGACGCTGGTGCAGCTCGTCGACGACGCGCGCGTCGGCTGGTCGTACGCGCCGACGATCCTGCTCCAGCGCGGCGAGGCGTTCGGCCTCGATCCCGCGGGCAGCGAGCTCTATCGGCGGGTCACGGCGCTGGGCAAGGCGCACCTCGACGCGACGCGCGCGCTGGAGCAGAGCGCCCCCACGCGGTACCGCGCGCTGTCGCAGATCGCCTTCGCGGCGAGCCCCGGCGTGCTCTTCGACGATCGGCTGCGCGAGCCGCTGATCCAGCTCACCGCGGCGACCGTGAAGGATCGCCTCGCGGCCGCGCACGATCCCTCGGCGATCTTCGCGGGCGTGCTCACCGGGGCGTTCGCCGGCGTCTCGTACCCGCCGGCGGTGCAAGAGGCGCATTTCGCCGCGCTCCAGGGCGCGTTCACCGCGAAGCTCCAGGGCGATCTCCACCACACGACGGGGTGGAGCACCGCCGGCCTCCACGCGCTCGACGCGGCGTACCGGATCGTGGCCGATCAGAAGCCGAAGCTCGACGTGGCCTCCGCCGAGATCGCCCGCGCGCTCGCCGATCCCGCGCTGCCGTACCCCGCTCTCGGCGCGCTCGCCGTCGCCGCCGCGCAGTACGCCGCGCTCGCCGCGACGCACCGGCTCGATCCCGATCTTCACCCCGTCGCTCGCTTCCCCGCCGATCGACGCGCCGCGCGCGACACGCTCCGCGCCGCGCTCGCGGGCCTCGGCGCTCCGGGCGAGGCGCCGAACAACGTGCTCGACGACGTCACCGATCTCGCCGACGGGCTCGTGGCCACGCTCTCGACCGCGATCGGCGAGAGGCCGACCGAGCCCGAGGCGACGCCGAAACCAGGGAAAACGAAGCGCGGATCGAGGATCGCGACCGCGACCGCGGCTCCCGCCGCCTCGGTCTGCGCGAGCAAAGCGACGGTGGTGCTCACGCCGGCGACGCGGCGCGCGCTGGCGCGGCTCGGCGACGTGCGCCTGCGCATCGTCGGTCACCCGCGCTTCAAGCAAGGCGACGGCCTCTGGGTGCGGCGGGTGCGCCTGCTGGTGACGGTGCTCTCCGACGCGATGGATATCGCGCTGAAGGACGACAAACGCCTCGCGTTCACCATCGCCCCCGAGGCGGCCGAGAAGGCCGCCGCCGACGCCCTGCGCGAGTGGGACGATCGCCCCGCGGCCGACCTCGTCGCCGGCGCGTACGCCCTCGCGCGCGAGGTCGCCACGGCCGACACGAAGGAGCGCTTCCTCACGCGGAGCGGGCGGCCGGTGCAGCGCGTGCTCACCGGCCTGGCGACGCTCTTTCGCGGCGATCCCGGCGGCGCGTCGGGCGCGGGTGTGGCGCTGCTCGACGCGTTCGCGCGGCTCGGCGTCGGGGCCGATCCAGGCAAGGGGCTCGACGCGATGCTGGTCTCGTACGCGTCGGCGTTCTACGCGGGCGGGCGCGCGGATCAGGGCGATCTCGCGCTCCTCGGCGCGATGGCGGTCGCGGCGCTGACGCAGGGGCCCCCGTCCCCCGAGGCCATCGCGCTCGCTGCGCAGCACCGGAGCCGGATCACCTGGGCGCTGCGCTTCCTCGCCGAGCTCCACGCGACCTCGCGCCACCTCGCGCCGGATCCCACGGTGTACGAAGGCGAAATGCGCGCGGCGACCGACGACGCCTGCCAGCTCCCCGCGGCCGAGGGCACCCTCGCGGTCGCGCGCGCGGTCCACGATTTCGCGGCCGGTCGTCGCTCCGAGGCCCGCGCCGCGCTCGACGCGTTCCTCGATCACGCCGAGGCCGAGGGCCTGCGCGTGCCGCGGATGGCGTACCGCTACGAAGAGAAGACCGCGACCAAGGTCTTCGCGCTGACGCTCGAGGTCTCCTACGGCGCGGGGATGCTCCAGGGCTCGAACACCTTCCAGCTCGGCCTGGGGATCCGATCGCCGGGCGATCCCGAGGGCTCGCTCACCGCGGCGCTCGCGCCCCCGGACAGCGCAAAATCCGACGAAGAGGCCGCGCGCTACTACGTGCACGCGGCCGCGCTCGCCGCGGTCTATCACCTGCTCGAGGGCGACGAGGCGCGCGCCACCACCGCCGCGCGCCGGGCCGTCGCCGCGCTCACCGCGGGCGCGCGCCTCGGCCCGCGCGCGCTCCGCACCGATCGCCACGCCGCGCTCGGCGTCGACGCCCGCGCCGCGCTCGCGGTCGCGGCGCAGCTCGCCGCCGAGGCCGGAATGCCTTTCCTGGCCGGCGATCTGTGGACGATCGTGCGCCAGGGGCTCCCCGAGAGCGCCGACGACGCGGCGATCGCCGGCGTGCTCGATCCCGTCCCCTTCGGCCTCACCGGCTCCGCCGATCTCGACGCGGCGATCGCCCGCACCCGAAAATCGCTGCGCGCCGTGGCCGATCCGCTCGCGTGCACCCGCGCCAAGGTCGAGCTCGGCGCGTACGAAGAGCCCGCGTGCGACGCGTACCCGCTCGCGCTCTCGCTCCGGATCGCCGACGTGCTGAAGAAGCTGCCGCGCCTCCGCCGCGGCGACCCGGGGGCCCGCTGCGCGCCGCTGCGATCGCTCGACGCCTTCCTCGGCGGCGTCGAGAAGGGCGCCTACGATCCCGACACCTTCGCGCGCGCCGTGTCGGATCTGCGCGCCGCGGGCCACCTCTACGACGCCGCGACGCTGCTCGCTCGCCAGCGCCGCGAGGGCCACTGCGGCCCGCAGATCCTCGCCGCGACGCGCGCGCTCGGCCGCTCCACGGCGCTCGGCCCGCTGGTGCGCGCCGATCTGCTGAGCGTCGCCGTCAACTGCACCGCGGCCGTCGGCGGCCCCGAGGTCGCGGCCGATCTCCTCGCCCTCGACGCCGCGACGCGGGCCCTCGCCGATCCGGCGCGCAGCCTCAAGGTGCTGCTCTCGGTGGCCGATCTCGCGGCGCGCACCGATCAGTGGGCGCTGCTCGATCAGCTGGTGATCCAGCCCGATTTCCTCGATCGCTGGAGCGCCGTTCACCCCACCGCCGCGGCCGCCGCGCTGCTCTTCGCCCACGCCTCCGCCGTCGTCGCGGGGCGCGCGATCGATCTCGACAAGACCCGCGCTGCCTACGATCTGGCGTGCACCCTCTACCCGCCCGGCGATCGCGCCGAGGTCTGCGCCGATCTCCTCGCCCTCCGCGCCTCGCCAGCGGGCGCCCCGGCCGATCGTCGCCGCGCCGCGCAGGAGGCCGTGCAGCGCCGGATCGCCGCCTTCACCACGCCTGCCACTCCGGGTTCAAAGCCACCTCGTTAAGGCCTCTCCCGTGCCGGCGACGACGAGGATCGAACGCGGCCGTCCCGCGGACCGATCTTCGGATGACGCTCGCTCCCGGGGCTCAGAAGCTGAGGTGCAGCGCCGCGGTGCCCGGCCCGATCACCACCGCAGCGGCGGGCTTCGGGGCCTTGTCGTCGGGCAGCGCGGCCACCTTGTCGGAGCCGTAGACCCAGAGCGGGACGCCGGCGACGATGCTCGCGGCGCCGAGCAGGAGCGTGGTCATCGACGCGAGCTTCGTCCCGCCGTTGTCGCAGTTGGCGCGGAAGATCTGGCCGCCGACGTCGCCCTGGATGCAGCTGCTCACGGCATCGACGTAGGCCGCGGTACCCACCGCCGTCGCGACGGCTCCAAGGGCCGTGAGGACGATCCCCCCGACCATGGCGCCCGAGCTGCGCCGACGTGTGCCGGCGAGCGGAGCCGCCCACGGAGGCGCCGTCGCGGGTGCAGCGACCGGCGCGAGGGGCGCAGGCGCCGCGGCCGGCGGCTCGGCGCGCGCCGGGACCGCGATCGCGGTCGAGGCAAGAAAGATCGAAGCGAGCAGCAGACCGAGGAGCGGGCGGCGCATGGTCGCAGTCCTAGCAGGAGCGGTGCCGCTTGGGATCAACCGCGAGACGCCGCCGTCTCGACCTGATCGCGAGGCGACGCCGCGCCGATCAAAATGTCCCCTGGAGCCCGCCCATGTTGCCCGTGAACCAGGGCGTCACCGTCGCGGCGGCGCGCGGCTTCGGCTTGCCGACGATGATCAACGTGACGCCCGTCGCGAGCAGCACGCCGCCGGCCACGAAGCCGACCAGGGCGATGTTGCCCGAGCTGGCCGCGTCGACGTCGAGCCCGTGGATCGTGCTCCGCATCGCGGGCGTGCACGCCTTCCCGAGCTGCACGCAGCCGGCTTGCTTGGTGTCGGCGTCGGCCTGCGTCGCCGAGCTCTTGCTGAGGAACACCGCGCCGAGCACCACGCCGCCGATCCCGACGACGCCCGCCCCGATCCCCGCGCCGCGCAGGGGTGTGAAGAACCCCGGGGCAGGCTGCGCGACCTTGTCGACGGCCGGCGGCGGCTTCGGCGTGGCGTCCGGATTGTCGGCCGAGCTCACCGGCACGCCGGCCGGGACCGCGTCGGGGATCGTCAGCTTCACGTCCTTCTTCTCGCCGTTCTTCAGCACCAGGCTGCTCTTCACCGGCGGCTGCCCGACCGGAAAGACCACCACCTCGTGCTTGCCGGGATCGACGGGGCGATACACGCCGAGGAGCGCGGGGCTCACCGGTTGATCATCCATCTTCACCGTGAATTTCTGCTGCCCGCCGCCCTCGACCGCGATCTTCAGCGAGGCGATGTTGGCCTCGAGGGCCGCCATCTCGTCCTTGCCCTCTTGCTGTGCGCGCTTGAACGCCGGGGGCGCGCTCGCGGGGAGATCCTCGCGCGTGAGCTTGAGGTACGTCTCTTTCGCGGCGACGAGGCGGCCGACGCCGGCCTGCGAGCGCGCGATGAGCAGGAGGTGGGTCGGCGCGTGGAACATCTGCTCGGCGCGCGAGACGAGGTCGAGCGCCTCGAGGAATTTGCCGGCGTTGAGGGCGTCGGCGCCCTGGGTCGCCAGCACGCGCGCCGCCGCTTTGTCCTCATCGCTCTGCGCCGACGCGCGGCCGGAGGGGAGGAGCAACGCCAGCGCGAGCGCGGCCGCGACGAAGCGCGAGCGCTTCGAGGAAAGCTTGCAATCGAGAGGTTCCGTCAACACGGCCGCCACGCTATCACAAGCCGTCTTCGCGAGACCAATGCCGAACAGCGAAGAGCCGCGCGGCCCGCTTCGACGCCGTCCCCGTCGCGCATGCCTCGGTCGCGCCATGGGAGCCGCGCCGAGCCCCCGCGCCCGCCCGGACGGCGCCGGCCGCCGCGCGCCCCGAGGTGGCCAATCGACCCCGCGTCCGCGCGGTTTCTCGAAGTCCGCAACGACCCGATTGACCAGCTCTCACCCCTGCTCCAGGCTCGCCAGAGTGACACTCTTCGCCCGGCGCCGTCGTGCGGGGTTCCTCGGTCGCGCGCTCAACCTCTCTCCGTCGTCCCGGACGACAGGCGGGTTCTTCATGTCGATCCTCCCTCGGCGCGGGGATCCTCCTTGGCATCGACGACCGCACCCGCGGACGCGGCCGCTCGATCGGACCCGGCCGCGATCCCCCGACTCCGCGCGCGGGGCGCCGGGGCCCGATCGCCGCAAAATCGTCGTTAATCGGGGGCCGGACTCGCTCCCGGGGAGCCCGCGGTTCTGATAAGGTGCGTCATTCACGAATCTCCGTGAATGAGGCGCGCGTCGCCTTCGTCTCTTGCCAGCCGGCGCGCGTGTCGCCGGTCTCGGCAGCCGCCCCGACCTCCGGGGCGCCGTTACCGGCCGGCGACGCCGGCAGAGGTCCAGGCACCATGAACTTCGTTCGCACCAAAGCCCCGCTCCTGTTCGCGGTCCTCACCGCCATCTTCCTCGTCGCGATCAGCGCCTCGGCCGATGACTACACCCTCACCGGCGGCGGGATCCGGGTCAAGACCATCGCCATCGTCGACGTCAACGTCTACGCGATCAGCCACTACATGAAGGTCCTGCCCGCGACGAAGTCGAAGCAGGCCGTCATCGACGCCGACACCGGCAAGAAGTTCGTCTGGACCATGAAGCGCGACGTCGACAACGAGAAGATCGTCACCGCGCTGAAAGACGCGTTCGCGATGAACGGCTACACCAACGCCGGGAACATCGGCACCTTCCTGGGCGCGTTCAAGAGCGAGCTCAAGGAGAAGGCCACCGTCACCATCGTCTACGACGCGGACAAGAAGGAGACGACGGTCACCACCGACAGCGGCCACGCGACGGTCGGCGGCGTCGACTTCATGAAGGCCGTCTGGAGCATCTGGTTCGCGAAGATCGACCAGCCCAAGCTCGGCGACGCGCTGATCAGCAAGATCCCCTGAGCCCCGGGGCCACGGCCCCTCGAGCTCCCCACCGCGACCGCCTGGAAGAGCGGCGCCGCCTCGGCGGCCACCCTCTCCACCGGTCGCGGCGCTTTTTTGTCAGTCGCCCTTGGGCTTGGGCGCGCCGCGGAACACATCGAGCAGCCGGCTGAAAAAGCCTCGTTTGATCGGCAATTCGGGCACGTCGTCGTCTTCCGGCGGAGGCGGCTTGGGCGCGCTCCGCTTCGCCGCGGATCGCTTCGGGGCGGTCTTCGCCGCGGCGGGGGGCGGCGTGACCGGCGTCGTCGCGACCGCGCGGGGCGCCGCGACGACGGAGGCCTCGTCGCCGGCTTGCTCGTCGATCTCGCGCGGGGCCGGCGCGGGCTTCGCGGGCTTGCGCGCCGCGTGCGCCTTGCTCTTCGCCGTCATCGCCTCCTTGGCGGTGAGCGCGGGCTTCTTCTTGCGATGACGATCGACGCCCATCGGCGGGATCCACTCCGGCGCCTTCGCGGGCGGCGGCGGCTCGACCGGCACCGCGACGACCGCGACGACCTTCGGCGCGGGGCGCTCGATCGGCGCGGGTCGCGGGGCCGGCGCAACGCGCGGCGCGGGCGGCGAGTCGACCTGGCGCGGTGACGACGGTCGCTCGATCGACTGCCGCGGCGACACGACCGCGGGCGCCGGGCGCTCTTCGCGACGCGGCCGATCGGCTTCTTCGCGGCGCGGACGGCGATCGAAGCTCGGCGGCGGCGGCCGCGCGGGCTCGGGCGGAGGCGCGGCGCGCGGCCGGCGCATGTCGATGATCCGGCGCGTGCGATTCACCGGCGGCGTGGGCGCTGCCGCCGGCGCCTCGACTATCGCCGCAGCCGCAGCCGGAGCCGTCGCTTCGACGCGCGCGACCGGGGGCGCAGCCGGCGCTTGCGTCGGCTCCGCTGCCGCTTGCGTCGGCTCCGCCACTGCTTGCGTCGGCTCCGCCACGGCTTGCGTCGGCTCCGCCACGGCTTGCGTCGGCTCCGCCACGGCTTGCGTCGCCATCGGGCTCGCCTCGATCGCTCCCGGTGACGCGACTGCGGCCGCCTCGGGCTCGTCCCAGCCTGCTTCCACCGCGGAAGCCTCACCGGCCTCGGCGATCGCAAGGCTGTCGGTGGGAAGGCTCGGGCCCGGTGCCTGGCCGCTCGTCTCGCTGTCTTGATCGTTGTTCATGGGCTGCGCGGCGCGCATCCTAGCGGAGCGCGCCGCGTCCCGTCAGCCTCGGAGTGGGGATCCCCTCATTCCATCCCATCCGCGCGGCGCCGCGGCTCGTGCGCCGACCGATCTCACCGCGCCACGGTCGCGGTTTGCTTGGTCCACGCCCATTCGAAGCGGCGCCAGCCCTGGGTTCCGAGCACGAGATCCAGAGCCTCGGGCGCCTTCGGATCCTTCGAGAAGTAGAAGTTCGGCTCGGCCACGATCTGCCCGGGCATCTCGGGCTCCAGGTAGAGCTGCGCCAGGATGTTGCCAGTCTTGTCGTCGGCGAAGTTGAGCACCGTGTCGTCGACGACCGCGAGCGCCACGTCGGCCGCAACGGGGTGCCCCTCGGCGTCGGTCGTCTTCACGGTCAACGCCACCTTCTCGCGCGGCGAGTACGAGGCGCGATCCGGCGTCACCGACACGTGGAGATCGGCGCCGAGCCCGCGGTACACCAGGCGCTCGGCCAGCGGCGCCTCGCTCTGATCGAAGAGGGTCAATCGCACCGCGCCCACCGTGCCTTTCGGCAGCCCGATCGAAAGCTCGGTGGCCGCGCCGGGGTTCACCTGGGCCTCGGCCCGGGCGATCAGCCGCTCGCGCAGCACCGCCGTCGCGAGCACCCGTTGCGGCGTGGTGCAGTGGACGATCACCTTCAGCGCCGCGTCGGCCGAGCGAAAATCGTCGACCGTTCGCAGCGTGCAGCCCGAGGCCCGCGCCGCCGGGAGCGCCAGAGGCGGAGTCGCCGCCAGGGCCTTTCCCGGCTTGAGCGAGTAGGTCTTCCCCTTCTCGGGCGTCAGCGCGAAGCGGGCCATCCCGCCGTGGAACGACCGCACGTGCGCCACCTGAGCTCCGCGCTCGTCGACGACGTCGCCCTCGAAATCGGCCGGCTTTCCCAGGGGATCCCGCGCCGAGACATAGACTCTCGAGGGCAGCCCGATCACCAGATCTCCGCCCTCCGGGAACGCCGTGAGCTCGGCGCGATCGAGCAGGATCGGGATCCGCCGCTGGATCGACTCCGTGGCTCCGCCGGCGTCGATGAGCAGCGTCAACAGCCCATCTCCCTTGGCGATCGCGCGCGGCAGCGCGAAGCGCACCGTGCCCTTGCCGTTCCAGTCGATCAGCACCGGGAGCCTGGCGATCTCGACTCCATCGATCGTGATCACCGCGGTGGCCTTGCCCCCGTGCACGGCCTCTCCGGTGGCGCTCACCAGCTTGAGGCTGGCCGTGACCTCCTCGGCGGGGCTGTACGATTTGCGGCCGAAGTCCAGGGTCTTCTTCACCCGCGGGAGCTCGTAGGTCGAGACGGTGATCCCCCGCTCCTCGGTCCCTCCGAGGTCGGAGATCATCCGGAGCACGTAGGGCCCTCCCGAGAGCCCCGGCGAGAGCTCGAAGTCGTTCATCGCCGCTCCGCCCGAGCCGAGCACCCGCTTCTCGGCCACCTTGGATCCCCTTGGATCGAAGAGCTGGAAGGTGACTCCATGCTCTCCCGGGACGCCGTCGAGCGTCCGCACCGCGAGCTCCCAGGCCCGGAACCACACCGTCTCTCCGGGGTGATAGAGCGGCTTGTCGGTCGTCAGGTAGATCGTCCGCGCGTTCGGGGCGGCGATCTGCGCCTCGACCTTGCGAGCGACGTCCTTCAACGGCGCTCCCTCGGCGGCGAGCACTCCAGCGCTCCCGAGCGAGGCCGCGAGCAGGCCGAGCGCGACGGGGCGGGCGAAACGAGCGGTCGTGTTCATGGCGTCACCGTGAAAGGCAGGGGATCGGCGAAAGTCCGAAACTCGTCGGTGTAATAGAGGTACGCTTGCGACGCGGGCCCCTGGAACGTGCCGGGGACCTGGGCCAGCAGATCGAGATCGAAGGCCTTCTGCGCCTTCGGCCCCATCGAGCGGAAGTAGACGATCACCTCGCGCTCCCGCGTCTCGTAGAAGTCGACCAGCCCCCGGCTCTTGAGCTCGTCGAGCTGCCAGGTCTGGAACGTCAGCCCGCCGGGGATACCGACCCTCGCGATCACCATCGGGATCCCCTTGGCGCTGGAGTTGGCCACCACCGCGTGGACCTTCACGCCCTCCCCCATCTTCGCCTTCGTCGGCGCCGACACCGAGAGCGTCACCGGCGATTTCCCGCTCGAGGCCGGCCGCAGCGTCCGGTAGACCAGCTTCATTCCATAAGGCAGCTTCAGATCAGGAGAGCTCGCGCCGATCTCGAGGGTGTTGTGCCCGGGGTGCAGCTCGCTCGCCAGGCCCGCCAGGGTGATCGCGTCCTTGAGCGACGCATCCACCTTGATCGCGTGCGGCGCGCCGCCGTTGATCGTGAGCTTGATCGTCCCCTCCGGCGGCGTCCGCGACTGCGACGCGGCCCGGGTCAACGCCTTGAGGGCCAGCACCGTCGACTGCGTCGATCCGAAGCCGCCCGAGCCGCTCCGCTGCTTCACCATCCAGTCGAGGCCCTTCTGGATCTCCCCCGCGTGCTCTTCCGCGGCCTTCATCAGGGTCAAGGTCGCGAGCGCGGTCGTCTCGATCTCCAGGGCGTTCCCGCCCGATCGGGTGATGGAGTGGTCGGCCCCGGGATAATGCCCGTCGGCGGCCTGCATCTTCGCCAGGCGCCCCTCGGCCTTCAGCGTCTCGGCCCCGCGCGGCTCCACGTTGGCGAGCGCGCCGGCGGCCAGCGCCAGCACGTAGGGATCCTTGGTCGTCCCCGAGAGGCGCTTCAGGTACACCATCTCCTCGGGCAGGTCCCGCTGGCCGGCCTCGGTGAGCGCGTAGGTCACGTAGGAGTTGGTGACCTCGTCGCTGGCGCGGCCGAACGAGTCCAAGGCCCTCTCATTCTTCTGATAGCCGCCCTTCCCGTCGCGCCGGGATTTGAGCCACTCGACCGTCCGGGCGATCATCGATTTGTCGACGTCCTTGTAGACCTTGGCCATGTCCGAGAACTCCATCAGCCCGTAGGCCGTGAGCGCCTCGTGCCCGGGATCCCCGCCGAACCACTCGTAGCCTTTGCTCTTGCTCTCGTAGCCGGTGAGCAGCTTGTACCCGTGATCGAGCGCCCCCTCGGCGCGGGCGACCAGCGCCGGCTCGGCCGCGTTGTGCTCGCTCAGATACCCCAGCACCATCACGTTGGGGTAATTGGCGCTCGAGGCCTGCTCGAAGCACCCGCCCGGCTCCTGGATGATCGCGTCGGTCCCGGCGAGCAGCGTCGCGGTCGGCGAGGGATAGAGCGAGAGCGACGCGACCAGCGTCCC
>JBDTXR010000266.1:0-12128 GCA_040006075.1 Byssovorax sp. | reverse complement strand
CAGGCCCAGCGTCCCGCCGCCTGCCGCGGCCGCGCCGCCGAAGCCGCCTCCGCCCGTGACCGCGGCGGAGCCCGTGGCCGCGCCAATCGTTGCTGCTCCAACTGTTGCTGCTCCAACTGTTGCGGCTCCAATCGTTGCGGCTCCAACTGTTGCTGCTGCAACCGCTCCGTCGGTCGCGCCGCCCGCGCCCGCTCCGCAGAGGGTCAGCGTCCCGCCGGCGCCGGTCTCGACGCGGCCGGCGAAGCTCAGCGTCCCGCCTCCGCCGGCGCTCCCGAACCTGCCCAGGGTGACGGCGTCGCCCGCGAGCTCGGCGCCGCCGGCTGCGCCGACGCTGATCGACGGGCTCCCGCTCGACGAGGTCGACGCCTTCGTCGATCTGCCCACCGAGATGCAGCAGCACCTGGTCGCGCTCGCGCGGATCGAGGCGCTCTCGGCCGACGAAGAGGTCTCGAGCTTCGGCGCGGCGCTCCTGCTCGCGGGCGAGGCCTCGGTGTGCGCGACCATCGTCGACACCCCGGCGTGCCGCGCCGTGAAGGGGACGCTGGTGCCCTCGCGCGGATCGCTGAGCGAGCCGGTGGGCATCCGCGTCGTCGCGGGATCGCAGGGCGCCCGCGTCGCGATCTGGGAGCAGCCCGTGATCGAGGACGCGCTGAGGTCGTGCCCCTGGGTCCTCGACGAGCTGATCACCCGCGCCGATCGGATCCAGGCGCTCGCGGGCGCGACGATGGGCCCGCTGGGTGAGGTCGACGAAGCCTCGCGCAACGAGCTGCTCGACCGCCTCACCGTGCACTTCGCGCAGCCGTTCGAGTCGCTCATCGACGACAGCGGCGACACGCTGGGCGTGGCCATCGTCGGCGGCGGCGTGGTCGAGCTCGCCGCGCACGGAGACCTCGCGGCGACGGCCCTTCACCCCGGCGAGACGCTGTTTGCGCGCGCGGTGATCGAGGGCCGCCCCGCGCCGCGCGGAGCCGCCGCCGGAGCGTCGGGCGCCCTGGTGCTGCTCGGCGAAGCGAAGATCGCGCGCGAGCTGATGGTGAGCTCGCCGCCGCTCGCGTCGATCCTCTCCGACTCCAGCGAGTAGGCTCTGGCTCGATCTGCCGGCGATCAGGGGGCCTGCGCCACCGTCTTCGGCTCGCCCGCGGCCTCGTCGATCTTCCAGATCAGCTCGTTGTTGCCCTGCGCGCCCGCGAAGCGGAGGCCGAACCATTTGGCCTGCGCCGAGATGGTGGGCCGCCCGTCGCCCGAGGTGCGCGGGAAGCGGATGCGGAAGGCCTGACGGAACACCGTGTTGTACGGGAAGTAGTTGCGCTCGAGCGCGTTGGGCCGCTTTATCGCCGTGATCTCCTGGGGCGCGGTCTCGTTCCCGGTGTCGTCGATCAGGCGGACGATCCACGCGCTGTCGGGCCGCGTGAGATCGTTGTAGCGGCGCTCGCCGCCGTAGATCGCCACGAAGAACTGGTGGCGGAGGCGCGTCTCTTCCAGCGTGCTCTCGAGCAGCTTCTTCCTCTGCTCGATCGTCAGGCGGTAGTCCTGCACGTAGCGGACGACGTAGGCCCAGCGAAAATCCCACGATTCGTAGGTCGCCGTGGCCGTGAGGTAGTTGTCGAGCTCGGAGAAGGCGACGAGCTGCTCGGTCCGCGTCCAGGCGCGGAGGACGGTCTCGTAGTCGGTCGCGACGTACTCGCGCGGCCCCTCGTGGATGTTGACCGTCTGCGTGGCGCAGCCGGCGATGAAGAGCGCCGCGACGAGGAGCAACCCCTGAATGCTGCGGGAGACCGGAGAGAGCACGGCGTCAGGGTAACGGATTTGCTTCTCGCGGCGGGTTTTTTCGCGCGAAAGGGCGGGTGATCAGAGCTGCGACTGCGAGATGCGGTGCACGCGCGCGAGCTTCTCTTCGACGATCAGATCGGCCACGCGGTAGGTGGGCGTGAGGGTCTTCGCGCTCCGCTCGGCGATCTCGAGGATGGTGTCGTAGATCTTCAGGGTGCGCACGCGGCTCTTCTCGGCGTCGTAGCCGGTGACCTCGGCGGCGACGTTGATGAGGCCGCCCGCGTTGATGGCGTAGTCGGGCGCGTAGAGGATGCCGCGCGCGTTGATGTCGTCGCCGTGGCGGGGCTCGGCGAGCTGGTTGTTGGCGGCGCCGGCGACGATCGCCGCGCGGATGCGCGGGATGGTGTGATCGTTGAGCGCGGAGCCGAGGGCGCACGGCGCGAGCACGTCGCACGCGGTCTCGAAGATGTGATCGAGCGGGACGACGGTGGCGCCGAACTCGCGGGTGGCGCGCTCGGCCTTGAGCGGATCGACGTCGGCGACCGAGAGCTTGGCGCCCACCGCCGCGAGCTCTTTGCAGAGGTGGTAGCCCACGTGACCGACGCCCTGCACCGCGACGTGGATCCCTTCGAGCGAGTCGCGCCCGAGCTTGATCTTCACGCAGGCCTCGATCCCGCGGCGGACGCCGAGCGCGGTGAACGGCGAGGGATCGCCCGAGCCCCCGTGGCTCGCGTCGACGCCGGTGACGTGCTTGGTGACGGTGCGGATGATCTCCATGTCTTCGAGGCCGGTGCCCGAGTCTTCCGCGGTGATGTAGTGACCGCCGAGGTTGTCGACGAAGCGGCCGAACGCCATGAAGAGCGCGGCCCGATCGAAGTGCTGGTTCTGCGGGCGCATCAGCACGGATTTACCGCCGCCGTGCGGGAGATCGGCGAGCGCGGCCTTGTACGTCATGCCGCGCGCGAGGCGGAGCGCGTCGATGAGCGCGTCTTCGTCGCGCGCGTAGGGGAGGAAGCGACAGCCGCCGAGCGCGGGCCCGAGCCGCGTGTCGTGGATCGCGATGATGGCCTTGAGCCCCGTCGCGGCGTCGCGCTCGAGGTGGACCTCGCCGTAGTCGTAGCTCGCCATCAACCCGAAGACATCCACGCCGCAATCCTCCTGATCTCGGCCGCTCTTCGCCGCGATCGAGAGCGGCTATACCACGACGTTCGAGCTTATTTGGAAGGCGATTTCGAGAGGCCCGCGTCGAAATCGAAGGCCACCGCGAGACGCGCTGCGTAATACGACGAGGCCTCTCCGCGCAGCGGCGTGGTGAGCGGAACGAGGAAGCTCAGCGCCGGCGCGACGCGGCCCAGCATGAAGCGGATGCTCGGCGAGAGCGTGACCGAAGCGCGCTTGTCGTCGTCGAGCGCGGCGCTCACCTGGTAGACCTCCCAGAATTCGAGGCCGAGGCCGATCTCCTTGGTCGCGCGGAAGCCGAGGTAGAGCGTGGCGCGCGCCACGAAGTCGGTGCGGTGCTCGACCAGCTCGACGTTGGTGAAGCCGCCGCCGCCCGGGAGCGTGAGGCGCTGCTCGCCGTGCCGCAGCGGGCGCACCGCGACGGTGACGTCGAGCCCCTGACGAAGCTGAAAGATGAAGCGGCCGACGATGTGCCGGATGTCGAACCACGGGCGCACCGTGAGGACCCGATCGTTGAAGTACGCGGCGTCCCAGGGGCGCACGACGCGCACCGTCTGGAGCACCTCGGAGTCGACCTCGTCGAGCCGCCGCGGCAGCGGGAGCACGACGCCGAGGCCCGCGCCCGACGAGAGGCCGACCACGCTCGACCAGAGGCCGCGCGCCCAGAGCTCGGGGTTCCCGAAGAAGAGCCGATGCCCCACGCCGGGCACCGCGCCCGCGCCGAGGTCGTGCGCCGCGCCGAGGTACCATTTACGCGACTCGATCGGCAGCTCGAGCTCGTTGTGCGCGAACCACGCCGAGGCGCGACCGCCGCTCGAGAGCAGCGTCTTCGGATCGATGCTCGCGGCGGTGTACTCGAACGTGTAGGTGAGCGACGGGTGCGCGAGCGCGGGCAGCGTCGGGGGCGCGGGCGCGTCCAGGACCGCCTGGCGATCCTCGGCGGCGGCAGGGCTCGCGACGAGCGAAATCGCCGCGATTTTGGCTGCAATCGCGATCGCTCGCGCGCGCCTCACGAGCGGCTCCGGGCGAGCACGCCGAGCGCGAAGGCCTGGGCGATGACGGCGTGCGTGGCCGCGTGACCCGGCCGCTGCGCCGTGATCGACCCGCGCGGCGGGCCACCGTGGATCGCGAGGTCGCCGATCAAGTCGAGCAGCTTGTGACGCGCGGCCTCGTGCTTCGCGGCGGGTCGACAGCCGGCGATCGCGCCGTCGTCGTCGTAGACCAGCACCGCCGAGAGATCGACCGCGGCGGCGCGCCCCGAGGCCAGCAGCGCCGCGTGCTCGTCGGCCCAGCCGAAGGTCCGCGCGGGCGCGATCCGCTTCACGAAGTCCGAGGCGTCACCGCTCCACGCTGCGCTCTGCCGGCCCACCGGCGCGCGAAACTCCACCTCGACGCTCACGGCGACGGCGCGACCCGGGGTGAGCACGTAGATCGCGTTCCCCCTTGAAATCGAGGCGTTTCGGGTGATTACGAGCGGCGGCTCGCCGGGCTCCGGCGCGACGCCGAGCGCGAGGATCGCCTCGGCGAAGAGGCGCGCGCCGCCGTCGAGCAAGGGCAGCTCGTCGTCGTCGACGGTGATGCGCACGCCGGAGCGAACGCCGAGCCCGCCGAGCGCCGCGAAGAGGTGCTCGACCAGATCGACGCGAACGCGGCCGTCGGTCGAGGCCAGCGTCACGCCGCGATCGGCGCGCGCGATGTGCAGATCCGCGAGCGACGCCTCGACGCCGCGCTGCACGATGGTGATCGGCCCCGGCGCGGCCTCGAGGCGAACCGTCGCGGGGCCGCCGCGATGAAGCGCGACGCCGCGGAGCACGCGGGGTTCGGGGGCAGAGGCGACGGCGCGCGCGATCACGGCGATCGCCGAAGCGCGCCGCTACTTGGCGCCGAAGTGGAGATCGTTGGCGATGGTCACGTAGAACATCAGCCCGAGCATCATCACCATGCCGACCAGGTGAATGCCCTGCTCGATCTTGGCGTTGGGTCGCCGCCGCGTGGTCGCCTCGTAGCCGAGAAAAATCAGTCGGCCGCCGTCGAGGGCGGGGAACGGCACCAGGTTGAACGCGCCGAGGTACGCCGAGAGCGCGCCCAGGAACGTGAGCAGCTCGGTCATCCCGCCGCGGGCTCGGCTCGCCGCTTCCTCCACCATGCCGACCGGGCCCGAGAGGCGCCCCTCGATCTTGCCGGCGATGAGCGCGCCGATGCTGAGCACGACGTTCTTCACGACCATCGGCGGAGCCTTGAGCGCGAGCACGGCGGCCTGCCCCGCGGAGACCATCTCGTGGCGCTCGAGCATCCCGACGCCGATCTTCCCTTCGCCCTTCTTGTCGGGCGCGGGCGTCACCGTGAGCGTGACCCGCGCGCCGTCGCGCTCGACCACGATCGGGATCGCCTCGTTCGGGTGCTTGGAGATGACCTCGGCCATCTTCTTCCACTCCGTCACCTGCACGCCGGCGATCTCCACGACCTTGTCGCCGGTCTTCATTCCTGCGGCCGCGGCGGGCCGGATCGGCGTCTCCTCGA
The DNA here is from genome assembly GCA_040006075.1 of Byssovorax sp. Taxonomy (GTDB): domain Bacteria; phylum Myxococcota_A; class Polyangia; order Polyangiales; family Polyangiaceae; genus JANYGI01. The sequence goes on along the minus strand of JBDTXR010000266.1, from coordinate 6,659 downwards.
CGATCGCGATGTCGGTCGGGAGCGGTTTGCTCGGATCGATCTCCACCGTGTGGCCGCCGAACAGGTACGCGAAGAAGAACAGCACCGAGGCGAAGAGGTAGTTGGCGAGCGGGCCGCCGAACACCGTGGCGATGCGCCCGAACAGGCTGGCGTTGGCGTAGCTGCCCTTGTCGTTCGGATCGATCTCCTCGAGCGGGTTCATCCCGTCGATTTGCACGTACGCGAGGAACGGGATCATCGCGACCTGGTAGATGGTCGGCCCGTGCTTCTCGGGGTTGTGCTTCCACAGGCGGAGCCGGATCTTGTCCGCGGCCGTGGTGAACCAGTAGTAGCCCTCGCGCGGCACGATCTTGAAGAACGTGGGGCCGAAGCCAATGCTGAAGCGCGTGACCCGCATCCCGAAGGCGCGCGCCACGAAGTAGTGACCCGCCTCGTGCACGACCATCAGCAGGGCCAGACCGAGGATCCCGACGAGGGTCCACCCGCTCTTCGCGAAAAGGCTCATCTTCGAGCGAGTCTAGCCGGAGGCTCCGAGCGGCGCACGCATCGCGCGTGAAAACGCCAGAACGCCTGAATTTGCGGCGTTTCTGGCTGCTTCGGCGCCCGCGGATCCTCGCGAGCACGTGGAGCCGGCGGGGCCTCGGCGCGCGGGCGGGCGAGCCGCGAGCGCTACGCACGGCCTCGATCTCGCGGGCGATCCGTTCTACGCAGCCCCGGCCATGCGGCGATCTCTCTCGACAGCGGCGCTCGCGCTCGCGCTCCTCGCCGCCGCCGCGACGGCCGCGCGCGCCGACGAGCCGCCGATCGAGATCACCGTCCACGGATCGACCGCCGGCGGGTACGCCTCGCAGGTCTCGACCGACACCGCGCCGCGCGAGCCGATCGACGCCGCCTCGATGCTCGCCGAGCTGCCGAGCGTTCACGTGCGCCGCCTCGGATCCGACGGCACCTTCGCCACGCTCTCGATCCGTGGATCGGCGTCGTCGCAGGTGGGCGTCGTCCTCGCGGGGATCCCGCTCACCAGCGCCGCCGACCCCTCGTTCGACGTGGGCTCGCTCCCGCTCTGGCCCGGCGCGAGCTTCCGCGTGTACCGCGGCTTCGCGCCGGCTTCGCTCGGCACCACCGGCTACCTCGGCGGAGTCCTTGCGATCGATGCACCGACGGCGGCGCTCGGCGCGCGCACCGAAGCGTGGCTCGCCGGAGGCTCGTTTGGATCGCTGAAAGTGCGCGCCGGCGACACGCGCAAGGTCGGCTCGCTCCAGCTCGGCGGCGGGGTCTTCGCCTCGCGATCCGACGGCGATTTCACCTACGATCTCGCCGATCCGGTCACGGGCAAGCTCACCGCGCATACCCGCACCAACGCCGGTCACGCCGCGGCCGGCGGCATCGAGCGAGTGTCGCTCGAGCGACCGTGGGGCAACGTCGGCGCGCTGGTGTACGCCGACGCGCGCCGCCTCGGCGTCCCGGGATCCGCCGCGTACACCACCGAGGCCACGCGCCTCGGCACCTCGCGCGTCGTCGTCGGCGCCGACGCCTCGATTCACACCGGCGCCGCGGGGGCGATCCGTCTCCTCGCGTGGGGCCGCCGCGAGACCTCCACGCTCGACGATCCGCTCCACGAGCTCGACTCCACGCACGCCACCTCGACGCGGAGCGAGATCCTTGCGACCGGCCTCTCCGCGGGCTGGCGCGGTCGTCCGCGATCGTGGCTCACGGTCGACGTTCGCCTCGACGCGCGGGCCGAGCGCTTCGCTCCCGACGCCGGCGATCACGGCCTGCTCACGCTCCCCGCCTCGCGCTTCGCCGGCGGCGGAGGCGCGGAGATCGAGTGGCGTCCCTCCGAACGGCTGGCGATCACGGGCTCGGCGCGCCTCGACGCCCGCCGCGACGACGCCTCCGGATCGCCTCGATTTGCAGGCCAAACGCCGCTCGCGGTCGCCTCCGACGTCAGGCCGACTGGCCACCTCGGCGCCTCGTACCGCCTCGCCGACGCCGCGGTGATCTCCGCGCACGCGGGCGCGCTCGGTCGCCCGCCGAGCTTTCAGGAGCTCTACGGCAACGGCGCCTCGCTCGTCGGCGACGCCGAGCTCCGCCCCGAGCGCGCCCTCTCGGCCGACGCCGGCGTGCACGGAAACCTCGGCGATTCCCGCGTCAACTTCGCCTACGAGGCCGCCTTCTTCGCCACCTCGGCCAGCGATCTCATCGCCTTCGTCCCGCTCGGCGTCGCCACGTTCAAGGCCGAGAACATCGACCACGCCCTCCTCGCCGGCGCCGAGATCTCCGCCTCGTTCGTCGCGCGCGGCCTGCGCTCGCAGGTGAGCTACACGTTCCTCTTCACGCGCAACCAGAGCGGCGATCCGACCACCGACGGCCGCCCGCTGGTGGGCCGCCCGCAGCAAGACCTCGCGTACGACGCCTCGTACCGCTTCGGCCCCGTCTCCTTGCGCTACGGGCTCGACGCGCTCGAGGGCGTCACCGCCGACACCGAGGGCACCCTCGTGCTCCCGCCGCGCGTCCTCCACAGCGCCGGCGCCGCGATCGATCTCCCGCTCCGCGCCCCGCTCCGGATCGCCCTCGACGCGCAGAACCTCGGCGATCTCCGCACCCTCCCGCTGGCCTCGCACCAGCGCGGCAGCATCACGCTCCCGTACAGCGAGTTCCCCGGCTTCCCTCTCCCAGGCCGCAGCTTCTGGCTCACGCTGCGGATGCAGACGTCGCGCTAGAAGCCCGCGCTGTCGACGCCGCCGTGCGGATCGCTGCTCTTGCCCTTCGGCCCTTTGACCGCGGGCGTCGCGCTCGCGCCCGGCCCCGTGGCCAGCGTCTTCTTCACGGGCGGCAGATCCGATGGTTGCAGCACCAACGATTTCGACGCGTCCTCCTTCGCGCGCTCGTCGGCGGCGGCGGTGGCCTCGAGCTTGAGCTGCGCGAACGACTGGTGGATGCGGGCCATGCTGGTCATCAGCGCCACGCTGCTCCGCCCGGCGAAGGCCACCAGCGGCGGTCGCAGCCGCAGGAACGCCAGGAGGCCGCCCAGGCTCGCTGCCGCGAGCAGCATCGCCACGCCGAGCCAGGTGCTCGACGAGCGGCGTCGCATCCGCTGGGTCGGTCGACCGTCGGCCCACGGACCTTGCGTCGTGCTCGGCATCCCGGGGGGCGGCGGGATCGACTGCATCAGGTAGGGCGAAGGCCCCGGCATCAGCGTCGGCACGCGCGGGTTCATCCCGGGGAACGTCCCGCTGTTGCGCGACGACGCCGCGGCCTCGAGCAGCTCGGCCAGCTCGCGCGCCGTCCCGATCCGGTGCCCGCGCTCCTTGGTCAGGCACCGATCGATGATCTTCGACAGGTCGGCCGGCACGCCCGGCGCCTCGTCGATCGCCGGCTTGTGCGGCTTGGTGATGATCGAGAGCATCAGCGCGTTGTAGTTGGGCGCGTCGAACGGGACGGTGCCCGTGAGCGTCTCGTAGAGGATCACGCCGAGCGACCACACGTCGCTGCGCCCGTCGATGTCGGCCTCGCCCTTGGCCTGCTCCGGGCTCATGTACGCGGGCGATCCGAGCACCGCGCCGGTGGTCGTCTTCACGAAGTCGCCCTTGCCGGGAGCCGTCGCCTTGGAGACGCCGAAGTCGAGCACCTTGGGGATCACGTCGCCGCGATCGTCGAGGGCGAAGAAGATGTTCCCGGGCTTGAGATCACGGTGAACCAGCCCGCGCACGTGGGCCTCTTCGAGCCCGCGCGACACGAACGCCAGCCACGCCGCGGCCTCGCCGGGTCGGAACGTCCCGGAGCGCGCGAGCCGCTGATCGAAGCCTTCGCCCTCCAGCAGCTCCATCACCAGGTAGGGCGAGCCGTCCTCGGCCTGGCCCATGTCGTACACATCCACGACGGCGGGGTGCTTGATCTGCCCGCAGGCGCGCGCCTCGTGGAAGAAGCGGTGCAGCGCTTCCTTGTTCTGCGCCAGCGAGGGCAGCAGGAACTTGATCGCAAAATCGCGATCGGTGAGCTCGTTGCGCGCGGCCCACACCGATCCCATTCCGCCGGCGCCGAGCAGGCGCAGGAGGCGGTACTTCCCGGAGATCAGGAATCCAGGATGAAGTTTGGAGGTCCCCGGGTCGGAGTCCATTTCCAGGAGGTCAGCGTGTGCCACGGTAAAAAGCGCTACCAAAACGAGTGTACGATTTGGCGTACCTTGTACGCAGCCGGGCGCCAAGGGATTCCCTAGACTAACGCGATCGAGCGAGCACGGGCACGTTGATCGCAAGAAAATCCGGCGAGCACCACTGCGCAGATGCTCGGTACATCCCCTGATCTGCAGTCCTCCGTGCAGGGCGGGCCTCCGTGCCCGCCCTACACGGATCCGATCCGCCGACGCGGATCTACTTGCGCTGCTGGCCCTGAGCCTGCGCGCCGCCGGCCGCGAGCTGCTGCTGCTGCTGCTGCAGGTACTGCGCGACCATGCGCGAGCGCTCGATCGCGAACTGCTTCACTTCCTTGTTGGGCGACCCGGCGAGGGCGTTGAGCAGCTTGGTGACCTTCTCGATCTGACGCGACTGGAAGAGGGCCTCGAAGTAGTTGTTCGCCAGGCGAACGTCGCGGCTCATCTTCGCCTCGTGCGGCTGGAGCACCTTGATCACCGACTCCAGATCGCCCTTCTGCCCGTGCAGCGCCGAGAGGCAGAGGATCGCCAGCGGATCGTCGGGGGCCTTCACGAGGGCCTTCTCGGCGTACTTCACGGCCTGATCGCGCGTCGCCTCGTCGTTGGCGTAGTAGCCCTGGATCGCGATGTACGGGGCCGCCGTGGCCTGCGCCTCCGCGCGCTTCTCGAGCTCGGCGATGGCCGCCTCTTCGCTGTCCTTCTGCTTCACGAACTGGAACAGGTAGGCCCACGCGTCGATGCAGCCCGGGTCGATGCCGATGGCCTTGTCGACGAACTCGAGCTCCTTGTCCTGCTCCTTCTTCTGCTGGAAGAGCTTGGCGAGGTGGAGCGAAGGATAGGGGTTGTCCTTCATCAGGTTCTGCGCGCCCTTGAGCGTGCCTTCGGCCTTGTCGAGCTTCTTCGCGTCTTCGCTTCCCTGCGAGAGCTGGGCGATGCCGAGCGCGAGCCAGTCGTCGCCGGTGCCGCCCTTGGCGACGATCTTCGAGAGCACCTGCTCGGCGCGGAGCAGGCGCTGGTGCTTGAGCAGCTCCTGCGCGTAAATTCGGCCGCGGTTGAGATCGTCGGGCTGCTCGACCCAGTGCTTGTCGAGGCCGGCGAGGAGGTCTTCGAGGCCGATGGCGATGGGGCGGCCCTGATCGTCCTGGACCTGCACCGCGGGGCCGTTGAAGCCCAGCAGCTTCCACATCTGCTCCACCGTCACGGCGGCGGGGCCCTGCTCCATGAGCGCCGTCATCTCGTCGCTCGGCTTGTTCACGGGGATCACGATCAACGCGTTGCCCGGGACGCCGTTCGGGAACGCGCTCACCGGGGCGACGATGGCCGCTCCGCCCGAAATCTGAAGCCCCGCCACGCCGTTCTGTCCGTTCGTCGCTGCCATGGTTCGCTCGCTCCCCGCGGGTGCCATTCCGACCAGGATCCCCCGGGAAATCGCGGCGAATTGCGCACGCGGCCGGGGGCCCAGGGGAAAGGGCGGCGGACGCTAGCAGGCCCCGCGGGACCGAGCAATGGTATCGTCGTCGCCCTTCGATGGCCGACTCGCCGACGCCCCGAACGACCGCGCAGAGAGGCGCCGTCGGGCTCGCGCTCCGAGCGCTCGGATGGCCACTCGCCGCCGCCTCTGACGCCCGCGCGACCGCCGACGCGATCGTGATCCTCGGCGCGCCGATCCGCGGCGACGGCGCCCTCTCGCCCCAGGCCGACGAGCGCGTGCGCGTCGGTGTCGGGCTCTACCGTTCGGGCCTCGCCGACGTGATCGCGGTCGTCGGCGGCCACTGCCCGCGCGGCTTCGAGCACACCCCCGCCGAGGCCGAAGGCATGGCCCGCAACGTCCGCGCGCTCGGCGTCCCCGAGGCGGCGATCCGCGTCGATCGCCTCTCGAACAGCACCGTCACCAACGCCGCGCGCGCCGCGGCGATCCTCTTGCCCGAGGGCCGCCGCCGCGTCTGGCTCGTGACCCAGCCGTTCCACCTCCGCCGGGCGCGCTTCCACTTCCGCCGCGCCGGCTTCGAGACGCTGGGCTGGCACATCGACGAAAGCCTCCAGTACCAGCGGCCCGATCTCGCCCTCCGCTGGATCGCCCGCGAGTACGCCGCGTGGGCCCTCGCCCTCGCGCGCGCAGCGGCTGCGCTCGGCGCAAAAAAGACCGCGCCGCCGCCGCGCTGACCCGGCCCCAAATGCCCGTTTTGCGCGGCATTACGCCGGCTTTTCACTATCCGTCGCGGGCCCTCGGTGCTACCCATGACGGTCCTCCCCGTCCGCGAAAACGGAGCTCGAAACCTCATGGCGAATCTTGGCCCGCGCAAAGTCCTCCTCCTCGAGTTCAACGAGATCACGCGCGCGATCATCGATCCGCTCATCGCCAAGGGGAAGCTGCCCAACCTCGAGCGCCTCTTGCGCGACGGCGCCACCGCCGCTCCCGAGAGCGTCGATCACGCGCCCCACCTCGATCCCTGGGTCACCTGGGTCACGGTGCACACCGGCGTCGATCGCAGCGTCCACGGCGCCA
>JBDTXR010000265.1:0-12138 GCA_040006075.1 Byssovorax sp. | reverse complement strand
TCCGGCAGGTCGTCGGCATTCTGCGCGCTCTCATCCTTCAGCCAGGATAAGTCGAGATTATCCCCCCGAGCCTTGATCTCTTCCCGCGTAAACTTCCGGAACCGCCCCTCTTCCCCCAGATCCTTGCGCTTGCTCTTCCCGAGCGGATCCGCTCCATAAGCCTTCTCAAAATCGACGAAGTGCTCCGCCCCGAACTTCGTCCGCTTCCCGAACGAGGGCATATTCGCCCTCATGTCGTAGATCCAGGTGGCCTTGGTGTTCCCCTTGTCCTTCTCCCCGCGGGTGAAGAACAGAACGTTGGTCTTCACGCCTTGCGCATAGAAGATCCCCGTCGGCAGCCGCAGAATCGTATGGAGGTCGCACTTCTCCATCAGATCCCCCCGGATCTGCGCCCCCGTGTTCTCCTCGAACAGCACGTTGTCGGGCATCACCACCGCAGCCCGCCCGCCGCCCTTCAGCCCCCGATAAATGTGCTGCAAGAACGCGAGCTGCTTGTTGGACGTGGGATAAGTAAAATCATCCCGAGTAGGCCCACCCCCACCCTTCTTCGTCCCAAACGGCGGATTCGTCAGGATCACATCCGCCTTATCCAACCGCTGCCCATCGGGCGAGAGCGTGTCTCCCCTTATGAGCGTACTCTTGATGTCGTGGAGCATCAGGTTCATCAAAGCGAGCCGGTGAGCATCCTCCACCAGCTCCACGCCCTGCAAGGCCCCGTTCATCTGGAAGGCATAGGCCTTCTCCGCCATCTCGAACTTACCGCCCGCCTGCTCCAGCGCGTACTTGTTCGCGGCGATCAAGAACCCCGCGGTCCCCGCCGCCGGATCTTGCACCAGCTGGCCGGCCTTCGGCTTCACGAGGCGCACCATGGAGTCGATCAAGGGCCTCGGCGTGAAATACTGCCCGGCGCCGGACTTCTTCTCGCTGGCGTTTCGCTCCAGCAGGTCTTCGTACATGGTGCCCAGGCCCTCTTCGCGGGCGGAGTACCAGTCGAGCTTCTCGATTTCCACGATCAAGGTGGCCAGGTTCTTGGCCTGCTTGATCGAGGTCTTGGCGTTGACGAAGATGGCTTGAACGCGGCCCGAGGCCTCGGTGCCGAGGTGGAGCAAGGTGGCGCGGTACGAGGTGAGCTGATCGACGCCCTCTTTTGCCGTCAGGTCGTCCCACCGATAGCCCTTGGGGAGCTGGGCTTCGGTCTTGGTCTCCTTCGCCATTTTCAGGAAGAGGAGGTACGTCAGCTCGGTGATGTACTCGTGGTAGGTGATGCCGTCGTCCCGGAGGATGTGGCACAAGCTCCATAGCTTCTGAACGATTTCACCGGTGCTCATGGGGACCGAGGTCGTACGCGAGGCACGCCCGCGGGTCCATGGTGTCGCACGCGTCGCCAGTTCATCCAAAGGCAAATAGCCGCGACCGCCGGGGAGCGGGCCCATCGAAAGGCCCGCTCCCTGGCGGTCGCGGCTATTCGGATGCGTCTGGCGGCGCGCAGGATGGGGCGAGCATCGCGGTGGGATCTCCGCCGGCCCCCTCATGCTAGATCTCCCGCCGCCCCCTCCCCGAGCAGATCCCCATGAACCATCGCTCCCGCCGCGGCACGGGCCTCATCCCGCTCGGGTTCGTCATCCAGGGCGACGGCGCGCTCCGCGTACCGGCGTCAATCGAGGCTTCGCCCATCGCGTTTCGCGACTGGGAGGCGGCGGTCGGGACGCGGATCGCCTCGCGCGCGCGGCCGATCAAGCTCGATCGCGGCGTGCTCCTCGTGCTCACGGCGAGCTCGACCTGGGCCCAGGAGCTGGCGCTGCTCTCCGAGGCGATCATCACCGCGCTGCGTGGGCGCGGCGTCGCGGTGGAGTCGCTGCGCTTTCGGGTGGGGCAGGTCGACGCGCCCGATCGGCCGCCGTCGCGCGAAGAGGTGCGCGTGTCGCCCGCGCCGGTGCCGCTGCCGAACGCGGTCGCGCTCCAGATTGCCCAGGTGGAAGATCCCGAGCTGCGCGCGATCCTCGCGAACGCGGCCGCGAAGAACCTCGGCTGGCAAGAAGACAACAACGCTCCGAAGCGGGAGCGTCGCGCCGCGGCCGTGAAGGCGGCCGACGAGGTGAAGGCGCTCTTGCCGCGACGGCCTGCGCCGGACGCTGCGCCTACTTCAGCGAAACCAGGCGCTCGAGGCCCTCGATCCGCTTCATGAGAAACTGCTCGGCCGGGCCGTGCGTGGGCGCCGCGGTGCGGAGCTCGGTCAGGTAGCCGCGCACCATCTGCAAGTCGATGCTCTTGGCCTTGCGCACCACGGTGTAGAGCTCGTCGACCACGGGCGCGGGGATCGGCTTCTTCAGGCGCTTGTAGAGCTCGAACACGTAGTCGACCCACGAGCCGCGCGTGGTCGCGCCGCCGAGGCGGGCCGCGTATTTCGCTGCCGCTTCGGCCATCGACGGCTCGATGACCTGGCCCTCGCGCACCCGGGTGATCACGTCGAGCAGCAGCGCCTGGAGGATGCGCTCGGCGTCGTCGGCGCGGCCCATGGCCAGCGCTTTGTCGGCGACGCCGCCGAGGAGCTGGAACGACTGACGGCTACGCGAGGCCTCGGCCGTGGGCGGATCGCTGATCCGCTCGCCCGCGCTCGCCGCCACGGCCGCGGCTGCGGGGCCGAGGATCGCGTTGCTGTTGGCGTCCATGGCGTTGCGCAGATCGACCACGTAGGCCGCGCCCAGGGTCTGCGTGGCGCGGCGGTACACGTCGTCGTTCAGGCGCGGCAGGTGCGGGTGCTCCTCGGCGCTGAGGAGCAGCATCTCCTGGCTGCCGATGCTGATCTTGTCGCCCGCGACCACCGCGCGCTCGCCCTCGATCTTCACGGCGTTGACGAGCACGCCGTTGCGGCTCCCGAGGTCCTGCACGGTGACGGTGTCGCGCGTGATCTTGATCACGGCGTGGCGGCGCGAGACCAGCGGATCGTCGAGCGAGAGCTGACACTCGGTGCTCCGCCCGATCACGAACTCGCCCACGGCGAGCTCGAGATCGTGGGCGAGGTAGCGGAGGCGGAAGGCCATCAGCGCGCCCCCACGATCGCCGTCGCGTCAGCGCAGCAAGAGGCGTTCGAGGCCTTCGACCCGTTGCTGGATGAAGCGCTCGGCCGGCCCAAACCCATGCGATATCTCCCGAAGACAGGCCGTGTATCCGCGAAGCACGGACAGGTCGCCATGCTTTACCTTCCGCGCCACGGCGTAAAGCTCGTCGACGATGCGAGCCGGCAGCGGGGCGCGGAGGATCGTGTAGAGCTCGAAAACATAGTCGATCCAGACGCCGCGGGTGGTGCCTCCGGCGAGGCGGAGGGCGTAGAAGGCGGCCTTCTCGGAGTGCTCGGGCGGGAGGTTCCCCTCCCGCGCCTTGCTCATCGTCTGCTGGAGCGCGCGCTGAAGGAGCCGCTCGGCCTCGTCGGCGCGGCCCAGCGCGAGCGCTTTGTCGGCGACGCCGCCGATGAGGCTGAGGCCGTGAACGCGGCGCCCGGGATCGGTGGTGGGCCGCCGCGGGACCACGCTGGTGGGCGGCGGCTCGTCGTCGGCCTGGAGGTCGGTGACGCGGACGTCTTGCATCGTCGACGTCATGTCGAACCTGCGGACCGAGGGCTTGGGCACCGAGGGCACGTCGCCGATGCCGGAGAGCACCAGATCTTGCGTGCCGATCTTGATCGCGTCGCCCTCGGCGAGCCGCGTGCGCACCTCGGCGCGCTCGCCGTTGACGAAGACGCCGTTACGGCTGCCGAGATCTTGAACGAAGACCCCGTCGGGCGTGATCTCGAGGATCGCGTGACGACGCGACACCAGCGGATCGTCGAGCGAGAGCTGACACTCCGGGGTGCGCCCGATGAGGAACTGCCCCATCGGTACTTCGAGATCGTGCGCCAGGTAGCGCAGACGAACCGCCATGTAGAACCCATATCAAATGGGGCCGACGCCGGTCAAAGTGGGCCGGCGATCTCACCCGCGTGACGAGAAGATGCGCAGCAATCGGACGAGGGTCCGGGGGTGGGCCGCCAGACCGTAAATCTTGAGATTTCCCTGGAAATACTGGCCGAGTAGCTCGCGGAACGCGCCGGGATCCTGGCGCGAGAACAGGCGAGTGCCGGGGAGGCGGAGCCACGGGGTGAGGGGGACCTCGGCGAGCTTGCGCAGCGCCGCGTAATCGCCGCAGAGCGTGAGCGAGGGGACGCCGACGGCGCCGTCGTGGATCGTGAGTCGACCGAGGTCGAAGCGCAGGGTGAGGGCCTCGCCGCGGTCCTGCGCGACCATCAGCACCGAGCCGCGCAGGCCACGAAAATCGGCCTGTTTCTTCGGGTTTTCGGCGATGTTCTTGCGAATGACGGCGGCGAGCTCGACCGCGACGGGGTTGTCTTCCGCGCCGGGGGCGAGATCGATGATCGGGTTCGAGGGCTCGCCCGGGCGGCCGAGCGCTCCTCCATCGAAGGGAGATTCCACGACGCGAAGGCTACACCTGGATCGGGATCGCGCTCGAAACGTTGGACGAAAGTCGCAGCTCGACCAGCACGCCCGCCGGGATCGCGCTGTCGAGGCTCCACACCGAAGCGGCGCCACCCGGCCCCGCGATGCCGAGGTGCACGCCCGCGATGTTGACCTGGGCGTTGCCGAGCAGCGTGCCGATGAAGCCAATCACGCCGGGGCGGTCGACGTTGGTGACGACCAGCGTGTGCCCGCCGAGGTGCGCCTCGATCTCGAAGTCGTTCCAGGCCACGAGGCGCGCCGATCCGTCGGAGCCGAGCGTGCCTTGCGCGACCTTCACCGTGCCGTCCGCTCCATGCACGCGCAGGACGACGAGCGAAGCGTATTTACCGCGCGACGCGAGGCGACGCACCTCGCGCACCTCGATGCCGCGATCGGCGGCGACGTGCGGCGCGGAGACCTGATTGACCTCCGAGGCGAGGTACCGACGGAGATACCCGGCGACGGCGCTGGCGACGATCGCCTTCATTCCCAGGTCCGCGGGCTCGCCGCCGCACTCGACCTCGATCGCCGTGGGCCCCGCCGCCGGATCCACCTGCGCGAGGAAGCTGCCGAGCTTGTCGGCGAGATCGAGGTACGGCGCGAGCTTCGGCGCGATGTCGCCCGCGACCGAGGGCGCGTTGACGGCGTTCTTCACCGCGCCCGTGGAGAGGTACTCGACCACCTGCTCGGCGATCTCCAGGGCCACGCGATCTTGCGCTTCCTTCGTGGAGGCGCCGAGGTGCGGCGTGGCGATCACCCGCTCGTGCTGGAGAATGGCGAGCCCCTTCGGCGGCGGCTCGGTGGCGAACACGTCGAGCGCGACCCCGCCGATGTGCCCGCTCTCGAGGCCGCGGAGGAGGGCGTCGAGATCGTAAATCCCGCCGCGCGCCGCGTTGATCAGGAGCACACCCTTCTTCAATTTCGCGACCACCTCGTCGTTCACGAGGTTGGCTGTCGTCGCCGTGAGCGGCGTGTGGACGGTGATGGCGTCGGCGCGCGCCCAGATGGTGTCGAGCGAGCAGAGCTCGATCCCGAGGGCCGCGGCGCGATCGGCGGTGAGCACCGGATCGAAGCCGATCACGTTCATGCGCAGCCCCTTGGCGCGGTCGGCGACGATGCGGCCAATGTTGCCGAGGCCGAGGACGCCGAGCGTCTTGCCCGCGAGCTCGCGCCCCTCGAACTTCTTCTTCTCCCACTGCCCGGCCTTCATCGAGGCTGCGGCCTGCGGGATCAGCCGCGCGAGCGAGAAGAGCAGCGAGATCGCGTGCTCGGCGGTGGTGACGGCGTTGCCCGTCGGCGTGTTCATCACCACGACGCCGCGCTTCGAGGCCGCGGGGACATCGACGTTGTCGACACCGATCCCGGCGCGCCCGATCACCCGGAGCGACGTGGCGCCTTCGAGCACCTTCGCGGTGACCTTCGATCCCGATCGAATCACCAGCGCGTGCGCGCCGGGCAGCGCCGCAGCCAGCGCGTCTTCGCTCAGGCCCGGCTGGTAGTCGACGGTGATCCCCGCGCCCGCGCGAAGGATGGCGAGCCCTTGCTCGCTGAGGCTGTCGGACACGAGGACGCGCATCATCGAGGGGCTCCCTGGGAAATGAGGAGGCCCCACGATAGTGGGCCGCGAGACCTGGTCAAGCGCCGCGACGGCTTTCGATCGGGCCGGATATTCGAGCTGGTTTGCTCGCGCTCAGCTCTTCGCGGCGAGCTTGGCGCGGACGCGGGCGTCGGCGGCGCTCACGTTCTTCTCTTGCTCCTCGCGGAAGGCTTCGAGGCGCGCGGCGACCTCGGGATCGGTGGACGAGAGGATCGCCGCGGCGAAGAAGCCGGCGTTGCGCGCGCCGCCGATGCCGACCGAGGCGATGGGGACGCCGCCGGGCATCTGCACGGCCGAGAGGAGCGCGTCGACGCCGCCGAGGGTGCCGGTGACGATCGGTACCGCGACGACGGGGAGCGTGGTGTGCGCGGCGATCACGCCGGCGAGGTGGGCCGCGCCGCCGGCGGCCGCGAGGATGACTCCGAAGCCGTTTTCCCGAGCGGATCGCGCCATGGCGACGACGCGATCGGGGGAGCGGTGCGCCGAGGCGACCGCCACTTCGAAGCGGACGCCGAGGCTTTCGAGCACCTTCCAGGCGGGGGTGATCTGCTCGAGGTCGCTGTCCGAGCCCATGACGATGAGGACCGAGAGTGCCATCTTGCGTCTCCTGCTGTGCGACGTGAATCAGCGCGTCGCGGTGGTTTTTTCGACTGCGATATCGCGGCGGTAGTGCATGCCGTCAAAGTGAATCAGCGCCGCGGCCTGGTAAGCGCGGGCGCGGGCCTCGCCGAGCGAGCCGCCCGTCGCGGTGACGGCGAGCACGCGGCCGCCGGCGGTGACGATCGCGCCGTCGCGATCGGCCGTGCCCGCGTGGTGGACGACCACGCCCTCCACGAGCGCGGCGGCGTCGAGGCCGTGGATCACGTCGCCCGCGCGCGGCTTTGCGGGGTAGCCGTGCGCGGCGAGGATCACCGCGAGCGCGTGGCGATCGCGCGCGACGGTGACGGCCGAGAGATCGAGCGCGCCGCGCGCGGCCGAGGCGCAGAGCTCGGCGACGTCGCCGTCGAGCAGCGCCATCAAGGCCTCGCACTCGGGATCGCCGAAGCGCACGTTGTGCTCGAGCAAGAGCGGCTCGCCCGCGGGCGTGACCATGATCCCCGCGAAGAGCACGCCGCGAAATGGCCGGTTCTCCGCGGCCATTCCGGCGATCGTCGGCCGCACGATCTCGCGCTCGACGCGCGCCATCAGCGCGGGCGAGAGGAGCGCGCTCGGCGCGAAGGCCCCCATCCCGCCGGTGTTGGGCCCGCGATCGTGGTCGCCGACGCGCTTGTGATCGCGGGCGGGCGGCAAGATCAAGATCTGCTCGCCGTCGGTGACGACGAGGACGCTGACCTCTTCGCCGGGCAGGACATCTTCGAGGATCACCGTGGCGCCGGCCTCACCAAAGCGCTTCTCGACCAGCATCCCGCGCGCTGCTTCGATCGCCTCGGCCTCGGTCGCCGCGACGACCACGCCCTTGCCCGCGCAGAGCCCGTCGGCCTTCACGACGATCGGCGCGCCCTTCCTGCGAATGACGGCCTCGGCCTCGGCGAAGGTGGTGACCACGTCGTACGCCGCCGTGGGGATCTGGTGGCGCGTGGCAAAGCGCTTGAGAAAGGCCTTGGATCCTTCGAGGATCGCCGCGTTCTTGCGCGGCCCGAAGGCCAGGATCCCGGCGGCAGAGAGCGCGTCGACGACCCCGTCGCAGAGCGGCGCCTCGGGCCCGACCACGACGAGGTCGGCCCGCTCGCGGCGAGCGAGCTCGACCGCGGCCTCCGGCGTGATCGCGGGGGCGATGGATCCCCTGCGAATCAAGGCATTTCCAGCGCTCGCGGCGACCGCCGTGCCCGCGTTGCCGGGCGCGACGACGACCTCGGCGACCGAGGGCGAACGGGCGAATGCCCGGGCCAGCGCGCTCTCGCGGGCGCCGCCGCCGAGCACGAGCACGCGTCGATCAGAGCTACGCACCGGCCCGGAGTTCACGAGCCGCGCGCTACCACGCTCGCCCCGAGCGGGCGACACAAATGGAAGAACCCGTGGTAATGAAGCGCCCCAGCGCGGCCGCCCGAACGCCCCGCGCCGAGCGAGGAATCGATGCGCCACCGAGCTTCGTGGGACGAGTACTTCATGACGATTGCGAAGGACGTCGCCACCCGCGCGACCTGCGATCGCAAGCACGTGGGCGCGGTGATCGTCCGCGACAAGAGCATCCTCGCGACCGGCTACAACGGCTCGATCCGCGGCCTCCCCCACTGCGACGAGGACGGCCACTTGATGGAAGACGGCCACTGCGTGCGCACCATCCACGCCGAGGCCAACGCCATCATCCAGGCCGCGCGCAACGGCGTGCGCATCGAGGGCGCCACCATCTACGTGACGGCCTCCCCCTGCTGGGGCTGCTTCAAGACCATCGCCAACGCCGGCTGCGTGCGGATCGTCTTCGGCGAGTTCTACCGCGACGAGCGGATCTTCAAGTTCGCCACGGCCCTGGGGATCGAGCTCGCTCCGCTGGAGATTGCCGGGATCCAGCCACCGAACGCCTGACGACGCGCGCTTCTCCTGATCTGTTGGATCAACAAATAGGCACCGCAATTCCCACGGAAACCAGGCCTTTCTTCTCTCTTCGCAGCCAGCTATATGCGCTGCGGTGGGGCAGCTCGATCAGTTCGCCAAGCAGATCTTCGCCGAGGAGACCGAGATCGCCACCGGCGGTGCGGCCCGCTTTCAAGAACCCGTGGAGCTCAACCTCTCGGAGGTACGCCTCGACGGGATGCTCCTCGTGCGAAACGCTCCGAAGATGCTCCATCTCGGCGCGCCGTGGTCGGAGGGCGGCGCGTGCGACGAGATCGTCCTCGAAGTGAAGATGCAAGGCGACCACGTGAACATGATCTCCGTGCAGCGCGCTCTCCTGCGGCGGCAGGCGCGGCAGGTGCAGCGCGCCGAGGACGCGACCGCGGCCTGGGACGGCGAGCAAGCGCTCTGGTTACTGGCGGCGCACGTGCCGAAGATCCTCAGGCAAAAGCGCACTCTCCAGCGCGTCGCACCGGGGTGCTACCACGTGGAGCCGGCGTCCTTTCCGTTCCTGTGGGTCGCGGCGAATGAGCTGCCACTTTCGGACGAGCTCATCCCGTTCTTGATCGCCCGCTCGGGCCGCTCGCTCGACGAGTTTTGTCGGTGGGTCGTGACCCGAAAGCCGCTTGCGTGGGCGGCGCGCATGCTAGAGTTTCTGCCCATGTCCGAGCCTGTTTATGAAGAGTTGGACGGCTGGCTCTCGGCCGCTTCGTACGAGCCGGTCATGCGCGAGAAGCGGGCGCGGCTGGCGCAGCGCTTCCGGGAGCGCGCGGCGGTAGAAGCTCGCGAAGACGGCGTCATCGAAGGCCGCTTGGTGGAAGCGCGCCAAGGCCTGCTGCGCATCCTCGCGCATCGCAAGCTCATCGCGGGCCGGGAAGATACCGCGCGTATCGAAGCGTGCACAGATATCGCCACGCTCCAGCGTTGGCTGGACCAGGCGATCGACGCGGCGAGCGCGTCCGAAGCGCTGCGGTAGCGCCGCACTCGACCCGACGAGAGCAGCGCGTCGGATCACTTCACCTCGCGCCGCGCCTTCACCACCCGCTCCAGCTCCGCTTCTTCGATCTCCCCCTCTGCCGCGTGCTCCAGCGCTGCGCGCAGATCCTCATCGGCGCAGGCCTCCACGGCGACTCGCACTCTCCGCCGCGCCTCCGGATCGCCCTTGCTCGACAGCGCGATCGCCGCGGCCACGCGCCTCTCTGCCGGAGCGCCGGCGTCTTCCACGACCTCGGCGAGCTGATCCGATCCCAGCGCCGCGCCGCGGTATCCGGAGCCCTCGACGGCGAGCAGCGCGCGGAGATCTTTGCGCCACGCCGGCAGCGTGCGGCGCTGGCGATCGAGCTGGGCGAGCTGCACCTGCGGCACGCGGCTCTGACCTCGGGCTTGCATCGCCTGCTCGATCCGCTCGAACAGGGCCTCGCGGCGCGCGAGATCTTTGCGGTAGAGCGCGTCGATCGAGACGCCGCGTGGGAGGCCTCGCGGCGCGGACGCGGGATCGAACGGCGCGTCCACGCCGGCGGTCACCGGGAGCGGCGCGTTGGCGTCGGTGAGCGTCGGGAGCAGCACGCTCACGCCGTCGTTGAGATAGAGGCGCACGCCGCGGGGATCGCGCGCGACGCGGCGCACGCGTGAGTAGGAGACGAAACGCCGCTTTCCAAAGCCTTCCAGCGCCACGCCGTCGGTGCCGACGATCACCTCGCGGCGGCGGAGGAAGCGCGCGAGGAAGCGCACGCCGACGGTGGAGAATGCGGTGAGCGCGAGCAGCAGCGCGACCAGGATCGCGAGGGGGCGAGGGTCGGCGAGCGGGCTCCCGTGGAGCAGCACCATGACCACGAACCAGAGCAGGCCGCCGCCGCCGATGAACATGAACGGGAGGAGCAAGCCCATGCTCGCGAGGCCCATCACCTCGCCGAAGCGCTGGCTCGACGCGAGGCTGCGGATCGGGACGCGGAGGACGCGATCGACCACCGACACCCGCGCGGCGCGGAGCAACGCTTCGCCTTCATTTCGGCCGGGAACGCGCACCGCGACGTCGCGACCGCTCTCGAGGTGGAGGACCACGTCGCAGGCCTCGCCCTCCCCCGCCACGTCCTCGATCCATCCCTGCGTCACCTCGCCGAGGGCCACGCGCGTCGCGACGCCGCCCAGCGCGATCACCAGCGTCTCGCCGCGCCGCTCGATCACGCCGGATTTCGAGGCGCCACGGCCGCTGGACGCGAAGACGCCGGTCAGGCCGGCGATGCTCGCGCTCACCATCGAGAGCGCGAACAGGCCGCCGGCGAGCCCGCTGTCGAAGGGGATGCCGACGCCGAGCGCGACGACCGCGGCCACCGCCGATCCACCCATCCAGCGAAACGCCCGCGATCGCGTCCGCTCGCGCGACGACCAGGCGATCGCCGGGCTCTCGATCCGCAGCGCCGACACCGCCTCTGCGCGCTCGATCGGCGCTGCGTCCTCGGCCTCGCTCTCCCCCGTTTCCTCGGTCATCGCAGCCATCCTCTCTGATCGCTCCGGGGTATGTCGACCTCGGTAAGTGCGCTCGGAGCGCTGCCTGCCGAGGAAACCCGCGGGAGGTGCTGACGCGCCAAGGCGTTCTGGAGTAGCTTCCGCGCCCATGGTTCCCGAAACGAGCGATCTGTTGCTCGAGATCGGCGTCGAGGAGCTCCCCGCCTCGTTCGTCGAAGCGGCGCTCCGCGCGCTGCCCGAGCTGGCCAGGAAGCGCTTCACCGAGCTGCGGCTCGCGCACGGCGACGTCCACGCGTACGGCACGCCGCGGAGGCTGACGCTGATCGTCGAGAAGCTCGCGCTGCGGCAGCCCGACCTCGAAGAAGAGGTCACCGGGCCGCCGGTGAAGGCCGCGTTCAAGGACGGCGTCCCGACCCGGGCCGCCGAGGCGTTTGCCGCCAAGATCGGCTGCGCAATCGCCGATTTCCGGCGCGTCGAGACGCCCAAGGGCGAGTACCTCGTCGGCACGCGACGCGAAGCCGGGCAGCCCGCGATGGCGCATCTCCCCACCACGCTCGTGCAGATGACGCTGGCGATCCCCTTCCGCAAATCCATGCGCTGGGGCGCGGGCACGGTGGCCTTCGGCCGCCCGATCCAGTGGATCGTCGCGCTCCTCGGCGAGACGGTGATCGACCTGGAAATCGCGGGCATCAAGAGCGGCACCACCTCGCGCAGCCACCGCTTCTTGCGGGCCCCCGGCGGCGCGTCGAACGGCCAGCTCACGATCTCCAGCGCCGCCACCTACCTCGACACGCTCCGCGCCGCGCACGTGATCGCCGACCCCGTCGAGCGCGCCCGGCTGATGCGCGAACGCCTCCTCGCCGCGGCAAAAGAGGCCGGCGGCGTGCTGATCGAGGACGACTTCTTGATCCACGAGAACCTCTCGCTGGTCGAGGAGCCGCACGTCATCGTCGGCGGCTACGAGAAAGAGTTCCTCGCCCTGCCCGAGCGGGTGATCCTCGAGGTCGCCAAGGGCCACCAGCGCTACTTCGGCCT
>JBDTXR010000264.1:0-12149 GCA_040006075.1 Byssovorax sp. | reverse complement strand
AGAGCGCGTCGTTCTCCACCGTGAACTGGTAGACCTCGCCGAGTCCACTGGAGATAGGGCCCATCTCCGGCTTCCCGTACGACGACGGCACGGCTTGCTCCGCCTCGCGCATCCGCTCGCTCACCTGCTGGCGCGCGAAGTAAATGTCGGTCTCGTCGGTGAACACGATGGTCACGACGGAGAGGCCGTACTTGGAGATCGATCGGATCTCGGTGACGTGCGGGATCCCGGCCATCGCGCGCTCCACCGGGACGGTGACGAACTGCTCGGCCTCGACGGGCGAGAGCGCGGGCGCCGAGGTGATTACCTGCACCTGGACGGTGGTGACGTCGGGCACGGCGTCGATCGGCAGCGCGAGCGCCGCGCGGACCCCGACGACGACGAACAGCAACGTCGCGCAGAGGACGATGATCCGGTTCTTGAGCGACCACGCGACGATGGCGGAGAGGAGGCCCATCACTCGTCCTCCGCGAAGGTGCTCTTGAGCGCGAGGCTCTTCAGCGTGAAGGCGCCGTCGACGACGACCTCTTCGGCCTCCCGCAAGCCCGAGAGCACCTCGATCTTGCCCAGCGCGGCGCGGCCGAGGACGACGGGGTGCAGCTCGAAATCGTCGTCGGGGTGGCGGACGAAGACGACCGGCTTGCCGTTGATCTCGGTCACGGCGCTGCGCGGCACGACCAGCGCAGGCGCCCCTTTCTGCGGCCCCCCTGTGGAAATCCGCGCGGTACCGAAGAGCCCGAGACGGAGCAAATCGCCCCTATTTTGAAGGCGAATGCGCGCAGTGACCGTGCGCGTCACCGGATCGATCTGCCGCCCTACCAGCTCGACGGGACCATTGAAGCGCTCCTCGGGGTAGGCGTTGAGCTGCACCTCGGCAGGCGCTCCGGCGGCCACGCGCGCGAGATCGTTCTCGAAAGACGCGCCCCAGGAACCAGACCTGGCCCAGCTCGACGATCGTCGCGATCGAGTGCTCGGGGCCGACGGATTGACCGACGACCGCGTCGCGCATCACCACGATGCCGGCGATCGGCGCGCGCAGCTCGATCAGCGATCCGGCCTTGCCCGTCGCGCCGAGTCCGAGAGCATGGAGGCGCTCGGCGGCGGCCCTGGCCTCGGCGTCGAGCGCGTCCGCTTCGCCCTGGGCCGCGACGCGATCCCGTTCGGACGCGATCCCTTCGGCGGCGAGGGCATCGAGTCGCTTGGCGTTGCTCCTCGCCGCCTGGGCGCGGGCCGCCGAGCCGGCGAATGCGGCGTTTCGATCCGCGAGATCAGCAACGCGCACCACGGCGAGGACGTCCCGCGCCTTCACGGCGGCGCCCTCGGTGAAGGCGATACGCTCGATCCGGCCCGCGATCGGCGCGGCCACCCGCGCGGAGCGATCGGGATCCGCCGCGATCTCGCCCGGCAGCTCCAGCACGGTCGCCAGCGCCTCGCGGACCACCCGTGCGGTCTTGATCTTCGCCCCCGCGATCACCTCCTTGGTGAGGTGGACCCGCTTGGGAAGCTCGTCGTGCTCCGGCTCGTCCGCGTGCGCGCTCTCGGCCGTGGAAGGTGAAGGCGCGGGCGCCGCCGCCGTTGGGTGATCTTTGCAGCCCACGAGCCACGCGCTCGCTGCGAGCACCCATGGCAAGGCGCCCGCGAGACAATGCCTCGGTTCCATCTCGACGCTCCTCGGCACGCGGCGCACCCCACGACGGGGCCACGCGCGATCCCGCGCGAACGAGCGCGCGGAGATGCCTTCGACGGTGATCACGAGGGGACGGCAAACGCGCGTCCCCGACCCGGATCAGCGGCTCAGGCTCGCGGCGGACGTTCGAGCGACGAGAGCGGCGGCGAGGGAGGCGCGCCGGACAGATACGGCGTCCAGGGGTCGAGGAGGTCCCAGGCGATCTGCTCGGGGACAGCCGCAGCCACCTCCGGTGGGAGCGAAGGCAAGCGGCCGTGAGGACACGAGCAATCCGAGCAGTCGAGCGGACAGCCGCGCTCGTCGGCGCTCCCGTCGTCTCCGCAGTCGCAGGTATCGATGCAAGCGGTATCGGCGCCGCCCACAAGGTCGAGGAGAATGTGCGCGCCGCCCGAGAGCTGAAGGACGCACGCAACCACCATGAGCCGCGCCACCTGAACGACGCGCCGGAGCCACGGCGGGAGCACGCGCCCTGTGGGCACGCGGTGACGCGGGGATCGGGTGGGCAGGCGCGGCCTCATTCCAGCCCGCGAAGGTGCACCGCGGCGCGGAGGTGGTCAAGGGGAAGCGTCGGCGCGCCCTCGCCCCGATCCTCGCGGGCAACGCGGCCGTGAAAAATCTCGGTCACAGTTCCCCGGGACGCCGCTAGGACAGGCAAGGAGATTGCCCATCATGAACACGCTACGAACCCACGTTCGCAAGATCGCCGCCGCTCTTCTCTGTCTCGGTGTCCTCGGCGCGGTCGGCGGCGTCGCCTATGCGCGATCCACCGGATCGTGCTGCGCGGTCGGCGCGTCGTGCTGCCACCCGGGCTCGCCCTGCTGCCAGCACGGCGCGGTCGCTCAGCAGTAACGCGACGTCGGCATGCGCGACCCGGACGAAGACGAGCTCGACCGCGCGATGGCGCGGCTCGCGGATGGAGAGCGAGAGGCGTTCGATCCGCTCTTCCGCGCTCTCCACCCGCGCGCGCTGCGCTTCGCGCGGGCGCGGCTCGGTCCGGATCGCGCCGAGGATGCGGCGCAGGCGGCGCTGGTGAAGGTGTTTTCTCGAGCGAGCGAGTTCACCCCGGGCGCCGCTGTGTTGCCCTGGTTCTATGCCGTCGCGGCCAACGAGATCCGCGCCGTCGCCCGCGCGCACGCGCCGCGCGACGGTGTCACGGAGGAAGGCGCGGAGTCCCCGTGGGCGGCCGCGCCCGAAGATCCCGAGCGTCTGCTCCTCGACAGCGAGCTTCACGAGGCGATGGAGCGCGCCATCGCCGACCTCGACGAGCCGTCGGCGGAGGCGATCGGCGCGCTGCTCGGGCGAGCCGCGCGGCCGGCGATCGGCGAGGTCGCTTTCCGTAAACGCATCTCGCGCGCGTACGCTCGATTGCGAGTGCTGCTGGGAGGATTCAATGGACGGTGATCACGAGACCGCTCGCCGGGCCGCCAAGCGCGCCTACGAGCTGGGCCGCCTCCGTGCAGCGGTGCTCCGAGCAGCGTCGATTGCCGTGCTCGTCGCGGGAGCGGCGGCGATCGCCGTGGGGATGCGGGCGCTCGCGTTGCTGCCGCTCACGCTGCTCGGCTGGGTGCTCATCGAGTGGCGCGGTGCCTGGCTACTGCGCGGCGCGCGCCGGGGCTTGCTCGCGGGCGTTGCGGCGCTCTTTCTACCCCTGTCGATCCTGCGCCCCTGCTGCGCGACGGGTGCTGTGGACTGTTGCAGCGGCTCGATGCCGCCGATGTGCGCAGCAGTCGGCGGGCTGCTGGGTCTTTCGCTGGCGCTGCTCATCCCCAGGGCGCCCGGCGCACGACGGGCGGAGGCTGCGCTGGGTGTGGCGCTCGGGGCCGCCTCGGTGGCCGCGCTCCGCTGCGGGCCGCTCCTGCTGGGCGAAGCCGCGGGGCTGCTTGGCGGGCTGACAGCAGGTGTCCTGGCGGCGAGCTTGGCGCGCGCCTGGGTGGACCGCCGGCATGCGTAGTAGCGGCTCACAAGGGGCTTTCCCCAACCACTTCGCCCTGGTGCCACCGAGCTTACGTCATCACGCGCACCCGTCGCCCGGCGAGCAACCTTGGAGACAGGCGCCTCTGCATTCAATCCGAGCCTCCTTCGGTCTTCATCTCGGGTGATCGTTCACGCCCATGACCACGTTGAGCGCCCCCTCTTTCACCGGCGCGGCGACGATCACCTTCTTCACGCCCGCCTCGAAGTACGGATTCAGGAGCGCCGTCGTCCGAAATTTGCCGGAGCATTCGAGCACGAGATTGACCCCGAGATCCCGCCAAGGGACCTCTCCAGGAGCGGCGTGCTTCGTGAAGCTCACCGACTTTCCATCGATGGCTATCGCCCGCTCCTGCGCCTCGATCTGACGCGCGTAGCGGCCATGAACCGAATCGAATTCGAGGAGATGCGCCGCCGTGGCCGCCCCGCCTTTGGTCTCGTTGATGTGGACGATCTCGAGATCGGCTCCGCCCCATGCGGCGCGCAGGGCGAGGCGGCCCATGCGTCCAAAGCCATTGATACCAACACGTACACTCATACTCTTTGTCCCCTGTTCATATCAATCTCACGAACGAGGCGATTCGAGAGGAGCAGGAGGCCGATCCTACGGCGAAGATCCTCCCGCGCGCGGCGATAAGCTCGGAGCGGATCGGCTTCGACCCTCTTCGCCGTGACGGGATCATCGATGCGCCAGTGGATATGCTCCCTGGCCGTGGGCAGCGTCGCGCGCGCCTCCCGTGCTCGGTCGCAGAGCGTGATCACGAAGTCCCACGATTGAGCGAGGAAGCCTTCGATCGACTTACTGCGATGAGCAGACATCTCGATTCCGACCTCGGCCATGGTCTGAATGGCCAAGGGGTTGACCACTTCCGAGGTCGTACCGGCACTGTGGACTTCGATTCGATCCCCGGCGAGGGATCGTGCCAGAGCCTCGGCCATCTGGCTCCGACACGAGTTACCAGTGCACAGAAAGAGCACGCGGACGGGTTCAGAATGCATGGCCGAAAGGTCTCCTGGAAGCAGCGGATCAGGCGGCGACGGGCTTCTTCGCGCGGATGAACGCGCTGATCACCGCGCCGTCGAGCGCGGCGAGGCTTCCCTCCACGTCGCCGCCACAGCACGACGACGAGGTGACGATCTCCGCCGCGTCTTCGCGCCCGTAGACGCGTGTCGGCTCCACCTCGATGTCGGTGAAGCCGGCCGCCGCAAGGCGAGCGCGGTAGTCGGCCTCCACCAGCGCTCCGGCGACGCAGCCCGTCCAGAGCTGCATGTCTTTCTGCGCCGCCTCGGGCAGCTCGCGCGTCAGGACGATGTCGGAGACCGCGAAGCGACCTCCCGGGGCGAGGACGCGGAAAGCCTCTCTCAAGACCTGATCCTTGTCGGTGGACAGGTTGATCACGCAGTTGGAGATGATCACGTTCACCGCGCCGTCCGGGAGCGGGATCGCCTCGATGGTGCCTTGCAGAAACTCGACGTTCGTCGCGCCGGCCTTGGCCTGGTTGGCTCGGGCGACCTCGAGCATTTCCACGGTCATGTCGAGGCCGTACGCCTTGCCCGTGGGGCCGACGCGACGGGCCGAAAGGAGCACGTCGATCCCGCCGCCGGAGCCGAGATCGAGCACGATCTCCCCCGCTGCAAGCTCGGCGAGAGCCGTCGGGTTGCCGCAGCCAAACGAGGCTGCCAGCGCGTCGGCCGGCACCTCCGCGGCCTCCGCCGAGGAGTAGAGATCTCGCGTGATGGGATCCGTCCCACCGCCCAGCGCCTGGTCCTTGGTGGGCACGGCCGTGGCCGATGAGCCGCAGCACGATGTCTTCGCGCCCTTGACCGCCGCCTTCACGGCTTGGCCATACCGCGCCTGCACAACCTCACGAATGCTCTCGTCCGCCATGATTCGCCTCCTGAATTGAAAAACTTCGATATTGCCGAGAAAAAAACGGTCAGCCGCCAACGAGCTTCTGGAACTCGGCCAGACGCGCGACCGCCGCGCGATCGATGGCGTAGTAAACCCACGTCCCGCGGCGCTCGCCCGTGATCAACCCGGCCTCGCGCAAGATCTTCAGATGATGCGAGATGGTGGGCTGCGAGAGGTTGAAATGGCTCTCGATGTCACACGCGCAGAGCTCTGCGCCCGCGGCAGCGAGGAGACCCATAATTTCGAGCCGGGTCTCATCGCCGAGGGACTTGAAGAGCTTGACGTAGGGTGTCGTCGGCGCGGGACGTAGCTTCGGCTGGGAGGGGCAGCACGCCTCCACCGCAACCTCCGCCAGCGCTCGCTTCACCATTCGGGAACGCAAGATGGACGCTGTATCGAGATTCGTCAATCTAAAACGAGCGGGCTCTCGGGCGGCGACGGGGGGCGGGAGATCCGGGGGCAGAAACACGCGTCCTTGGGCGAGCATCTCCGTCTGCCTGGGCGAAGGCGAGCTCTCGCGACGGGTGGCTACTCGAGTGGGCATTCGTGCCGACTCCAGCGAGCAGCAACCCCCTGCATATCCACCGATTCCCGCGAAATCATGCGGATCTGCTCTTGGCCCTCCGCGTGCTTTAGACCCGCCACGAGCGTCGCGACGTCGCGCGCTCCGGCGGTACGGATCGATTGATTGTGGAGGCTCCCATGAAGCATTCTCGTTCGGGTGTGGTTCGTACAGCGATGCTGCTCGGCTCCCTGGTGGCTCTCTGGGCCGGCTGCGCCCCGGCTACGCCGGCTTCTCCGGACGGGCCGGCGCCGGGGGGCGACACGACAACGGCCAAGAGCCGCCCGCGCGGCGTCTATCAGGTCAAGAAGCCGAGCTCGACGCCCTCTGGCACGGAGGCTCAGCTCTACAAGGACGGGCCGCCGGGCAAGCGGACGCTCTTCCTCAATCGCAACGGAGGTAAGTACACGCCGGGCGACGACGACTCCTCGAAGAACATCTCGAGCGTCCCCAGCTTCACCGCCAACGTGCCGCCGTACGAGAAAGGCAGTGCCGCATGGGCGAAGGTCCTGGCGTGCGTCAAGGACCAGTTCTCTCCGTTCAACGTCGAGGTCACCGATGTGGATCCGGGGAGCAAGGTCCACGTCGAGGCCGTGTTCGGCGGCATGCCGGGCGACATCGGGATGCCGCAGGGCGTGGGCGGCGTCTCGCCGATGAATGGGGATTGCTCGATGGTCGAGGCGGCCACCGTCTACATCTTCACTCAGGTGTACGGCGATCCGCAGGAAGAGTGCGAGACGGCCGCCCAGGAGATCGGCCACGCGATCGGGATGGATCACGAGTACCTGTGCTCGGACCCGATGACGTACCTCAGCGGGTGCGGCAACAAGAAGTTCCAGGACAAGACGGTGTCTTGCGGCGAGGACGCCCCGCGCGATTGCATGTGCGGGGGCAAGCAGAACTCTGTGCAGTTCATGCTGAATCGGCTCGGGCCGGACGGCGGCGGCTCCGGCAGCAGCGGGAGCGGGGGCAGCGGCGGCGGATCGGGAGCCGGCGGCGGCTCCGGGAGCGGCGACACGGTGCCCCCGAAGGTCGACGTCGGCTCCCCCGACGACGGCGGCAAGCTCACCGCCAACAGCACGATTGTCGTCACTGCGACGGCCACGGACGACGTCTCGCTCGCGAGCGTGGCGCTGCTCTGGCAGCTCAACGGCAAGACCATCACCATGGACTGCGCCTCGGGACCCGACTTCGTCGACTGCGCGCAGACGGGCGACACTTTCACCTGGAAATTCCCGGTCGGGAGCGGCCCCCGCTCGTTCTCGGTGCGCGCCGTCGATAGCGCGGGCAACCAGACGGAGACGCCGGTGCGGTCGATCACGCTCGCCGACGACGGCGGAGGCGGGCAGCCTCCCCCGCCCTCGGGGAGCGATCCGCAGGTCTCGTTCGTCTCGCCGGCAGCGGGCGACAAGGTCTCGTCGGGCGACAGCATCCCGGTCCGCGTCACCGTCGACGACGACGGCTGGATCGACCAGGTCTGGCTCCGCTGGAAGTCGCCGACGGGCGACGCGGTATACGCGCTCGATCAGTACGACGCGACGACGTGGGGCATCGATCTCGACCTCTCCAGCGCGGCGCAGCAAGGCGACCGCACGTTGCGTGTGACCGCATGGGACAACGACGGGAACAAGACCACCGCCCCCGATCTGACCATCCAGGTGCAATGAGGTCCCCGCTCCGCCTGTGATCGAGGCTCCCCGTTCACGCTGCTATGCGGGACGACACCGCGAATCGGGCGGGACCCCGATGGGGCGTAGCAACGTGGATGGTTTACGGGGAGCGCGAGCGCCACTCAGGGCGAGACGTTGTAGCGGGCTAACATCCCGCCCTCCATGTGACTCGGCACATGGCAGTGAACAAGCCAGCTCCCCGGATTGTCCTCTTTGAACTCGAAGGTCGTGTACGAACCCGGCCCGAGCTGCACGTTGTCGGTCACCTGGCCCGCCTCGTCGAGCCAGCGGTGCCCGTGAATGTGCCAGGTATGAAACTCTTGCCCGATGCTCACGACGCGCCAGCGCGAGATCTCGGCCACTTTCCCGGTGAAGGGCGCGACCGCGTCCTCGTAGGCCTTCCCGTTGATCGTGTGCATGTACTGGTGACCGCCGTCGTGGAACGTCCCCCCGTCGGGGAACTCGCCGGTCACCGGATCGGCCACGCCGGGAAGCTGCTTGTATTCGTTCTGATCGAAGTCCGAGAGGACGACGACGTGCTCGTTCGCGGGCGCTTCATCGGGAGCGTGGACGATGAGCGCGCCGAAGAGGCCGAGCGCCAGGCCATGCGCTTCGTCACCGTGGTCGTGATACGGGAACGTCCCCGCATAGACCGCGTCCCACTCGACCGTCTTCGTCTCTCCCGGCTTGACGAGATCCTCGTCAGTCCCGTCGTTTCCCTTGGTGAACTTGACGACGTGGGTATGAATCGAGTGGGCCGCCGTGGACTTGTTGGTCAGGTGGATGGTGACGTGATCCCCGGCGTTGACCTCGATCGGCGGCCCCGGGATCACCCCGTTGTAGCCAATGCCCTTGTAGAGCGCGGACG
Organism: Byssovorax sp.; assembly: GCA_040006075.1. GTDB lineage: Bacteria > Myxococcota_A > Polyangia > Polyangiales > Polyangiaceae > JANYGI01. Next base: position 3,479 of record JBDTXR010000264.1, on the reverse strand, counting down.
GGCCGACCTCCCACAGCACATCTTGAATGCTGAAGTCGAAGGTCTTCGTCTTGCCCGTCGCGGCGTAGGGTTCGAGCGGATCCCGCTCCACCGGCTTCGTCTCGCCGCTGCCGCCAGCGCAGCCGGCGCCCACCAGCGCCGCGCAGACGACGACTGCCAGGCCCTTCACGGCGTCCCGCACTTCTCGTTCGAGCTCACCGACATCTGCCCGCCCTTCATGCAAGTTGCCATGTAGCAGTACATCCCCGGCGGGACCGCCTGCGTGTCGTGCTGCGAGGTCGCGGAACCGTTGAGCGTGTAGGCGACGGCGTACGCACCGGCGTCGTGTTTGCGCGAGAGCTCGATCTTGTCGCAGCCCGCCGTCACATTCTTCCACGTCACGTGGAGCGCTCCTCCCAGCTTCTCGGCGCTCAGCATGATCGGCGCGTCCGGAGCGGGGGCGCCGCCGCCGGTGCCGGTCGCGCTGGTGCTGCTCGCGGTCGTCCCCGCGGCAGTCGTGGTCGTCCCGGCCCCGCCCGCGCCCGTGGTCGCTGCCGCCGTGCTCGTACCCTCGCCCCCCGCGCCGGCAGTGCTCGTGCTGCCGGTGCCGTCACCGCCGCATGCGATCAGCGAAAGAGAAACTCCCAGGAGCCCGGAGAACAATGCAAGCTTCTTCATATCGATCTCACCTCGGTGCTGCGTGTAAAGGGGGACCATGCGCGCGGCTCGACGGAGTCACTGTGGCCCTTGCGAGTGACTCTCGGATATCACGGCCGCGCCCGCCGTGTCCAACGCCCAGGCGCCGAGAGGGTGCTGAGCGTCCAGGTCCCGTGAGAGCGCGGGAGGCCGACTGGGAATCACGGGGCGGGTTGCGAAGCCTCACGCCGCAAGACGTTATGCACGGACGCGGAGATGGTCGGGAATGCAGGAAACGCGATCGCCTGATTTTACAGGATCCGGCGCAAAAACCGTCGATCCAGTTGCGACCGCGCGCTGGGACGCCAAGCCCACTGAGCCCTTGGCGTCCACCGAAATTCATTTGGCAAGCAAGGAGCCTTGAATGAATCCGGGAGTAGCTCCGAGGAGATCAGCCGCCGGTGATGACCTTCTCGAACTTGGTCCAGTAGGCATCGTCAGGCACACCCGCGACGGTCACGATGATACGCATCGTCCGCGTATCGATGATCGCGTTCGCCGGCCACGCGTTCGCCGCGAAGAGCTCGCCCAGCTTGTAGTCCGGATCGATGGTCGACGGAAAATCGACCTTGTACTTCTTCGTCCAGTTGACGAGATCCTTCGGAACGGCAGCCTTGCCCTGGGTGGCCCCGTCCCCGAGCTGGAGCAGGAACTCGCCGCCCATCGGCTTGTACTTGAGGTGCTTCGGAGGAAGCTCCGTCTTCGCTTCCTGGTTGCACGGAGGACACCAGACGGAGCCGATGTCGATCGCCAGCGCCTTCGGCTTGGGCATGCCGGCGCCGTAGATCGAGCCCTCGGGATAGAGGCGGTCGTCGTGGGCCGCGTCCGTGGGCGTGTAGCTGGGATCGTCAGCGTGGGGGTTATAGAAGTCCGCCAGACGGACCGTCTGCATCGCGTCGGTCTTGATCGACGGGTTCTGATAGCCGACGAACTCGAAGTCCTCCACGATCGACCCGGCGTTGATCCCGTAGGGCCCTGCGGGATACGCGATCGCCGGCTTCGCGGCCTCGCCGCTGCCGCCCGGGAATGCGGGCGCAGTCGTCGGGGGGTGGTGGGTGTCGTCGCTGGTCGCGTCACCTCCGAGCGTGGTCTCCGTGCTGCCGCACCCGAGGACACCGACCGCGAGAACCGAAGCCACGCCGAGCCACCGAAACTTTTCGTGAATGTGCACGTGCCACCGCCTGGTTAGTAACTTGTTGGGCCACTCTCCCGGATTGTCGTGGGGTCGTCAAGCAAGATGGTTCGACGCGCCCCGGCATTCCCGGCGAATTCGACGCACCCGCGGGCGTGCAATGGCGGGAATGGTCACTCCGGCGACGCCGTATGCTCCCGCGTCGTGCTCGCGCGAGAGCTCGATCCGAATTTCCGGCCCCCCGCGTAGCACCGTCGCGAATCTGGATCGAGAACCTTTCGGTGCTGTTGTAACCAACTCGGTCACAATGTAGAGATGAACGCCTCGGAGGTACTCATGAGATTTCTGTGCTTGATCATCCTCGTCGCAGCAGGGGCGATGTCCGCGTGCTCCGGCGAAGCTCCGGCCGCGCCCTCGACGACCCCAACCACGACCGAGCCCCCGCCGCCGCCGCCCCCCAAGCCCGAGTGCGCAGCATCCGCGGACTGCACCGCGTCGGCAGACAAGCCGCTCTGCGACGCGACGACCGGAGCCTGCGTGGTGTTACCTCCCGGCAATGAGATCGGGGTGAAGGACGGCACGCCGGCCTCGGTCACTCTGGTGACCATCTACGAGCCGGACAAGCCGCGGATCCCGACCGATCTCGCGTTCCACCCGGATCGACCGAACGAGCTCTGGATCGTCAACCGGAAGGACGACTCGTTGATAACCATCAAGAACCCGGGGGCGCCGGATGCGACGGCGCAGCGTCGTCACGACCCTGACGCGATGCACTTCATGCACCTGCCGCCGGCGATCGCGTTCGGCGCGGGCGACACCTTCGGGATTTGCGGCGACGGCGATGGCGGAGGCGACAACTTCATGGGACCGGCCCTCTTCTCAGCCGATCCTGCCGTCTTCGCGAAGGCGACCCCCAACGGCCTCGGATCGCACCTCGACATGCTGCACTCGACCTCGTTCTGCAAGGGGATCGCCCACGTCGACGCCAACGTGTTCTGGGTCTTCGACGGGCTCAAGAAGTCGCTCGACAAGTACGATTTTCACAGCGATCACGGACCGGGCAACGACGACCATTCGGACGGCGAAATTTACCGCTACGTCACCGGGAAGGTGCTCGGGGTTTCCGAGGTCCCGAGCCACGTCTTCTACAACGCCGAAGACAAGCAGCTTTACGTTGCCGACACCGGCCACAAGCGCATACTCAAGCTCGACACGACGAGCGGTACGCTCGGGAAGAGCTTCCCCGGGCAAGAGACCATCAAGGCTCGCAAGTACATGGACGGCGCCGCGCTGACCGAGCTCGTTCCCCCCGGGACGCTCGAAGCCCCCAGCGGGATCGAGGTCCAGGACGGGCTGGTTTTCGTCAGTGATAACGCGACGAGCAAGTTCTACGCGTTCGACCCGCAGGGGAAGATCGTTCGCTCCCTCGACACCGGATTGCCGGCGGGATCGCTCGCAGGGTTCACCTTCGGACCTGACGGCAAGATCTACTTCGTCGACATGATCTCGGGTCGCGCGTATCGCATCGATCCGCTTCTCTGATCGTTCGACCCAGCGAAGGCGAGGTGGGGTGCCCGCTCGGGGCACTCCACCTCTGCACGTTCCACGTACGCTATTTCGGCATCGGCATGGTCATCGGCGGCATCGGCGTCGTGCCTTTCTTCTTGTCCTT
>JBDTXR010000263.1:0-12193 GCA_040006075.1 Byssovorax sp. | reverse complement strand
GGTCCCAGACGATGTCGTCGATGAGGTGCAGCGTCTCTTCCCGCATCGCCTGCGCGAGCTTGGGAGAGAAGAGCGGGAACGCATTGGCGTCCTTCACGACGGTGTCGAGGTCGCGCAGGCGGAGGAATTCGCCGTAGAAGCTGTCGAGCGCGGCGCGCGCCTCGGGCTTCGCCAGCAGCGATTTTGCGGCGGCGCGCGCCCCGTCAGCGGTGTCGAGAGTGCCTTTCTCGGCGTCGTCGAGGAGCGCCGCGCTCGGGGTCGAGCCGACGAGGAAGAACGACATCCGCGACGCCAGCTCGAAGCCCCCGAGCCGGCGGAGCGTCGGGCGCGCGGGATCGATCCCCCCGATCTCCACCTGGTAAAGGAAGCTCGGCGACTGGAGGAACGCGAGGATGGCGTACTCGATCCCGCTGTTGAAATCGCCCAGCTCGGCCGAGGCCGTCTCGGCGACGCCGGCGTAGCGAGCGATCTCCTCGGCGTCGAGCGGCCGGCGAAACGCGAGGCGGCCAAAGGCCTTTGCGAAGTCGGTGCGGCACGCGGCCGGATCGGCCGGCGCCATGGGATCGCAGCTCAGGAAGGTGGCAATCCGCGTCGGATCGCCCATGGCGGCCGAAGCGACGGCGCGGGCAGAGTCTTCGTACTTGGTGACGGCGTCGTCGCTGACGCCGAGCTGCGCCGCGCCGATGGCGTCGAATCCGTTGATCGACGAGTCGAGCGGAGGATCGGCCGCGAGCGCCGCCGCGTCGCCCAGGAGGTCGCGCACCGAGCTGCGATATTGCCGGGCCAGGAGCCGCCGGAGCGTGGGGGCGGGCGGGGTGAACGCCTGGGGGCCAACCGGACTATCCGGGCCGCTCGTCTTCCCGTCGCCGGGCGGATCGCCCAGCGTGCCTGTCGCGCAGGCGGAGAGCGCAGCCGCAGCGACGGCAGCTCCCCAGAGATATTTGGTGCGAGGGGCCATGGCCTTGTTTCTCCGGTCCTGGATCCAGGGCTATCACCCAACCGTGTGAGGGCGCAACCAGGTTCCGGGCCGGAGAAACGCGTGATCCAGCGATGGCGGATGTTTCCCTGAATGGCCTCGCGCAGCCAGGGAGAGATCGAGTCGCAACGGATGTTTGGGGCCGCGACAGCCGTATTCAGGGCTTGCGGAGGCGCTTCAGCTCGGTGCGAAGGCGAGCGATTTCCACCTCGGCCTCGACGCGCGCGGCGCGCTCGGCTTCGAGAGCGGCGTGCTCGGCTTCGGCGTCGGTCGGGAAGATCTGATCGGCCTCGGGGCCCGTGGCCAAGCGGAGGCGAACCATTTCCGGATCGGCGCCGACGGAGCGCAGTGAGCAGCCCAGCACGCGGGATTTGACGTGCTTCGCGTTGGTTGCCTCGACGCGGACCAGGCCCCGCTTGCCGACACGGCGATAGACCTGGAAGCGCATGCGCTCGGAGCGCTGCGTCTCGAAGTCGGGGTCGAAGATGATCAGCTCTTTGACGCCGAGCGCGTCGTAGCTCCCGGGAGCGTCGCTGTAGTCCTTCAGGTAATCCTGAGAGACAACCTCGATGGCCAGCGGAGGGATGACACCGGTTTCCCAGGTCTTCCAGCTATCAATCTTGATTCCAGGCTTTACGCCCGGGAGAAAGAACACGTCGGGCGCGAGCTTGCTCGAGGGGTCGAATTGCTTCCAGTAGATGAACTGGTTCGCCCCCACGAACCAGTGCTTCTTTTGCTGGTGAAGCCAGCGCTCGATCTGCTCCCGCAGTAGCTCCGTGATGAAGCGCTGCAGGGACCCCTCCCCCATGAAGTCCTCGCTCGGATAGACCGTCGGATCGTACTTCCGGCGGAGCGCGGTCGGTGCTGACGCCATGTGCGGAAGGTACTGGAGAACAGCGCGCGAGTCGAGCGGCAAAATCATCAATTAGCGCGGGATTTGCGCTGAATTGTGGTGCCTCAATCGCGCTTCAGTGCACGCCGCCGACGAGCCACGCTTGGCCCGGGACGAGGACCTCTTCCGGGGACACGCCGCCTTGCGTGGCGGGGCCGGTGGTGCGGCCGTCGGGGCTCGACGGGAGGCGGAATCCATGGTCGCCGAAGAGGAAGAGCAGCGTGCGCGGCGGCAGCGACTCGATGTAACGGACGGTGACCTGGGCGACCTCCTCGGCGATGGACTCGAGGCGCTCGTCGTAGCCGGCGCCGGCGCCGCGGAGGCGGGCTTCGACGAGGTCGAGCTTCATCACTTCGCGCGAGCCGAGGCGCTCGCGGCGCACCGTCGCCACGGCCCGGCCGCGCACGATCTCGGGGTCGGGCTCGTGCGCCGGATCGACGTCGCGCAGGCCCTCGGGGCCGCGGGCGATCAGGGCGGCCTGCGTGGCGGTGGTGGTCGGGATCGCCGACCAGAGCAGCATGCGCTCGACGCAGACGGCGCGGCCCGCGAGGCGCTCGGTGAGGTGCTGCGCGACGCGCTCGCCGATGTCGAAGCGCATGGCGTCGACGAGGAGGAGCTTGACGACGCGCGCGCTGTTGAGGCGGCCGATGCGCGCCGCGATGTCGGGCGCGTCGAAGACCATCGGCGGGCGCTTGCCGGTGACGCGGAGCGCGGAGAACGCCTCGCGGTAGCTGTGCTCGAAGTTCATGCGCCAGGTGTCGGCGACGCTCTTCACGGCGGTGTCGACCTCGCCGCGGGCGATGGCGCCGACGAGCGGCATGTAGCGGGACGAGAAGAGCTTGTCGATCACGCTGACCGGCTTGGGGCCGCGCGCCTTGTCGAGCTCGACGGCGTGCGCGCGCCACTCGGCGGCGTTGACGACGCGCTGAGCAGCGGCGGGGCGCGGCGACGGCTCCGGAGCCGCGATCGGCGCGGGATCGAGCCCGAGCTCGATCGTCAGCACCGGAGCGGCCAGCTTCGCGGCCTCGATCACGGCCTCGATCAGCGCCGACGGGGCTTCGATCGCCGGCTCGATCGGCGCGGTAGCGGCTTCGATCGCCGGCATCAGCGCGGCGGCGGCCTCGATCGCGCGCGCGTCGATCGGCGCGACGTCGCTCGGCGGGGCCTCGACGCGGCTGCGCTTCTTGAGCACGCCGCGGCGCGGGATCGCCAGGATCGGCGGCGGCGGGCGGGGAATTCGCTGCGTCGGCGGATCGCTCTCGTTCGCGGCGTCGACGGCGTCGGCGCGCAGGATCTCCCCTGACGGCGGCACGATCGTCTCGGGCTCGATCTCGATCGGGACGTCGATTTCGATCTCGATGTCGAGCACCGGCGGGGCCGCTTCGGGCGCGGCGACGACGGGCTCGGGCTTCACCTGGTGCAGCTCGATCGGAGCCGATCGCGGGGCGCTGCGCGTCGTCGCCAGATCGCCGAGGCGGCGCGGCATCAAGAGCTCGGCGTCGCGATCGCCGTCGTCGAGGAGGAGCTGCACGGGCCAGCGCTGCGAGGCGCCGATCCAGGCCGCGAGGACGGCGCTGTCGCGCGCGTCGAGCGACGGGCGAGCGGCGTTGCCCGGGAGCGGCGGGAACGCGAGCGCGAGGCCGGTGGCGCCGAGGGCGCGGGTGCGAAAGACCTGATCGCGCACGGTGATCTCGACGCCGGCCTCGACGTCGACCGAGGGCGGGAGAGCGCCGCGGAGCGCCAGCGCGCCCTCGACGGCGTCGTCGATCGCGCGGCGCAGATCGCCGGGCGTGGGCCGGCTCGTGGGCGCGTTGACGACGAGCCAGCGGCGCGCGCGGAGCTCGGCGTGAACGCCCGCGCGCTCGGCGCCGTCGAGGAACGCGAGGCCTCCTGTGGCGGGCTTCACGGCATGAGTCTCGGCTTCTTCGGCCCGGGCGAGCGACATGGGCCGAGGCTTCTCACGTGTCGCGCAAACAGGCGAATTTTCGGCGACGAGACGCCTTCCGCACGGTACAAGTGATCATGCGCGCTATCTCGCTTCGCCGCCTCGTCGCGGTCTCGATGCTGGCCTCGTCCACGCTCGTCGGGTGCTCCTCCGACAGCATCAAGCCCGTCCCCGTGCCGATCCCGCCGGCCGGCGACACCAACGGCCCGCTCGGCGTGCGCGCCGATCTCCCGGTCGACGAGCGGGTGACCATCGAGAACCTCAGCGCGCCGGTCGACATCGTTCGGGACAAGTACGGCCGGCCCCACATCTACGCGGCCAACGTCAACGACGCGATGCGCGCCGAGGGGTGGATCGTCGCGAAGGATCGGGCCCTCGAGCTCGAGTTCTTCCGTCGCGTCTCCGAGGGGCGGCTGGCCGAGATCCTCTCCGACTCCGATCAATCGACGATCGATGTCGACATCACCTATCGCCACATCGGCCTCGCGCGCACGGCCAAGCTCCAGTACGACGCGCTCCCGAAGGGCGAGGTGCGCGATCTCATCGACGCCTACGCCGACGGCGTGAGCCAGGTATTCCGGCAGATCCGCGACGGGAAGTTTCATTTGCCGGCCGGCGTGTTCGAGATCCCGCAGGCCGCGTTCACCGACTGGAGCGGCGTCGACTCGCTGGCGATTGGCCGCCTGCAAACCCACCTTCTCTCGTACGACGCCGACAGCGATCTCGGCAATCAGCTCTTCTTCGACCGCGCCCGGTCCACGTTCACCGCCGCCGACCCCGATCCGATCCTGGCGAAGCGCGCCAATCTGGAGCGCGATATGTTCCTGTTCTCGCCCGGCGATCCGGCGACGACGACCACCGGTTACCCGATGGGGAAACCCAGGATTTTGCCGGGCAAAGAGGCCAAGGCCTGGAAGCGGCCGGATATCTCGATCATCAGCAAAGGCTACCTCGCGGCGACGCGGAGGACGCGGGCGCTGCTGAACCCCGAGGGCTTTGGCTCGAACAACTGGGCCATCGCGGCCTCGCGGAGCAAGACGGGGCACGCGCTGGTGGCCAGCGATCCGCACCTCTCGCTGATCTCGCCCTCGATCTTCTGGCCGGTGTCGATCGACGTCACGGCGCCCGTCGGCGGCGACGCGTCGTCGAACCTCAAGGTGGCCGGCGTGGCGTTCCCCGGGATCCCCGGCATCATCCTCGGTCACAACGAGCACATCGCCTGGGGCGCCACCGTCGCTGGATACGACGTGAGCGACGCCTTCGCCGAGACGCTGACCCCCGACGGAGCGTCGGTGATGTGGAAGGGCAAGGCCGTGGCCCTCGAGACGGTCGACGAGGTGATCAAGCTCCAGACCGGCGATCCGCTGGTCTACCACGTGAAGATTGTCCCGCACCACGGGCCGATCCAGCCCAACATCACCCCCAAGCACACCATCATCGATCCCGATCCCAAGGTCGGCGCGGTGAGCATTCGCTGGACCGGGATCGAGCCCACGACCGAGCTCACGGCGGTGGTCGCGCTCCTGCGGGCCAAGGACGTCGACGAAGCGCAAACGGCCCTCGACGCCTTCGGGGTCGGCGCCCAGAACTGGATGCTCGGCGATACGTCGGGCAACATCCTCTGGACCTCGCACGCCAACGTGCCTGTCCGCGATCCCAACGCCTATGCGTGGAACGCCAAGACCTACAGCGGCAACCTGCCCTGCTTCATTCTCCCCGGCGACGGGACGGCCGACTGGACTGGCTATTTGCCCGGGCGGCTCGTGCCCTGGGAGAAGAACCCCTCGGCAGGGTTCCTCTCGACTGCCAACAACGATCCCATCGGCAACACCCTCGACAACGATCCTTCCAATGACACGCTCCCCGACGGGAAGCCCATGTACCTGGCCTCGCAGTTCGACATCGGCTTCCGCGAGGGCCGGATCCAGAAGCGGATCAAGGATCATAAAGAGGCGTTCACCACCGACGATCTCCAGTCGATCCAGGCCGACGCGCGCTCGGCCATGGGCTCGGCGCTGACGCCCGCGCTGCTCGACGCCATCGATCGGGCGGAGGAAGAGCGCAAGACCCCGGGCACCCACCCGGATCTCACGGCCGTGGTCACCGATCCGCTCTACAAATCGGCCACGATCCTCGTGGTTCGAGGCCTGCTCGACTCCTGGGGCAAGGACGCCGACTACGAGGCGGCCTCGGGGATCGATCCCGATACCAACCTTCCCAGGGACGCTGCGGGGAAGGACGCCGCGGAGGTGAAGGCCTCGCAGGCGACCCTGCTGTTCAATACCTGGCTCGTGCGGGTCCTCGGGCGGACGTTCGGTGACGAGCTCACCAAGATGGGGATCACCTACGATCGCGAGAGCAAGGCCAAGGCCTTCATCCGGCTGGTGAAGGGCGATCCGGCGCAGTTTGCCACCTTCGACGCGGCCACGGGCGACAGCGCGATCTGGGACGATCTCACGACTCCCGCGGTCGAGTCCCGCCACGAGCGGATGGTCCGCGCGCTCCTCGACGCGCTCACCACGCTGGAGAAGCTGGCCGGCCCCGATCTCGCCACGTACCGCTGGGGCGCCTACCACACGGTGACGTTCGACGCGCTGGTCAGCATCTTCTCGAGCCTCAGTATCCCGCCGCCGAGCGACAAGGTGTTTCCGGGCGGGTTCCCCCGTCATGGGGACTCGTTCGGGGTCGACTCGTCGGACTTCGGCTTCGCCGGCCTCTCCAGCGCTCCGGCGTTCAACTACGTTCACGGGCCCTCGCAGCGCTTCGTGATCGACATGGATCCTTCGGGTCCGAAGGCGTTCAACGCGCTCCCGGGGGGGAACGTGTGGGACACCAAGAGCCCGCATTTCCGCGACGAAGCGGAGCTCTGGCGCCGCAACCAGGCCCACCCGGTGCCCTTCTCCATCGCCGACGTCGTGGCTGCCAAGGAGTCCCGGACCGTGGCCTCGGCCGCGGCCCTGGGTGCCCTCTGAGGCGCGAAATCCCGGGGGGTTCACCCGCGAGGTGGTCATGCTGCGCCATGTCCTGAACCGGGCCGCGTCCCATTTCGACAACGCGGCTCGCAAGGCCCTCTTCCATCGAAGCTCGCTCTCGCGCGACGACGTGCGGACCGAGGCGCTCGGCCACGGCGACCGGCTGAGCCAGCTCGCGCTGATCACCGCGATGTACGATCGCCCGGAGCATTACCTCGACGCCGGTGGCTTCTTTCCCGAGCCGCTCGCCATCGATCCTCGCCTCGATCGGGTCCGGAAAATCAAGGGCGGCGAGGTGCTCGACGCCACCTGGGCGAGCGGCTTCATGGTGCATTGCGACGCGGTCGCGCCGCGCTATCTCGGGCACACCGAGAACCGGATCGCGGCGGCCCGCCTCTTCCTCCACGACGGCCCGGCGCGGCCGGCGGTGATGCTCATCCACGGGTATCGCTGTGGCCAGTTCTCCCTCGAAGAGCGCGTCTGGCCGATTGACTGGCTCTTCGAGCGCGGGCTCGACGTGGTCATTCCCGTGCTCCCGTTTCATGCGGTGCGGTCCCCGCGGAGCGGAGCTGCCCTGTTTCCGTCGAGCGATCCGCGGATGACGGTGGAGGGGTTCCGCCAGTCCGTGCACGATTTGCGAGCCTTGATGACCCTGCTCCGCGCTCGCGGCGCGCCCGCGGTCGGCTCGATGGGGATGAGCCTCGGCGGCTACACCACATCGTTGCTGGCGACCGTCGATCCAACGCTCGATTTCGCGATCCCGATGATCCCGCTGGCATCCATCGCCGATCTGGCGCGAACCGGCGGGCGGTTAATCGGGAGCACCGAGCAGCAGCGCCTGCAGTTCGACGGCCTTTCGGCGGCGCTGCGGGTGGTGAGCCCGCTCGCTCGGCCGTCGCGGATCGATCCCGATCGGGTGCTGATCCTCGCCGCCGCGGGCGACCGGATCACGCCGCCGACGCACGCGCGCTGGCTGGCCGATCATTTCGGGGCGCCGTTGACGACGTTCCACGGTGGACACCTGCTGCAATTTGGCCGCGCGCAGGGCTTCCGCGCCGCCGGGAAGCTGCTCGGCCGCCTCGGCCTGCTCTCGTAGCGGTAGCTCCCGGGGCGGCCCGGGCTGTCACCAACTTCGCCGCAGCGAGCGCCGGTGCTAGCGTGCCCGCCTCGGCACCCCACCGAGCGAGGAAGCGGACCGTGGACGACCAGGCGAGATATACCCATGTCGCGGCGAAGGCCGTCACCTTGGCCGACCTTTTCGAGGAGCGATTCGCGGCTGGCCTCGACGGACCGGTGATGTTCCGGATCCACCTGGCCACGCCGGACGGCCCCTCGACCGGCGGCGGCAAGCAGGTGGTGCAGCCGATCAAGCTGGTTCCGGCCGACGGCGGGCCGACGATCGTGATCGGCGTGGCCAACACCGTGAAGCAGACGGCCGAGCTCCGCTCGTATGCGCTCCTGACAGAGCAGTACGCCGAGCGCTACAAGGGCGCGGTCGTCCCGATCCACGTGGGGGCGTACACCCAGCTCCTGGTCGATTTCACCAGCTTCTTCCACGCGATGAACCTGTCGGTGACGACGGTGAACGCCGCCCGCTCGGTCCGGCAGGTGCCCGCGGCGAAATCGAGCGGCAGCGCCGGGGTGATCGTCGCGCTCGTGGTCTCGCTCGGCGTGCTGGTGATCGCCGCGTGGCTGGTGCTCTCGCACCTTCACCACTGAAGGCGGGGGTGAATCAGATCTTGTCGAGATCGTCTTTGCCGTAGGTGGGCGCCCACGGGAGCAGCTCGTACTGCGCCATCCCCTGCCGGATGAAGGGATCGCCGTCGCGGATGGCGTCGAGCGCCGCGGCGCTGCCCTCGTCGGGGACGCGGAGGATCAGCGCGCCGCCGGACCGTGGATCGAAGGGCCCGGAGGCGAGGAGCAGGCCTCTTTCATTCAGCTCGCCGAGATAGGCCCGGTGAGCGTCGACGACGCGGAGCACCTCCTCGAGCGGGCGGCGGTAACGGATGATGGCGATAGCGTACATGGTCGTCTCCGAGGTGTGGAATCAGGTGGCTTTGAGCGGGCCGGGCAACGTGGCGCGGAGAGATTGAATCAGCTCCGGTTTGACCACTTTCCCCAGGGGATTTCGCGGGAGCGCCGCGACGAGGACCGTCTCGCGCGGGATCTTGTAGGCGGCGAGTCGGTCGCGCGCCCAGGCGCGGAGGGCCTCGGTCGCGCACTCGGCCTCTCCGCCCGCGGCGGGGACGATGACGGCGACGACCCGATCGCCCCAGACCTCGTCCGGTAAACCAATGACGGCGACCTCGCCCACGGCGGGGTTCTCGCGCAGGGCCTCCTCGATCTCCAGGGCGCTGAGCTTGTATCCACCGCTCTTGAGGATATCGACCGAGGTGCGACCGAGGAGGCGAATGGCACCACCCTCGGCGCGCTCGGCGATGTCGCCCGTCTTGAACCAGCCTTCGGCAAAGGCCGTGACCGTGGCGTCGGGGCGGTTCCAGTAGCCTTTGAAGACGCTGGGGCCACGGATGTAGAGCTCGCCCGGGCCCGTGAGCGAGTCGCGCCCGGTGTCGTCGACGATGCGCGATTCGACGCTGGGGAGCGGGGGCCCCACGAATCCGGGCCGGCGCGCCGAGGGATCGCGCGGGTTGCTCATGCCCACGCCGATCTCGGTCATGCCGAAGCGCTCGAGCGGGATGGTGCCCGTGAGCTCTTTCCAGCGGGCCGCGAGGGTGACCGGGAGCGCGGCCGATCCGCTGGTGGCGAGTCGGAGCGAGCGCGCGCCCTCGGCCCACCGCGCGCGGGTGGGCTCGTCGGCCGCGTCGAAGCACTCGAAGAGCTTTTGATACATCGTCGGCACCGCCATGAAGGTGGTGATTTGATGATCGGCGAGCTCGTTCCACAGCCGCGCAGCGTCGAACCGCGGGAGCAGCCGCGCCGAGGCGCCGGCGAGCAGCGTGGTGAGGAGCGAGATGCCGAGTCCATGAAGGTGATGGAGCGGGAGGGCGTGGAGGAGCCGATCGTCGGCCGAGAACCCCCACGCTTCGCGCAGCAACGCGGCCTGCACGGCGAGGTTCTCGTGGGTGAGCATCGCCCCCTTGGGCTTGCCGGTCGTGCCGCTCGTGTAGAGCAAGAGCGCGGTGGCGTCGGGGGCGATCGCGGCGATGGAGGCGGCCTCTTCGCGCGGGCCGGAGGCGATGGTTTCGACCGCGAGGACGCGGCGATCCTTCGCGAGGTCGGCCGCGCGGGCAGCGAGATCGGCCGACAAAACCAGGGTATCTGCGCCGGCGTCGTCGCCGAACCACGCGAGCTCGGCCGGCGGGTAGAGCGGCGAGAGCGGGAGCGCGACGCCGCCGCCGAGGATGACGCCGAGGAAGGCCTCGACCCACGCGGCGCCCGGCGAGACGAGGATCGCCACGCGGCGCCCGCCGAGCGAAGCCTGGCCCTCGCAGAGCGCGGCGCGAGCGCGGAGGGCGCGATCGAAGAGCTCGGCGAAGGAGCGACGCGCGACGTCGTCCTCGACGGCGAGCCGATCGCTCGAGGCGAGCGCGTGAAGGCGAGCGAGGAAGGGCGAGCGCATCGGCGGGCGACTTTCGCACAGCGGCCGGATCGGAGCCAGACGCCCGTCACGCACCGCATGGCCGCGAAGGAGATCAGCCGCGACGTTTCGGTTATGCTGCGCGGCCATGTCTGTCCCCTTCGCGATCCAGGCTCGATCCCTGGCGCTGCCGCTCCTCGCGATCGGCGCGCTCCTCGCCGCGTGCGACGACGATCCGCCGAAGTCGACGGGTGGGAGCCGGGCGTCGACGTCCACCGCCGCGACGACGGCCACGCCCACGCCGCCCGCGCCGATCAAGCCCAAAGGGATGCCCGAGCTCCTGGTCGACAACGAGGGGCCGTACCTCGGCGGGACGCGGATCAACCTCGCCGACCCGCAGGGCGCCGAGAAGCTCGCGAAGGTCGTCAAGGATCTGCCCATCAACGGCGAGAAGGTGACGCTGATCGTCGAGAAGAAGGCCAAGACGCCGTACGTGGCCGCGGTGGTCGCTGCGCTGGGGGAAGCGGGCGCGCCGAAGGTGACGATCAAGACCGACGGGCGCGACGATCTGGCGAAGGAGATCACGGTGACCCCCGAGGCGCGTGTGGCGTCCGTGCCGGCGTGCACAGTCACGACGATGGTGCTGAAGGATCTGTCGACCGCGATCTGGCCCGTGAAGGGCGGCACGGCGAAGAAGCAGCGCAAGGGGATGGCGGGGCCGGATCTGTCGAACACCGGCGAGCAGATCACGAAGGATCTCGCGGGATGCGAGTCGACGATCGCGCTGTTCTCGGGCGACGAGGCGGTGCCGTGGGAGAACGCGTTCAACCTCGCCGGGACGGCGCTGAAGGCCGACGAGAAGAAGAAGATCGAGACGCTGGTGCTGCCGCGCGAGGCGCCGGTGGCCGGTCGCGCAGTGACACTTTCGAAGCACTGAACGGGTGCGCGACGGCGATCCGCGGATCAGGCCATGGCTGCCCGATGTGAGCCCTGCTGCGCTCCCGCCGAGCGCCGCTCGACGCGGTCGATTTGGATCGAATTGCTGAAGAAAATCGAGCGCAACGGCCATTCACCGCGTGATGGGAGCGCCCGCATTCTCGCCCGCATTCCCCGCATTGCGCACGGGGCAGTTGAGGGCCAAGGTGCGAGATTGTAGGGGCAATCTTTCCAGTCCGCAGATTTCGCGCTGGTCCCAAGCCCCGAAAGCCGCAAAAATACCCCGGCGGCAGTCAGGTCATGTCGCTCGGCACGGTTCGGCACAGCCGGAGCGACGTCGGTCGGCGAACGCCGGGTTTCACGAAACGATCGGGTCGGCCTGGTTCGTGTATACGCGCCCGGGTCGGGCGGGACTCGCGTTACACCGGTAACGCACTGCCATTGCAGGCTCCTCGTCGAGGGGCCGTTCGGAGGTTGGTTTCCATCATGTCCAATCGACTTCGCGCTTCGATGCGGGCGGGTAACAAGGGTCGGAGCCTGCGGCCCCGGACCTCGCCATCACGCAACTCGTCTCTCCCGCCGGAGTCGGACCCGCCGGAGTCGGATCTCGCCGGGGGCGAGGAGTACGCGGACGTCACAGCGGCGTCGCCGGTGTCGGCGCCGGTTTCGGTCGAGCCCGAGACGCTGCCGCCGCTGCGAGGCGCACCGCCCGCGGAGGCTGCCGTCGAGGAGGTGATCGCGCCCGCCAAGATCACGCCCGCTGAGGTGCTCGCCGCGGGCGAGGCATTCAGCAACCTGGGCGACGACGAGGACGAAGCTCCCGTCGCGAAGGTCGAGGCTCCGGTCTCGGTCAAGAAGGTCGAGCCGGTCGTCGTCGCGAAGAAGGTCGAGCCGGTCGTCGTCGCGAAGAAGGTCGAGCCGGTCGTCGCCGCGA
>JBDTXR010000262.1:0-12301 GCA_040006075.1 Byssovorax sp. | reverse complement strand
ACGATCGTCGGCGATCTGGCGATCGTCGAGGTGCTCCTCCCGCTCGGCCGCAAGGTCACGGTCGGCGGCTCCACGCTCACCGTGCGCGTGGCCGGGGAGCCCTCGCTCGTGCCGCTCTCCATCTCCGCGCGCTTCGGGGAAGCGCTCGGAGGAAGCGTCCCGATGCGCGCCCTCTTCGCCCGGCTCGAGCGCGCGGCGGCGACGGTCGAGACCATCCTTCTGCTCGGGGCTTCTGGCACGGGCAAGGAGCTGCTCGCGCGCGGCATCCACGACGCGAGCCCGCGCCGCGCCGGGCCGTTCGTCGTCTTCGACTGCGGCGCGGTCGCGCCGACGCTGATCGAGGCGGAGCTCTTCGGCTACATGAAGGGCGCGTTCACCGGAGCGCAGCAGGCGCGCGCGGGGCTCCTGGAGCAGGCCAATGGAGGCACGCTGTTCATCGACGAGCTGGGCGAGCTGCCGCTCGATCTCCAGCCCAAGCTGCTGCGCGCGCTCGAGTCGCGGCAGGTGCGCCGGCTCGGCGGGACGAGCTACACCGCCATCGACGCGCGCGTCGTCGCCGCCACCCACCGCGATCTCCGGGCGCGCGTCGCCGGCGGCGCGTTCCGTGAAGATCTCTACTACCGCCTCGCCGTCGTCGAGCTCACCGTGCCGCCGCTGCGCGATCGCGGCAGCGACATTCCCGCGCTGGTCGCGCGCTTCCTCTCCGCACAGGACCCCCCGCGCACGCTCGCCGATCTCCCGCCGAACGCGCTCGAAATGCTGCAAGCGCACGACTGGCCGGGCAACGTGCGCGAGCTGCGCAACACCGTCGCGCGCCTGACGCTCTTCCCCGATCTCGGCGAGCAGGCGATCTCCCGCTCGGCCGCGTCTCCCCGACCGGGCGAGGCGGGCGTGGGCGAGCTCGCGCGGCTCCCGCTGCGCGAGGCGCGCGAGCTGGTGGTGGAGCGCTTCGAGCGCGCGTACCTCGCGCTCAAGCTGCGCGAGCACGCGGGCAACGTGTCGCGCGCCGCGCAGGCGATGGGGATCTCGCGCCAGCTCGCGCACCGGCTGATGGAGCGCTACGGGATCCGGGTCGACTCGAAGGATCGTTGAGCCAGCGCCAAGGCCTCCTCGCGTCAATGCAGGTTCGGAGTCGGTACCTTGCAGCCGGGCGCGCCCGAGCACACGTCGAGATCGAACACCGTGCCATCGAAGGCGATCCCGAGCTGATCGAAGGGTGATCCGCCCGATTTGGCGATGATGCGATAGGCGTGCGTCCCGACGTTGATGCCTTCGGGGAGGATCGCCGCGACGCTGGCCGGGGAGGGGTGATAGGCCTTCTGCGAGTACACCACGGCGAGCCGCCCCGAGCCGTAGAGCGTGCTCTCGAATTCTGCGGCGTCGAGCTTGCCATCCTGGTTCAGGTCCTGCCCGACGCCCACGGCGGCGAAGCCCAGCGCGGGATCGCCCATGCACGGGCACGTCGCCGGATCCATGCAGCTCCTGGTGCAGAGCATGAGCGCATCGGTCACCGGGGCGAGGGCCTGATAGGGAATGTCGATCCGCTTCGTCGCCGGATCGAAGGGCGCGTCGTAGGCGACGAGCGGCGGCGTCGTGTTGGCGTCGTCGAACGGATACCAGACGACGGCGACGCGCCCGCTCGCGACCGCGCCCCCGGCGTCGACCTGCTTGACCTGGAGGCAGAGCGTCCCCGCCGCGCAGACCATCCCGTTGCCGCTGCCGGTGCTGCTGGTCGATCCCGGATCGATCGCTCCGCCCGCGCCGCTCGAGGTCGACGTCGACGCGCCGCCCGTGGTGCCGCTGCTGCTTTCACTGCTTCCACAGGCCACCAGCGCGAGCGCGGAGGCGGCGAGGATCGAGAGAATCGTTCGCATGATCGGCCGACGTTACCCCGACCCCCACGCGGCGCGAAAGGCGGCATTTGCGCCGGGCGCGCCTTGCGCCCAGGGTCCGGCCCCTTGGGCGACGCGGGGAGAGGCGTGCGCTCGAAATTTTTCTCGCGCTGTGCAGGATCGATCGCTTAGGATATATCTGGTGACAGATAAAATTATCTGTTTTCCGATATGATCGCCGCCAGATCATCGAAAAGATTGGAGCAAATCCGGCAGACGGTCGCCGGCAAAGTGCGCGCGCTCCGCGCGGGGCGTCGGCTCACCCAGGCGGAGCTCGCGGCTCAGCTCGGGCTCTCTCAGGGCCGTCTCAGCGAGCTGGAGCGCGGTAACGGCTCCTTCACGGCCGAGCAGCTGCTCTTCATGCTGAAGCTCTTCAACGTCACCGCGAGCCACTTCGCGCCGCCGACGGTGGACCACGACGCGCAGATCCAGAACGCGCTCGCCCGGCTCGGCGCCGTCCATCTGCGCGAGAGCAGCGATCTCGTGCCCTACGAGCAGCTCGACGACCTCGGCGAGGTTGTCCGCGAGGCGCTGCTGGCCGGAGCGCCGCGACTCCTGACCGCGCTCGCTCCGGTCCTCGTGCGCAACATCAACCGCGTGCACCTCGGCAAGCTGCGGATCGACCTCGCCCAGGCCGGGCTCGAGCGCCGGCTGGCGTGGCTCGTGGAGAACACCCTCGTCGCGGTCCGCGCGGAGCTCACTCGATCGTTGCCAAGACCGCTCGCACAGCGCTACCGGCGCGCCGACACCGTGCTCGAGATGTTCCTCGAGCTCGCGACCTCGCAGGCGGCGCAGCAAGCGTTCACGGCGGGGAGCGCTCCACCGGATCTTCTGGACGCCACGATCAGCAGCGCGAAGACGCGTCACGCGGTCGCGGCGTCGTCCTCTGCCATCTCGCAGCGGTGGCGAATCATCACCAGCCTGCAACCCGACGACTTCATCGAGGCCCTGAGAGCAGCCAATGTCCATTGACGCATTCTTTCAGGACATCGACGCCAGGTGGCCAGATGTCGACGCGATCAAGATCCCGCTCCGTCTGATCGGAGCGACCGCGCTCATGCTTCAAGCTGATTACGAGCGCGGGACCAAGGACAGCGACGTCTTCGAAACAGAGGCTATCACCGCGATCAAGCCGAGATTGCTCGCGCTGGCTGGAGCGGGGACGCCGCTCCACCAGAAGCACCGCATGTACCTCGATGTCGTTGGCAACGGGGTACCATTCCTTCCCGGGGCATCCGTCTGGCACCCGCAGGTCGAGCTGAACAGGTCGCTTCGCAAGTTCGAGATCGCGGTGCTCGACGTCGTCGACGTGGTCGTGACCAAGCTGAAGCGCTTTCACTCGAATGATCAGAGCGACGTGCAAGCCATGATCGAGCGCGGCCTCGTCCCGCACGATCGCCTGCTCTCTCGCTTCCTCAGCGCGGTCGATCATTTTCAGTACGACGCCAGAGCCGAAGAGGAGCTGCCGCGTTACGTGAGGAACCTGAACCGGGTCGAGCGCGACATGCTCGGCGTTCCAGAGACGGCTATCGAGCTTCCAGAGTAGATCTGAATTTGCGCCGGGCGCGCCTTGCGCCTAGGGTCCGGCCCCTTGGGCGACTCGTACGACTCCATCCCGCCGCCGTCGGCCTATCCGCTGCCGCCCATCGAGAGCGGCGCGAGCGGCGGGCGCGGGCGTCGGATCATCGTCGTCGGCGGCGGGCGCGGCGGCGTCGGGAAGACGCTGCTCACCGTCAACCTCGGCGTGTACTTCGCGCAGCTCGGGCGCGAGGTCGTGGTCTGCGACGCGGATCCTTTCGGATCGAATTTGCACTCGGTGCTCGGGCTCGACTCGCCGCCGCTGGCGTCGACGTCGGCGATTGAAGAGGGCACCGCCGAGCTCGTCGCGACCACCGTCCCGGGCCTGCGGATCCTTCCGACGGCCTACGATCCGATGACGGCGACGCCCGCTCGGCCGAGCCGCGGCGCGAGCTTCCTCAAGCACCTCGGCGAGCTCGGCGCCGACTACGTGATCATCAACCTCGGGGCCGCGACCACGCCCTCGGCGCTCGACATCTTCTTGCAGGGCGACGTGAGCATCTGCGTCACGGCGCCCGAGCCGCTGGCGATCGAGACCACGTACCGCTTCTGTCGATCGCTGTATTTGCGCACGCTGCGCCGCGCGCTGATGAAGGAGCGCTTCAAGCTCCGCCTGGTCGAGCGGATCATCGGGGGTCTCCCGCCGCTCGCGAGCCCGCCGCAGATCGTCGCCGAGATCAAGAAGTTCGACGACGGCGTCGCGGCGGTTGCAGCCCAGGAAATGCGGCGGATCACGCCTCGCCTCGTGGTCGGGCAGACCCGCCTCAAGAGCGATCTCGAGCTCGGCCCGGCGATGGCCTCGGTGTCCGAGCGCTTCCTCGGGATCCCGATCGACTACCTCGGTCACATCGAGCACGACGACGCTGTGTGGCTCACGGTGCGGCGTCGCCAGCCGCTCCTGATCGACAGCCCCACGTCGAAGAGCGCGCGCAACATCGAGCGCGTCTCGCGCCGCCTCCTCGCGCTCCTCACGGCCCAGGCCTCGCGCCCGGCCGAGATGCTCGCCGCCGCCGCCGCCGCCGCGATCCGCATGAAGGGCCCGACCACGCTCTACGAGGTCCTCGGCCTCGCGCGCGCGGCGACCGACGACGAGATCCGCCGCGCGTACAAGCGTCAGCGCGAGATCTTCCGCGAGGGTGGTCTCCCGGTCGCGTCGGTGGTGCAGCCCGCGGTGCTGCGATCGGAGCAGGCGCGGATCGAAGAGGCGCACGACACGCTGCTCGATCCGGTGCGCCGCCGCGCGTACGATCTCTCGACCTACCCCGACGAGCCGCACGGCCCGCTCGTCCCGCTTCGAAGCTTGAGCGCCTCGTCCGCGGAGCTGGGCTTGCTCCAGGCCGAGCTCGCCCGCGAGATCAACGCCGAGACCCAGTTCACCGGCGCCTTGTTGCGCAAGGTGCGCGAGAGCCAGGGCGTGGAGCTCACCGACATCGCGCAGCGGACCAAGATCTCGGTCGCGCACCTCAACGCGATCGAGAACGAGATGCCCGGCGATCTCCCCGCCGCCGTCTACATCTCGGGCTTCGTCCAGACGGTGGCCAAGGTCCTCAAGCTCGATCCCTCCCAGGTGAGCAAGACGTACATGCGCAAGCTCCGCGAGAACGCGAGTGGCGCCAAGCGTTGATCCCGCGAGCGAGCGTGTCCCCGAGCGGGACGACGCTTCTGCCGCCACCCGAGAGCCCGGCGGCGATCTGCCGTTCACCGGGCTAGCCTTCGTCGCGGCGCTGCTGCCGCGCCTGTACGTGGCGATCGCCTGGGCGCGAGAGCCGGTGTGGGACGGGCACTATTACGACTTCGGTGCTCGGCGCATCGCAGGTGGGTTTGGATACTCGGACGACGCGGTGATTGAGGGGATCAAGGTGTGGCATCCGTGGTGCCATTATCCCGTCGGCTACAGCGGATTTCTGGGGATTTTGTACAAGATCTTCGGAGCAGGACCGCACGTGGCGACGGTGGCCAACGCCGTGGTCGGAGCTCTGCTGGTGGCTGTCGTCCACCGGCTTTCGCGGTACGCGACTGGCACGTGGAGGGCGCGAGTCGCGAGCATGATCACGGCTGCCTCGCCGGGGCTCATCGTTTACTCTGCGCTATTGATGACGGAGCCGCTCGCGGCGTTTGGCACGCTGCTGGCAGCGTGGCTGTTCGTGCGAAGGAAAGAGGCGCCCGCGCCGGGACCACTCGGGTGGATCCAGCGGCCGATCCCGGCCGTCGTGGCGGCTGGAGCCGCGCTCGGGCTCACGATCCTGGTGCGGCCGCAAAGCCTGCTGTGCGCTCCTGGGCTGGTGTTTCTCGCGCTGCGGCCCGGGCCGAGAGGTGCCTGGTGGCCGGGGCTCAAGGCGATAGGAAAAGCCTTGATTCCTGCGGGGATCGCGCTGGCTGCCGCGCTCACCGTGGTTGCTCCATGGTCGGTGCGCAACTGCACTGTCATGGATGGCTGCGCCCTCGTGTCCACCAACGCGGGCTGGAATCTGGCGATCGGCGCGTTTCCCAGGGCCACAGGGCGATTCGAGACGTTGCATGGCACCGACGGATGCCCGGTGGTGACCGGGCAGGTGCAGCAAGATCGCTGCTGGATGGAGGAGGGAATGAGGTGGATCAAGGCCTCTCCCCGGTGGTGGCTGGGTCTGATCCCGAAGAAGCTGTCGTACACCTTCGACCACGAATCCTTCCCCATGGGCTATCTGGGAGAAGCAGATCCGGAGAGCTGGCCCGAGCCGCGCAAGGCGATCGGGAGGGATGTGCTCTCGGTGAGCCATCGGCTCTTGCTGGCCTTTGCGGCGCTGGGGGTGATCGCGCTGCCGTCGCATCGCCGGGCGAGAGATCGCCTGGTGCAGCTCGGGCTGCTGGTGCTCATGCTCCTGCTGGCGCTGCACGGCGTGACGGATGATCTGCACCAGGCCTGGCCGCTCGCGGTGATGATCCCTGTCGTGGCGTTTCTACCGCTGCCGGGGCGGCCGCGCAACGGCGGGGTGATTGGCTATCTGGCGGTGGCGGTGGCGTCGGTGGTGGTGACGCACGCGGTGTTCTTCGGGGAGGATCGATACCACATGGTGCTCACTCCGGCGCTGGCGATCCTGGCGGCGTGTGCGCTGCGGCGGCCGGTGGTGGAAGGGGCCAAAGCCGACGATTCCGCCTGAGCCCGATGCGGCGTCGCTACTTGCAAACGATGCTCTTCATCGCCGTCCGCAAGATCTCCCCACCCTGGCAGTCGCCCACCAGCCGGATCTCCCCATCGGTCTTCGCGGCGAACGTCTGCCGCTTGCGCCGGGCGGCCTCGACCATCTCGCCGACCGGCGATTTGCAGGTCGTCGTCATCGCCGCGTCGCACGAGGCGGCCTGATCGCAGCCATTCTTGATCGTGAGCACGCACTCGCCACCATCGCACTGCGACTCGGCCTTCACGCAGGTGCTCCCGGTCTCGATCGGCTCCTTCGCCGCCGGCTCGGCCGCGGTGGGCTTCGCGGGCAGAGCGGGCGGCGCGACGGTCGGCGCGGGGGCGCCTGCGCAGCCGAGGAGCGCGGCGACGGCACTGGATCCCAGGAGCACATTCCACGGCTTCTTGGCGGTTCTCATTGGCGCACTCTACCAGGATCGGGCCGAGTCCAGGGCACACAAGGAGCACGCGTCGGTCGGTGTCGGCCCCCGGTGCGGGAAGCCGGCGGCTGAGCCCGCTGCTCGATCCGCCTGAAAGGAAGCGCCCAACGTGCCCGTGCGCGAGATCGCGCCCGCGCCCCCCGCCTGTGGTAGGCTCCGCGTCATGTCCAGCGCGGCTCCGAAGCTCGTCGTCGCAAAAGACCGTACGATTTATCCAATCGAGGACGACATGGGGGAAGGGTCGCTCCAGCGGTTCATTTCGGAGCTGCTCCGCGTGCTGATCGAGCGCTGGCTCGAGGATCGCGGAAAGCCGGCGTTTGTGGGCGCCGATCAGTACTTTTACTGGGAACAGTACAATCCACGAGAGTGCGTGGCGCCCGACGTCTACGTGCTGCCGGGCGTGGTCCCGGGCAAGTCCGTCGGAGCGTGGAAGGTCTGGGAGACAGGCTGTGTCCCCTCGTTCGCCTTCGAGGTCGTCTCGCAGGATGTGGAGAAGGACTACCTGACTTCACCGGGCAAATATGCCCGCCTCGGCGTCGAAGAGCTCGTGGTCTTCGATCCCGACTTCGCGCTGAGCCAGGCGCGGTTTCGCTTCCAGGTGTTCCGAAAAAGCAAGCGCGGCCTGGTGCTGGTGGAGGCGACCAACGCCGATCGCGTGAAGTCAAAAATTCTCGGCTGCCACCTGTGCGCGGTCGGCTTCGGTGACGATTGTCGCGTCCGGATCGGCACCGGCTTCAATGGGGCGACGCTCTTCCCGACCGACGTCGAGGCGAAGCAGCGCGCCGAGGCTACCTCGCGCGAGTTGACGACTCGGCTCGAAGCGGAGCAGGCGGCTCGGGCCCAGCTCGAAGCCGAGCTCGCGCGGCTTCGCGCTGCGGCGAAGAGCCCTTCCGTCAAGGCCCGCAAGAGCGGGCGGAAGTAGCTCTGCTCGAAAAATCGCTCATTTGAGCGTGAACTTGAACGGGATCACGTACTCCACCGCGACCGGCCGGCCCTGGAACGACACCGGGGTATACCGCCGCTGCGCCAGCGCGGCGAGCACCGGCTGGTCCAGGAACGGCAGCGACTTGATGATCCGACAGCCGGTGAGCGCGCCCTCGGTGGTGATCACGCACTTTGCGAGCAGCGTGCCTTCCACCCGTGCTTCCAGCGCTTCGCGCGGGAACGCCGGCTCCGGGCCGGTCAGGAGCTGGGGGCGATTCATGCCCTCGCCGAACGGGAGCACCTGATTCGTGGGCGGCGGGATCGTCGGCGCCGGAGGGGCGGTGGGGACAGCGGTGCCTGTCCCACCGATCGTGCCACCGATCTGGCCCCCGATCGTGCCGCCGATCTCGCCGCCGGGGACGCCGCCCACCTGGCCGCCGGGCTCGCCGACGTCCGGTGCCTCGGGCGCAGGCTCGGGCTCTTTTGCCTGCTTTGCGGCGGTCACCGGAACGTAGGTGTCTGGATTGACGTGCACCGGCTTCTTCTTCGGCTCGGTGTGGGCCGCCTGGGCGCCGCCGCCGAGCGGGGGAGGCGGCGGAGGTGCGGGCGCCATGGCCGTCCGGAAGACGACCTCCGGCGCGTCGAGCTTCGCCGCGGGCGAGCGGCTCGCCGCGAAGAGCACCGCGGCAATCACGGCAGCGTGGGTTGCCACGGAAAATGCCGCGCCGGTGCCGAGGCTCCGGCCAGAGGGCGTGTTCAGGCGCAACGAGGACTCGAACATGGACGCTACCCATCCTTCCCGATCGGCCCCCGTGGAGCCGCGGATCCTGTGAATCAACCGTGAGAGAGAGGCCGCGGCGCTGCGATCAGGGCAGCTCGAACCGCAACGAGATCACGTACTCGACGTTGATCGGGCGGCCCTGGAACATCACCGGGGCATAGCGACGCCCGGCGAGCGCGGTGAGCACCGGCTCGTCGAGGAACGGGAGCGACTTCAAGATCTTGCAGCCCTGGAGCGCGCCTTGGGTGGTGATCACGCACTTTGCCAGCAGCGTGCCTTGCACCCGGGCCTCGCGCGCCGCGCGCGGATAGACGGGCTCCGGGCCCTCGATCAGGCGGGGGAGGTTCATCCCGTCGCCGAAGGGCAAGATCTCCGAGGAGGGCAGTGGCGCCGCGACGCCGGCCGGCGGCGAGATCGCGGACGGGCCGGCGATCCGGGCCTCTGACGTGCTGTGAGCCGCCGGAGATCGGGAGTCCGCGCCCGCGGCGAGCTCGTCCGGCGAAGAGACTCGCACCCACGGGCTGCCCGCGCGGCTGCCCTCGATCGCGCGCGCCGCTACCCGATCTCCTCGCTCGGGAGGAGCCATGATCGCCGCGGGATCGCGCGCCGGTGAAGGCTCGCCGAGAGGCGCTGTCGCCATGCCCGGCGGCAGCACCGCCACGGGTCGCGCCGAGAGCTGCACCATGGCCTGAGGCTCCCCGGGGCGCGGCGCCGTCGCGCCGGACAGGCCATGAAGCGCCAGCGCAACCACCGCCGCATGGGCCATGACCGAGAAGAGCGCGCCGGCCCCGTAGCGGCGAGGATCCAGCGTTTCGCCGCGGAGAACCGAGGAGAACAGCGCCGGCGGCGTCCACCGCAGGGCCGTTGGCTCGCGCCGCGAGCGCGCCTCCGCCGGGCGCGCGCTCACCGCGCTGTCGCCGAGGCCCAGCGCCGCCAGGAGATCGCGTTGCGCCGCCGGCGGCGACACCTCGTCGCGCGCCGCGCGGAGCAGCGATCGCCGGAGCGCCGCGCTCGGATCGCCGTCCTTGCCCGCGCTCTCGTCCAGGATCCGTCGGGGCTCACTCATGATCTGGCTCCGCGCGCCGCGGCGGCGTGGAGCCGCGCGACGCGCCGGTCGAACTCTTCGCGAGCGCGGCGGAGGCGCGACGCCGCGGTACCGACGGGGATCTCGAGCAGAGTGGCAATCTCGGGGGTGGACATCTCTTCCAGCTCGAAGAGGACGAAGACCTCGCGCAGCTCTTCGGGCATGGCCCCGAGCACCGCGTCGAGCACCTGGCGCAGGCGCTTCTGATCGGTGAGCTCGTCCGGCTGCGGATCGAGGCTCAGGGGCTCGACGCCCTCGTCTTCGGGCACCTCGCGCCGCCGTCCGAGGGTGCGCCGCGCGTCGCGCGCCACGCGGATCGCCGTGCCGATCAGGAACGAACGCTCGCTCCCGATCGCGATCGATCCGAGCCGCCGCGAGGCCACCACGAACACCTGCTGGACACAGTCGGCGAGGTCGGCCGAGGGGACGCGGATCCGCGCGAGCGTGCGCCAGATCAGCTCGAAATGCTCGGCCACCAGGCTCGCGAGCCGGGCCTTCTCGGCCGCCGTCGGGGCCGCGGGGGCGGCGTCCTCGTCTGTCCAGTCGGCCGCGAGGAACATGGTAGAGATCCCGATCGCCGTCACGAGGTCGCCCTGCGGCCGGCCGGGTGAGGAGATCGAAGCGCCATGGATGATGATGGCCGGACCGAGCCCGATCGATCACAAAAAAAGTGAGCGACCGCCAACGAAGTTGTTCCGGGCGCACCGCAGGCACCGTGAGTTGGGCTACCGTGGCGTCATCATGGGAGAAGCTGACACGGAAGCGCGGTCCTCGGGCGCCGCCGACGAAGCGCTGACGTTCGCCGTGGTCTCGGGATCGTCCGGCGCCGAGCGCCACCTCGCCGCGATCTGCGCCGAGCTCGCGAGCGCCCTCGGTCGCCCGGTGACGCCGCGGGTGCTCCCCTCGTACGACGCGCTCGAGGTCGAGGTCGCGGCCGGTCGCGCGCAGATCGCCTGGGCGCCGCCGCTCGTCGCGATCCAGCTCGAGGACGCCGGCCTCGTCTCCGTCGACGTGTGCTGCGCGCGCGGAGGCCAGATTGACTATCACGCCGCGCTGTTCACCAGGCACGCGTCGACGATCGAGACGCTCGCCGATCTGAAGGGCACCCACGTCGCCTGGGTGGATACGCACAGCTCCGCCGGGTACCTGCTGCCGCGTACGCGCTTGATCGAAGAGGGGTTGAACGTCGAGACGCTGTTCAGCAAGGAGAGCTTCCTCGGCACGCACGCCCGCGTCGCCTGCGCGGTGCTCGACGGCGAGGCCGACGTGGGCGCGACCTATCTCTCGCTCGATCCCGCGACGAAGCGGCCGGTGAGCGCGGGCTGGCTCGAGGGCGGCGCGGGGATCAACGGCGCGTTCATCGTGGCCATGGTCGGGCCGATCCCGTCGGATACACTGGTGTTCTCCACCCAGATCCCCGCAGAATTGAAGGCCAGGCTCGTGGCGGAGGTGATGGCATTACCGGCCTCGGTACCCGAGGCGCTGGGCGGCCTCCTCCGCGCAGATGGCTTTGCGCCGCTGCCGGCCGCGCACTTCACCGCGCTACGGAAGCTGCTGGCGTCGGGGAAGAAGGGCTGAGCATCGCGCCGGTGCCTTCGATCACGGTCGGGCTTGTCCGCGGCTCGTTTCTTGGCGACTATTCTCGCACGATGCCCGCGTCCCGCCCCTTGCTTCGCCTCGCCCTGCTCCTCGCGAGCGCGCTCGCCCTCCCTGCGTGCGGCCTCAACGGAGATGATCTCTTCTCCAGCGGCGCCGCCGGCAGCGGCTCCGGCGGGGCGGGCGGCCGCGGGGTCGCGAGCAGCGTCGCCGCGTCGGCCACCACGGGCGCCTCGATGGCCTCCGGCGCGACCGCCACCAGCGGCTCGACCGGCTCTGCCTCCGCGTCGAGCAGCGTCGCCGCGTCGAGCAGCGGCAGCGGCAACTGCGTCGCTGACGGCTCGCCCTGCGGCGTCGCCAACGTGTGTTGCAGTCAGCAGTGCAACAACAATGTTTGCGGGCCGCCCACCTGCGTCGCCGACGGCTCGCCGTGCGGCGTGCCCAACGTGTGTTGCAGTCAGCAGTGCAACAACAACACCTGTGGTCCGTCGGGCTGCGGCGCCGACGGCACCCAGTGCAACTTCGGCGGCGACTGCTGTGGTGGCAAGTGCGGCGCGGGCAAGTGCGGCTGCGTCGCCGATAAAGGGCAGTGCAACTTCGGCGGCGACTGCTGTGGTGGCAAGTGCGCCGGTGGCAAGTGCGGCTGCATCGCCGACGGGAGCTCTTGCAACTTCGGGGGCGAGTGCTGTGGTGGCAAGTGCGCCAACGGCAAGTGCGGTTGCATCCCCGCGGGCCAATCGTGCTTCTTTGGCAACGACTGCTGCTCGGGCACGTGCGCCCAGGGAAAATGCACGCCGTGAGAGGCTGGCCGTTTATCGGCCAGACTCGACGCGGGGTGGGGTGGGGCCCCGC
>JBDTXR010000261.1:0-12339 GCA_040006075.1 Byssovorax sp. | reverse complement strand
GTGCGCGACGAGGGCTCGCTCAACGGCGTGTACATCCGCGTGCGCGGCACCGTCGACATCTCGGCGGGCGACACCTTCCTCGCGGGGGAGCAGCTCTTCCGGCTCGACCCTTCGCCGCGCGCGTCGGATGGACAGGATCCCGACGGCACGTACTTCTACTCGTCGCCCAAGCACCCGAGCCCGTTCCGGCTCGCGCAGGTGCTGCAAGGCGGGGCCATCGGCATGACGGTGTGCGCGCGCGCGACGTCGCTGCAAATCGGCCGAGAAGGCGGCGATCTCAACTTCCCGGCCGACCTCTACATGTCGGGCTCGCACTGCCGGATCGAGGAGCACAGCGGGAAGTTCTCGCTCACCGATCTCAGCAGCCGCAACGGCACCTACGTGCGGATCAAGAGCGAGCGCGAGCTGGCGCACGGCGACTACGTCTTCATCGGCCGCAAGCTCCTGCGCGTCGAGCTCAACACCAACTGATCATGAGCGAAACCAAGCAGCCCAAGGCGCCGCTGTTCGTCGACACCGTCGGCGGCGGCCTCGCGGCGCTCGCGGCCGGCGTCGCGCGCCACAGCGGCCTCACCGGCGCCACCGCGGCCACGTCGAGCGACGCGGTCGCCATCCCGAGCGAGGTCCTCACGGTGCTCGCGGAGATCGGCGCGCAGGTCACGTCCGTCGCGCACCTGAAGGACGTGAAGCCCACCGGCGAGGTCGTGCACCTCGCCGCGTGGTCGCTCTACTTGCTCGCGCCGAGCGAGGGCGAGCTCGAGCGGCTCGCCGCTGCGCGCATCGCTCGCGACAAGATCGAGCGCAAGCTCAGCCTTTCTTCTTCTTGAAGCGATCGAGCTGCGTGGTGACGGTGTTGCCCACCGCCCACGCAGCGCGCGCCGCGCCGTGCAGCGCCTTGAGCAGCGGCTCGGGCACGAGCTTGATCAGCGCCTCGAGATCGACCGGCCCGTCGATCGGCGGGATGTAGCGCTCCATCAGGTCGGCGAAGACGTCGTACTTGCGCGAGAGATCGGCGAGCCGCGTGCGCAGCGCCTCGGCCTCGGCGCCCTCGGCGTCGCCGAGCATGCCGAGCGCGCGCCGCGAGAGCGCCTGCTTGTCGTGGACCACGCGCCGCAGCCGCGCGATGTACGCGCCGATGACCACGTCGGGGTACTTGCCGCGCAGCGTGTACGAGTCGTGCCGCGCCCCCGCCTCGCGCCGCCGCTCGATGATCCCCGCCGCCTCCAGGCCGCGCAGGTTCGCGAAGATGTTGCTCTTCGATCGGCCGAGCTCGACGCTGAGCTCGTCCATCGATCGCGGGCCCTCGGCGAGGTAGAGCGCGGCCACGACCTGCCCACCGAGGCGAGTGATCCCGGGGAACGAAGCGGCGATCTCCGCGCCCACGCCCTCGAGCAGCACCTGACGTGCGGCGGGGACGCGCGGATCGACTCCGGGTGCAGGCGGGATCCGGGTGGTCGTCATCAGCGGGGAAAGTAGAGGTTTCACGCTCGAATATCCACAGCGCTCGCTGGGGCCCGACGCGGTCGACCTCTCAGCCGTCGTCCTCGCACACGCCGGCGTAGGTGCCGCGCGGGAGGTTCTTGAAGAACTCGACCGGGCAGCCGCCGGGGCGCTGCACCATCTCGCCGATCTCGAGCGCGAGCGAGGCCGACCAGTCGCGGGCGCCGTCGAAGCGGGCGCGGATCACGCCCTTCGGATCGATGATCCACGTCTCGGGGAAGAGGTGCGTGCCGTACTTGTCGACGACGATCTTGGAGTCGGGATCGAAGAGCACGGGGAACGGCGTCTCGCCGTTGAGGGTGACCTTGAGCGTGTCGCGCACGTCGTCGGGCCCCTCGTCGGTGGAGACGGTGAGCACCACCATGTCGGTCCGGTTCTTCACGATGCGCGCGAGCTCGGCGAGCGACGACATCTCTTCGAGGCAAGGGCCGCAGGTCTTCGTCCAGAAATTGAGGAACACCGTCTTGCCGCGGAACGACGAGAGCTTCACGGGCGCGCCGTTCATGTCCTTCAGCTCGAAGTCGGGCGCGACGCGGTTCCTGCCTGCGTACGCGGGACCGAAGGCGCAGAGCGCGGTGCACGAGGTGCGTCGCTGATCGCGCTGGGCTGCGCCGACGAAGCCATACACGGCCAGGGCCGCGAACACGATGAAGGCGATCTGCGCGATCGATCCCGACTTCATACGAAGGCTCCGCTTTTCACCGGGCGGCTATAGCCCACGTTTCACTCCGCGGCGATCTCCGGGCGAGCCATGCGCAAGCTCTTCCGGCTGGGGCGCGCGGGGGTGATCGCGTTGAAGGCCTTCTGGTAGGCCGCGAACGAGCCGCCGGCGTGGACCGCATCGATGACGGCGCGCCCCTCGGCGGCGCCGCCGCGGGCCAGGACGGCCTCGACCCAGGCCCAGCGCGCGCTGGTGGCGCGGACGTCGGCGCGGCCTCGCAGGCCCTTGCGCAGGCGCTCCAGCCGCTTGTTCACGACCTCGATCCCGGCGAACTCCGCGTCGTGCAGCGGCGTGTTTCGCTTCGGGCAAAACGGCGCGATGCCCAGGGCCACGGGGATGATCTTCGAGAGCTGCGCCGTGAAGGCCACGCACTCGTCGATGTCTTCGTCGGTCTCGGTCGGGACGCCGACCATGAGGTAGAGCTTGAGCCGCTTCATCCCGTGCTTGCGCGCCATTTCGGCCGCTTTTTCCAGGTGTTTTGGCCGCGCGCGGCGCTCGAGCAAATCGCGCACGCGCTCGCTCGCGCCGTCCATCGCGGTGGTGAGCGTCTTGTAGCCGCCGAGCTTGAGCGCGCCGACGAACTCGTCGCTCAAGCGATCGGGCCGCAAGCTGGAGAGCCCGACCTCGCACCCGCGCTCGGCGAGCGAGCGGACGATCTCCACCACCTTCGGATGATCGCTGACGGCCGCGCCGACGAGCCCGACCCGGCGCGCGTCGTCGGGGATGAGGCCGAGGATCTTCTCTTTCGGGACGATGCGCATGCCGCCGTTGGTGGAGCGGCGCATCACGCAATACGTGCAGCCACGCGAGCAGCCGCGCTCGGTCTCGATCAGGAACATGTCCGAGAGCTCGGCGTCGGGCGTGCGGATCGGCGACCAGGCAGGGAGCAAGCTGTCTTCGCACTGCGCGACCGGCGGCATCTCGGTGTGGCGCGAGGGAACGAAGACGTGCGGCATCCCCGCGAGCGTGTCGAGCGCGGCCTCGCGCGACGGTGCGTCGCGCAGGACGCGGAGCATCTCGACCGCGAGCGAGTCGCCCTCGCCCATCAAGATCGCGTCGGCAAAGACGCCGAGCGGGAGCGGGTTGGAGAACGTGAGCGGCCCACCGGCGAGGATGAACGGGTGCCGCAAATCGCGCTCCTCGCGCAGCGCGGGGATCCCCGAGGATTCAAGCACTTTGATGAGCCCCGCGAGCTCGAGCTCGTACGCGACCGAGGTGGCGATGACCGGAAAGTCGCCGATGGGCCGGAGCGATTCGTAGGTGATCGGCCCAACGCTCTCGTCGGTGTCGTCGTCGGCGAGGAAGGCCCGCTCACAGGCCATGCCGTCTTCCGCCTGGATCATCTTGTAGATCTGGAGGAACCCGAGCGAGCTCATCCCGGCGCGGTAGGGCGAGGGGTACGTGAGGGCGATTCGAAAGGGCGCCTGCTTGTCGATCCGACCGACCTCGGAGGCGAGGCGAGCGCGGATTTTCGAGTGCAGGTCGTGCCGGGACATGGGGCACGGAGGGTCCCCCGGAGGGACCGGGAGCGCAAGGCGATGTGCGGCGACCAGTCCTGGATCATTACTTCGCCTTCGGCTGGCTCACCCGCGCGAGCTTCTCCTTCATCTCCGCGAGGGCTGGATCCGAGGTCTCGGTCGCCTTGCGCACCGCGATCTCGAGGTTGGCCTTCGCCAGATCCGTTTGCCCGGCGTCCCCGTAGGCCTGGCCAAGCAGGTAATAGGCGCCGGCCGAGTCCGGGTGGAGCTCGACGCTGAGCTTGAAGGCGGCCATGGCCTCGTCGTGGTGCTTCATGTAGTTGTTGAAGGCGAAGTTGTTCAGCAGCTCTTCGGTGAGCTTCACCTCGAAGTGGAGCTTCTTCGACAGGCCTTCGTAGTGCGCCTCGAGGGCCTTCGCCGTGGCAATCTCCGCCGGCGCCTCCCAGCCCTTGAACAGCAGCTCCAGCCCGTCATACGTGCTCCGGTGCGGGAGCGACATGTGGGTCTCTTGATCCATGTGCTTGAAGCTCCACTCGAGGCCTTTCGGGGCCCTGGCCTTCAAGATCGCGGCGAACGACGTGACGTCTTCGAGCATCTTGCCGCCCTCGTTGCCGGTGGTCAGGTAGAGGAAGGCCTGAAGGTCCGGGTGGCTCGCGAAGGCCTTTTCGGCGCCGTGGAGCAGGGTCTCGTCGTCCCACGGCAGGCTCGGGCTCATGGCGATGTACGCATTGAAGGTGTCGGGCGCCGTCGTGAGCGCGTGGAGCGCGAAGAGGGCACCATGGGAGTGCCCGACCAGGATACGAAAGGGCTGGGTGCGATAGGCTCCTTCGACATGCGGGCGGAGCTCGTCTTTCAGAAAGCTGAGGAACTTGCCCGCGCCGCCGCCGCCCGGATGGTCCTTGAGCACGGTGGGTGTCAGATCGCGCTCGCGTCCGTCGGCCGTGCTGGCGACGCCGATGACGATCATCTCCGGGGCGCGCCCGCGCTCGCTCAGGAAGGCGGTGATCCCGGTCGTGTGGTGAAAGTTCTCGTCGCCGTCGAGCAGGTAGAGCACCGGATACGCGGCTTTACCCTTCTTGTAGCTCGCCGGCGTGTGCACCAGGATGGTGCGGTCTTCGCCCAGGATCGAGGAGTGGAACGTTTGCCGTTCGCCGATGACGATGGCCGTATCCGCTTCTTTTACGGGTGGGGCTGCGCTGGGTTGCGGGGCGGCGATCGACGCGGAAGGCGCAGGCGCGGGCGGAGGCGGGTCCTTGCATCCCTCGCTGGTGCCGAAGAGCAACGCAGCGGAGACGAGGAGCGTGGCCATTCGCGCCCCCTGGAATGACGATATCATCCAAGGAGCATAATCGAATCGGGTTGCCCTACGTACAGAATACTGGACCGGCAGCGCCCTCGCGGCGGGGCGCCTCGACCGCGCGGCCGCGACCACTCCGCTGGACACTGCGCGCCGCGCCATTCCGCTGCGGTGGACGCGTCACCTGGCAGAGATCCGCAGCGCGCGAGCCAATCGAGCAAACGGACGACGCCGTCGTCGCTGGAACGCCGCGTGCACCTCGGCGCCGGCATGAGCGACAACTCCCCTCGTACGATGCTTCCGAGCGTGAACGACGAAGACCGCTTGTCTCTCCACCCGGGGTCGGTGATCGCCGGCGCCTACGTGGTGGATCGCGTGCTCGGCGTCGGGGGAATGGGGACCGTCGTCGCGGCGCGAACCATCGCCACAGGGGAGGTCGTGGCGATCAAGTTCATGCTTCCGCATTTCGCGGCGCACCAGCAGCTCCTCGTCCGGTTCCAGCGCGAGGCGCGCGCGACCGAGCGCGTGCAGAGCCGGCATGTGCGGCGGGTGATCTTCGCCGGGGCGGCGTCGGCGCGCATGCCGTACATCGTGATGGAGTATCTCGACGGCGAAGACCTGCGATCGCTGGTCCGGCGCGAAGGCCCGCTGGAGCCGCGCCAGGCTGCAGCCTACGTGTCGCAGGCGTGCATCGGGCTCGCCGAAGCGCACGCGCTCGGGATCGTTCATCGCGATCTGAAGCCGGCCAACCTGTTCCTGGCGCGGCGCCCGGACGGGCCGTCGATCATCAAGGTGCTCGACTTCGGAGTCGCCAAGTTCGATAGCCCCAACGTCTCTGGAGATACGATGGAGGTGACGGAGATCGAGGCGATGGTCGGCTCTCGGCTCTACATGGCGCCGGAGCAGATGACCAAGGCTCAATCCGTCAACGCGCTCGCGGACGTGTGGGCGCTCGGGGCGATTCTGCACTATCTGCTCTCGGGCGCGACGCCCTTCGGGGCCGCGACGACCGAAGAGGTGATCGTCAATGTGCTCCGGGAGCCGCCGCACTCGCTGGCCATGCTCCGTCCCGACGTCCCCGCGGGGCTCGTCAAGGTCGTCAAGCGTTGCCTCGAAAAGAAGCCTTCGAGCCGCTACTCCAACGTGACGGAGCTGCTGCGAGCTCTCGTGCCCTTCATGCGCGCGCAGGACGAAGAGGCCGTGCCGAGCGCCCGTTACCCCAAGGAATTCAGCCGGACGCTGCGGCTCATCAACTTCCCGAAGCCGCACACGGTCGCGGAGCAGACCAGCGAGCCCATCACCACGCCGATGACGCCGATCAGGGCGGCGGCAGCCCCCGTGAAAGACACCGAGCCGGAGATCGAGCCCGGCGATGACTCGGTGATCGCGATCGACGCGGAGTCGATGCGATCGCCGACGATGGCGATTACCCTGCTCGACACCGAGCCACCGCCCCCGCTCACGCCCGATCGCCTCTTCAGCAGCAGCGCGACGACGCGGCCGCCGCCCCCGATGGAGTCGGCTCCAGACCCGAGCAACATGGTGACAGAAGAGCCGTCGCCTCGCCTCTCGAAGGCCCCCGCGCTGCCTTTCGCCAGGCCGGCTCGGCATCCTCGCGGGGTGGTGATCGGCTGGATCGCCTCGGCGATCGTGGGTGGTTTGATCGCCGTCGCCGTCGGGCGGCCACCCTCGGTACAGGCCACCACGGCGATCGCCCCACCGGCCGCGGCGCCCGAGCGAGCGACCACGCCGACGGCGCTCGTCGTCGCCGCGGCACCGACGCAAAAAGAGACGGAAGACGCGGGGTTGACGCTCAACCCAGCCGAGCTGCCGGACCTCAAGCCAGCCCAGGTCAAGAGCGCGCCATCGACCATCGCAGCACCGAAGCCCGCCGGGGCGCGCGTCCCGACGCCCATCCTCGATTCCACCGCGATCGCCGCGAGTGACTTTCCGAGAGAGCCACTCTTCGTGATGCCAGCCCCGCGCGAACGCCAGGCAGCGACTCCCGGCGCCGACGAGCGCACCAGCCCACCCCGGCCGTAGAATACCGCCCGGCTACGGCCGATAGCTGCGCACCCCGACTCCGTCCGTTTCCCACACGATCTCTCCTCCTCGATCCGTCCGCAAAATCTCGACCCCCGCGGCGTTCAACGTGGCCAGCGCGGTCGGGTGCGGGTGGCCAAAGCGGTTGCGCACACCGGAGGAAATCGCCGCCGTCGCCGGGTGGACCGCCGCGAGGAACTCCGGCGACGTCGAGGTCTTGCTCCCGTGGTGACCGACCTTGAGGAAATCGGCGCGCAGCACGCCCTCTCCTCGCTGCAACAGGCCCTGCTCCTCGGCGTGCTCGGCGTCGCCGACGAGCAGCACCGAGCGGTTCCCGTAGGTGATCTTGAGCACCAGCGAGTTGTCGTTGGCGCCCGCGTCGGGCAGATAGCCTGGACAGGGCGCCAGCACCTCGACCACCGCTCCTCCGAAATGCCGTGGAGCACCGCAGAGGGTCGCCGGGCGCTGGATCGGGACTCCCCGCTTTCGCAGGCCGGACAGCAGGCCTGCGTAGGTCGAGCCCGCGCCTTGCTCCTCTCCTTGCCCCGAGTCCCAGAGCTCGCCGACCTCGATTTCAGGCAGCGTCGACCAGAGACCGGTGAAGTGATCCGGGTGCGGGTGCGAGAGGACGGCGACGTCGACTCGAGTCCTCCGACGGGCGCGCAGGAGCGGCAGGATCACCCGTTTCCCCGGATCGACCGGGCTCCCCACGAAGCCGCCGCCGTCGACGAGCATGGCGCTCCCGTCCGGGAGATCGATCAGGATCGAGTCCCCCTGACCGACGTCGAGCACGCTGACGCGGAGCAGGCCTGTCGGGGCGCCTGCGCGGACGGCGCCCAGCTCGAGCGCGACCAGGGCTCCTGCGCCGAGCACCAGGGTGACCAGGCGCCTCCGTGGATTGGTGGCAACCCAGGCTGCCGCGATCGTGACAACCATCGCTGCGAGCTGCCAGGGCGTGGGCGGGGGGACATGAATCACAGCGCCGGTCGAGGTCGTGATCCTGGCGATGGCCCGAACGCCCATGAGCGCGCCCGAGCCGAGGATCGCCGCGCCCCGCTCCACCGGAGGCGCCCACCCGAGGACGGCGTGGCCGAGGCAGATCGGGAGCGCCGCGAGCTCGCCCAGAGGAGCCGCGATGAGGTTGGCAAAGAGACCCAGGACGGGCAACGTCGGAGCGAGGATGGCGAGGAGTGGAGTGCATCCCGCCATCGCCGCGAGCGTGGTCGCCACGGGCGTGAGGAGCTTCTTGACCAGCTCGGGCCCGCGAACGATGACCGAGGCAATCGGCTTCTGCAAGACCACCAGACCCGCCGTGGCGCCCGCGGAGAGCGCGAACGAGAGATCACAGCCAATCAGCGGATCGACCGCCGCGAGCAGCAAGAGCGACCACGCGAAGGTGCGCGCCGCCGCCGCGCGTCGACCGAGGGCGCGCGCCAGCATCGCCGCGCTGAGCATCGCCGCGGCGCGGATCGCCGAGCCGCTCCCGCCGGCGAAATCGGCGTAGGCCCACGCCAGCGGGACGGCGACGATCGCCGCGATTCGACCGACGTCGACGCGCGCCGAGAGCGCCGGGATCCGCAGCAAGATCGCGCGCAGCGCCGCGGCCACGCCGGCCACCGCGATCACCAGGTGCGTGCCCGAGACCGCGAGCAAATGCGCGAGCCCGCTGACGCGAAAGGCCTCGTCGTCGAGGGGATCGAGATCGGTCTCGCCGAGGACCAGCGCCCGCCCGAGCGCCGCGGCGTCGGGGTGGTACGTGGCCTCGATCCGGCGGCGCACGTGGGCGCGAGCGCGATCGATGAGCGCGAGGATCGACCACGATTTTTCGAGGATCTGCACATCCTGCACGCCCCCGCTCGCGGCCACGCCGAGGCGCGCAACCGGCGCGCGCGCGTCGGCGGAGCCCTCGTTGGCGAAGAGGTGCACGGCGGCGAGATCGGCGATCACCGCGACGCGATCGCCGCGCCCGAGATCTTCGGGCACGCCGTAGAGACGGACCCGGATCGGCGCGGTGATCAGGTGCTCGCCACAGCGCCCGCTGGTGAGCTCGACGTCGGCGCGACCCTTTGGATCAGCGTCGGTTGCGGGCGCAGATCCGCGCTGAACGACGGGAGATCCGACGACGCGTCCTTCGCCTTCGCAGCGTGACGGCGGCGTGAGGAGCGCGACGGCGCGACCATGAATCGCCTCGGCATGGGTGAGCGCCGATCGCGATCGAGCCGCTCCGACGATCAGCGCGACCAGGGCAAACGCGACCGCGCGCCGACGTACCCCGGTACGAAGCAGGATGACCGCGACGGCGATCGCCGCGAACGCAGCAGGCACCGGCGCGAGCGCGGACGCAGGGCCTGCGAGCAGCGCGAGAGCGGCGAGGACAATCGCGTCGACCATGGACGCGTCCCACCGCAAGCGCGGTGCCGTCGGCGATCGCCCTGGATCCTCGGAAGATCGCGGCCTCCTGGGGTGGCGCCGCCACGGTGGTACGCGCGGGGCGCCTCCGCAGATCGCCGCGCGATCGTTCTGCGCGCCACGAAAAGCCGTCCTTGGTGCGAGAAGCTCCGTGCGTCGCCCGACCCGACCCTTTACACTCGCCATACCGTGAGCCGGGCGTGCCGCGCACCGGTCGGAGGTGCTTGATGTCGTTGCGAACCTCGTTGCTCGGACTGCCGCTCGTGGTGGGGCTCCTCGGTATCTCCGGGTGCGGCGCCGCGCCCGACGAAGAGGCTGCGCCCGAGCTCCTGGGGAACGCGGGCGAGGCGATCAAGGACGGCTATGCCGACACCGCGGACACCGGCGCGGTCGGAGTCGGCATCTTCCAGCAAGGCGCTCTCATCGGCATCTGCACTGGCTCGCTCATCGCGCCCAACGTCGTGCTCACCGCGCATCACTGCGTGGCCGACGTGCTCAACTACGATCCGGTGCTCGGGATCGTCTGCTCGAAGACCTCGTTCAGCGCCGACTACCCCCCTGTGGCCGTGGCGGTGACCACCAGCGCCACCATGGGCATGGCCAAGGACACCTCGTATCACAGGGTGTCGGAGATCATCACCCAGACCGGGACCAAGCTGTTTTGCGGCAACGATCAGGCGATCTTGATCCTCGCCGACACCATCGATCCTTCCGAGGCGAAGCTGCTCGTTCCCCGCGTCGACAGCGAGATCGCGAAGAAGGACGAGTATTACGCCGTCGGGTACGGCGCGACCCAGGACGACCCGAGCGGCCCCGGGGCCGGAATCCGCCGTCGCCGCGACCAGCTCTTCGTCGCCTGCCCCGGCGCGCTCTGCCCGGATTACCTGAAAGCAGCGATTAAACCGGTAGAGTTCGTGGGCGATCAAGGCCTCTGCGAGGGCGACTCCGGCAGTCCGGCGCTGGACATGGAAGGTCGAGTCATCGGCGTCAGCTCGCGCGGAGGGGCCCAGTGCAAGACTCCGGTGTACAGCGACGTCTTCGGCGTCGGTGAGTGGGTGAAGGCGACGACGATCCACGGCGCCACGGTCGGCGGCTACCCGGCGCCGGCCTGGACCACGGGGTTCCCCACCGATCCGCAGCTCAACACGCCGGTCGGCGACGCCTGCAAGCAAGCCTCGGACTGCGCGTCGAACGACTGCCGCGCGGGGATCGGCGCCGGCGCGGCGTACTGCACGCGTCCGTGCACCGAGGCGGCGACCTGCCCTGACGGGTACGTCTGCGACGCGACGACGAGCAACGTGTGCGTGCGGAAGCCGGCGCCGCTCGTGCCGAGCCGCGGCGACGCAGTGCAATCGGGAGGCTGTTCCATCAGCGCGGGCGACGATCCGACGAAGCCGGTTCCCTGGCTCACGGGCACCGTGGTACTCGCGGCGCTGGCGCTGCTCCGTCGCCGCGCCTCCTGAATTTCGGCTGGACTCCACGTGATCGCCTCTCGCCTCGGGCGCCGCTCCGCCCTCTCGATCTTCGCCGCGCTCGCGCTCGCCGCGTGCTCGAAGCGCGGCGCCGTGGGGGTCACGCGCGTCGTCTCGATCTCGCCCAGCACCACCGAGGCCGCCTTCGCGATCGGGGCCGGCGCGCTGGTCGTAGGTCGCTCGAAATACTGCGATTTCCCGCCGGAAGCCGCGCGTTTGCCCGTGGTCGGCGGGTTCTCGGATCCCAACCTGGAAGCCATCCTCGCCCTCGCGCCGACGCTGGTGATCGGCGCCCGTGGGCCGGCCGGGCCGGCGATCGAGCAGGCCCTCACCTCGCACGGGATCGCCACGTTCTTCCCTGAAACCGAGTCGATCGCGCAGATCGAGAGCACGCTGAGCGAGCTGGGCCGGCGGCTCGATCACGCGGCCGGCGCGGCCGCCGCGGTGAGCGCGATCGAGGCCGATCGTCGGCGCGTCGCGGCGGCGATCGCCGGGCGTGCGAAGGTGCGCGCGGTGTTCCTCTTCGACGTCGCGCCGATCTACGCGGCGGGCCCGGGAGGGTTCCCCGACGAGCTGTTGCGTGAGGCCGGCGCGATCAACCTGGTAGACAAGGGCGGCGCGTACCCGACGCTGGATCTCGAGCGGCTCCTGGCCCTCGATCCCGAGGTGATCCTCGACGGCGCATCCGATGGAAGCGAGGGCGCGGGCGGCTCGCGCGTCGCGGCGCTGCGCACCACGCCGGGGTGGAAAGAGCTGCGCGCCGTGCGCGAAGGGCGCGTGCGCCAGGTCAACGCGTCGACGGTGCTGCGGCCCGGTCCGCGCATCGGACAGGGCCTCGTCGCCCTCGCGCGCGCGCTCCACGGCGAGGCGATCCTCGCCGACGTCGACGGGAAGAGGGCGCCGTGACGGCCACCCCTCGCGGCCCCGCGCGCGTGCGCGCCGACGAGCTGGTGGTGAGCCGCGGCCTGGCGATCTCGCGCGCGCAGGCGCAGGCGTTGATCATGGCGGGCGACGTCATGAGCGGCGATCGCCGCGTCGACAAACCGGGCACCAAGATCGCCGCCGACGCGCCGCTCACGCTCGCGACGCGAGCCCGGTTCGTGTCGCGCGGGGGCGAGAAGCTCGACCACGCGATCGTCGCGTTCACGCCAATGGGCCTCGAAATCAAGGGTAAATCGTGCCTCGACGTCGGCGCCTCGACCGGCGGGTTCACCGACTGCCTGCTCCAGCGCGGGGCCGCGCGCGTGGTCGCGGTCGACGTGGGCTACGGCCAGCTCGCGCAGAAGCTCCGCGACGATCCACGCGTCGACTCGCGCGAGCGGGTCAACGCGCGCGACCTCAACCGGAGCGATCTCTCGCCGCCCCCCGAGCTGGTGGTCGTCGACGCGTCGTTCATCGGGATCGGCAAGCTCATGGGCG
>JBDTXR010000260.1:0-12366 GCA_040006075.1 Byssovorax sp. | reverse complement strand
CCGCCGGTGAAGCCGCGGTAGAGCCAGAGCTCGCGGCGCATCTCGGCGCGGAAGAGCACGTAGGGAAGGAGGATGGGATAGAAGACGTAGAACAGGAACGGTCGCGGCGTGTGCTCGCGATAATAGGCCTCGAAGGCCAGGTGCCGTTTCACCGCGCGCGCCAGGAGGGGGGAGCGCTCGGCCCGCTCGCGGATGGCCTCGGCCGTCGCGAAGATCGCCAGCGTCAGCGCGACGTTGACGAGGACCGCGCTCATCGGGAACAGCGCCGAGACCCAGGTGGCGAGGAAGGGGACGATCGCGAAGAACGCGAGACGCAGGGCGAAATCGGCGGAGCGCATCGGCTGCGCGACGCGTAGGCCAGCGCGCGCGCCGCGTCCATCCGCGTCAGGTGCGCTACCCTGCGGTGACGATGGCCGAACCGACCCTGCGGATCCCGAGCGAAGGCCTCGCCGTCGAGCGTCGCGGGGCGATCGCGAAGATCGCCCGGGTCGCGCTGGCGATCGAGCTGCTCGGCTTTTCGGCTGCGGTGTGGAGGTTCGCCGCCGTCGACGAGCCGGCGCCGGGGTCGCTCCTGGCGCTGGTGGTCGCGCTGATGGCCGCGCTGGTCACCGCGAGCATCGTGATCCGCCATCGCTTCGATCCGGCGCGATCCGCCGCGGTGCGCGCGCGATCCCGGGGCGAGCTCACGCTGGGCCGAGAGGGCCTGTCGATCGCGACGCGGCGCCTGCAGCGGGCCTATGCGCCGGGCAGCATCGCCGACGGGTGGATCGATGACGCGGGCGAGGTGGTCTCGGTGGTGCTCCGCATGCGCGACGGCGACGTGATCTCGATCGAGACGCCGACCCTGCGCGAGGCGCGGGAGCTGCTGCGCGCGGCCGGCGTCGCGGCCGAGCAGCAGGTCCTGCGGATGCGGCTCGCCAACCCGATGAGCCAGGTCCCCGTCGGCGGATGCATCGCCGCGTTCGGCAGCCTGGTGCTCCCGATCGTGCTTTCGATCGCGCTGATCGTCATCCTCGCGGCGCCTCCCGGCGACACCGCGCGCGGCGTCGCCGTCCTGATCTTCGCGGCGGCCACCCTGGTGCTCGGGCTCCTCGTGCGCGCGCTGATCCCGCGGCAGGTGGTGATCGGCACCGATGGAATCGCGGTGGAGCGGATGTTCGGGCGGACCTTCATCGCCCACGCCCGCGTCACCGACGTGGTCTCGACCGCGGGCGCCGTGGTGCTTCAAATCAAGGGCGAGCGCTCGGTCTGGCTGCCGACGGGCTCGCGCTACTCGAGCGCGCGGACGCGGGCCGAAGAGTCGCCCCACAGCGCGCTGCTCAACCGGATCGACGAGGCCCGCGCCGCCGGTCGCCACGGCTCGAGCCGCGACGCGCGCGTGGCGGGCCTCGAGCGCGCCGGTCGCTCGCTCGAAGCCTGGCGCCAGCATTTGCGAGGCCTCGTCGCCGCGGCCTCGTACCGTCGCGCCGGCGTGGTGAGCGAGGAGATCGCCACGGTGCTCGACGACGCCGGCGCGCCGCCGCTGCGTCGCGTGGCCGCCGCCGTGGCCCTCGCGCCGGTGGGCGATCCGGCGATCAAGCACCGCATCGCCCGCGTCGTCCAGAGCTGCGCCGACGACCGCCTCCGCGTCGCGCTCGAGGCCGCGGTGTCGGACGAGCTCACCGACGACGATCTCTCCCCGCTCCTGCGCAAGCAGCGGCGGTGAGAGCCTGGCTCCCGCCTATTGAGGGATGATGATCGGATCGCAGTTGGTGAAGTTGAGCGACGACTGCACCTTGAAGTGCGATCCGGTGCTGTGGCGCTCGGCCTGGAAGAGATCGAGCGCGTACTCCTGCCCCTTGGTGATCCCCAGCAGCCCGGCCTTGGCGTCGACGTCGAGCGTGTCGCTCAGCGCCGGGTGGAGCCCGCCGAGATCGATGGCGAGTCGGTTGTTGACGAAGACCCAGAGATCGTCGTCGCCGGTGAACGAGAACACCTCTCCACCGCTGTACTGGAACACCATGTGGAGCTCGTAGGTGAAGCCGTAGTTGTGGTCGAGCCCCTCTTTGCCCCAGCCCTGGTTGTCGATGGGGAAGAACTCCTGGCTGTCGAAGGTCCCGATCCCCTTGGCGTCGGCCGTGAGCGGGATGGTGAACGGGATGTTGAAGTTGACGCCGGGGACGTCGCGATACCACTGGTCGAACTCGGCCTTTCCGGTGGTGTTCGCCGTGGGCCCGTCGGGCGCGTACACCGGCTTGTGATCGGGGCCGAGATCGAGCTTGACGATCCCCGGCTGCCCCGAGCCGCTGTAGTGCTCGAAGTCGGGGTGGCCACCGTTCGTGAAGAGCTTGAAATCACGGATCACCCCGACGAGCTGGGGACTGCAATTGGCCTTTCCGCCCGTCCCGCCGGAGGTGCTGTCGCCCGTCCCCATGCTGGTGCCGCTGGTGCCGAAGAGGTCGCCGCCGGAGCCGCCCAGGCCCGATCCGGTGCTGGTCGTCGCGGCCCCGCCTGCGCCGCTGGTGCCGAACCCGCTGCTGGCCGTGCCCTGACTGCCACAGCCGATGGCGCCGGCGACCAGCAGAGCAATCAGCGGGGATCTCGTGGGCTTCAGTCGCGACGAAAACAGCATGGGGGCCTCCTCGTTCTCACGGGTTGCGACCGCGCGACGGCGGCCGCGGTGTTCTCCCACCGTACACCAGGAGAAGCCGAAAGACCCACTCTTCCTGGCCCAAAGGCCACCCCGCATCACGATGGGCTCGCATGGATGGCGGAACAATCCGATGCTGCCATCGCATCCATCGAGTCGAGCGCGGGTACCCGCGGAGGGGATGCGGCGGATCTCGCCGTCGGACTCCGCGCTTGCTTTGCGGCCCCGGGTTTGATACGCGTGAGGGCAATGCCCTCCTCCAGACTCGCCTTCTCCGCCGCAGCGCTCTCGGTCTTGATCGTCGGCGCAGCGCCCCGGTCGGTCTCGGCGGATCCCGCCGTCCCGGGCAAGGGCGAGGTCCAGGTCACCGCCACGCCCGTCGCGGGCAGCGACTCCCCGAAGATCGTCGTCCGCGCCGTGATCGAGCAGCCCCCGAAGAAGGTCTGGCAGATCGTCTCCGATTGCGCCCACTACAAGGACCGGATGCCCCACGTGGCGGCGTCGGAGCTGGTGAAGAAGGTCGGCAATGTCCACACCTGCAAGGTGACCATCGCCATGCCCTTTCCGCTCTCCAACCTCACCGCCACCACCGAGGCCGTGCACGAGGAGACCGACCAGGGCATGACTCGCCGCTGGAAGCTGGTCAGTGGCGACTACAAGGTGAACGAGGGTAGCTGGGAGGTGAAGCCCCTGAACAAGGAGGGCACCTCGAGCCTGGTGATCTACACGGTCCACGCCGAGCCCAACACGGCAATCCCGGCCTTCATCCGGG
Organism: Byssovorax sp.; assembly: GCA_040006075.1. Lineage (GTDB taxonomy): Bacteria > Myxococcota_A > Polyangia > Polyangiales > Polyangiaceae > JANYGI01. The sequence continues at coordinate 8,965 of JBDTXR010000260.1, read as the reverse complement.
AGAGCGCCCAGAAAAAGGCCCTCCCGGACATGATCGAGCGCGTCCGCGCCGAGGCCGGCAAGCTGCCCTGAGCGGCTCTTACTCGGCGGCGTCGAAGGCCTCTTGCGGGGCTTCGTCGAAGCTCGACATCTCGTAGAAATCGTGGCCCGATCCGCGGGCGAGCAGCGGGCGCGCCCACGAAGCGCGCAGGTAGCCGAAGCTGAAGGTGCGCTCCTGGTACATCTCCGGGCGCACGGCCTTGATGGCCTCTGCCGCCTGCCGCAGGTGATACCAGGGGATCTTCGGGGCGAGGTGGTGGGGGAGGTGGATGTTGATGTCGAACCACAACGCCTCGATCCACCGGGGGAATCGCACGTTGAACGTGGAGATGACCTGGCCGCGGAGAGGGGTCCAGTCGGCGCCGTCGAAGACCAGGGCGTCGGCGCTGGTGTGGTGCAAATAGGTGAGCAGCGCGCCGTGGGTGGCGGCGATGAACGTGGGCACCAGGTAGTATTTGCAAACGGACCAGGCGCCGCCGAAATACGCCAGGAGCGCGATGATCGTGCCGCTCAGGGCGACCATGAAGAACGACGAGAACAGGAGCTGACGCGGGGCATCGCGGGTGAGCGGGATCTGCGGCGCGAAGGTCTTCATGAAGGTGCGGCGGAACATGCTCACCCAGAAGCCGACCAGCATGCCGAGGGGCGTCCCGAAGCCGAGCCGCACATGGGCCTTGTCGCCGAGAGGAGCCTTGTCGTACTCGTCGCGGGTCAGCATCCGCTCGGGCCAGTCGGGATCCTGGCCGCGGAGCTGGGTCTTGGCGTGATGGTGGTTGTGCCAGATCCGCCAGTTGTGAAAGGGCGTGTAGCCGACGGCGAGGCAGACGTGGCCGACCGCTTCGTTGACCCATTTGCGCTTCGAGAAGGCCATGTGGGCGCAGTCGTGGCCAATCACGAAGATGCCCGTGAAGCACCAGCCCGAGAAGAGCCACGCCGCGAGCAGCGCGGGGATCTGCCAGAGCAGCCCCACGCCCCACGCCGGCTTGATCTGGGTGAGGATCGCGGTGGCGACGGCGAGGCGGGCGAAGGCCACGATCACCGCGCGCCACGAGCGAGCGTCGTCGATCTCGAAGCACTCTTTCGGGATCAGCGTGCGGATGGTCCCGATCGAGGTGCCGTCCGCCCGGGCCCGTCCGTCGATCACGCTCGGCGGCGCGGCTGCTGAAGGAATCACCGCGTTAACATAGCGGTTTTTGTCGCGCAGCGCTTCAGCTTTGCGTCACGTCGCGCGACGCGGGCTCAGAGGCCCGGGAGGAAGAGCTGCGTCGCGGCGACGGCGATCGCCGTGGTGAGCGGGATGGTGAAGTTGTCGTCGAAGCGCGTGGACACGAGCTCGGCCACCGCGCCCGCGACCGCGCCGACGAGCGCGAGGATGATCCGCGACGACCACGGCAGCGCATGAAACGCCGCGAGCGCGCAGAGCGCGCCGAGGGTGCCGGCGACGACGAAGGCCAGCGTGCCCTCGAGCGAGCGGCCGGCGCGGAGGCGCGTGCGCCCGAAGCGACGGCCGATGAACCCCGCCACCGGATCGGCGAGGCCGAGCACGACGACGCCGATCTCCGCGGCGCGGAGCGGAAAGAACAGCGCGAGGATCAGGAGCGCGGTGCCGTACCAGGTCGACGAGTTGACGTGGTGGCGCTCGCGAGGGTGGGCGATGGGGCGGAGGATCCGCATCAGCCCGTCGTTGATGGCCGGGCTCTGCCGGCGCGCGATCTCCAGCGACCAGGCCAGGATCGCGAACCCGGCGGCCGCCGCGATCAGCGAGCCGCGGGTGGGCATCAGCCGGAGCATCGCCAGCGAGACGGCGCCCGAGGCGACGTGGAACAGGCTGCGGGTGTAGTTCGCGGGGCGCGCCACGGGAGCGGGGACCGGCGCCTCGAAGGCGATGTCGCCGATCTCCGCTGCCGGGACGTCGTAGGCAGGCTTGGACAAGGTGGTCTCACCCTAACCTCGCTCCGGGGGGCGCGACCATCAGCGCTCTGTCACAAATTGCAGGCGCCCACGCGCCGCATCGCGTCGCGCGGCAGCGCAGGAGGGTTGTCCAGCGGGGGCTGGATCACGTACTCCTGCCGGGGAACCCCTCGCGACGCCGCGTGTCGGAGACGCCTCATGCCCCAGCCCCGCCTCGCGCCCCCGATACCGGACCTCCTCTCCGCCGATCCGGAGGTGCGCGTCCACCGGGCCGAGCTCACGCAGACGCTGACGTTCGCCTTCGCCACCGGCAGCGCGGTCGACGCGTTCGACGCCGCGCTCGTGGGCGCGACGTTGCCGAAATCGCGCTGGGATCGCGCCCATTTCGCCAAAGACCTCTTCCTCGAGCAGCTCGTCGAGCGCTGCCTCGTGGTCCAGATCGGGGGCCGCGGTCACGCGGTGTGCGTCCCGTATTTACTCCGCGCCATCGCCGAGGCGCCGCGCGATCCGGCGGTGGTCGCGTTCCGGCGTCAGGTGCTGGAAGAGCTTGTTTCCTCGAAGGATCGGCGCGCCGAGCTCGAGGTTTGCTACACCAAGATCGTCGAGCTGCGGACCATGCTCTGCGCCGGTCGACGCACCGGCGAGCGGCTGCGGCGCCTCGAGATCCTGCGGGCCATTCACGAGGTCGTCGCCATGCTGGCCGGCTCGTTCGAGGGCGCGACGTCCGGGCTTTCGCGGCTCCGGGCCTTTGGAGAGGCCGTGTGCGAGGGCGAGGCTTACCGTCGCCTCGACGCGTTGCTGGAGCACGAGCAGCACCTCAGCACCGTCGATCTGCGGGTGCGCGTCGGCTCCGACGGGGAGATCCGCGCCTTCCAGATCGTGGCCATCCGCGAGAACCACGGGAACCCGTTTCACGCGTCGGCGATCGGCCGGTGGATCGCCAGGGTGAGGCTGTTCTTGCGGGGATATCGCGTCGACGGCGGCGAGGTCACCGAGCGGATCTTCGACGACGTCTTCACCGGCCTGGAAGAGAGCCTGGTGATGATCTTCCAGCTCCTCGGCGACCTCGAGTTTCACCTCGCGGCGCTGGGGTTCCGCGATCTCGCGGCGTCGAAGGGCCTCGCGGTCTGCTTCCCCGAGCTCGTCTCCGGCGACGCGGACGACGCGCCGGGCATGCAGCTCACGGCGCTGTTCAACCCGCTCTTGCTCGGCGAAAAGCGATCGCCGGTGCCCTGCGACATCCACGTGTTGCGGGCCGGATCGGTGGTGATCGTCACCGGCCCCAACTCCGGCGGCAAGACGCGCTTGCTCCAGTCCATCGCCTTCGCCCAGCTCCTCGGCGAGGCCGGGATGTTCGTGCCGGCCCGCGCGGCGCGGCTCCCGCGGGTGTCGGGGCTGTTCGTGTCCATCGTCGACGAGTCGCGCGCCGATCAGCCCGAGGGGCAGCTCGGGATGGAGCTCCTGCGGATCCGGCGGATGTTCGAGGAGCTGGGACCGGGCTCGCTGGTGCTGCTCGACGAGCTCTGCTCGGGGACCAACCCGTCGGAGGGCGAGGAGATCGCGCGCCTGGTGATCTCGCTCTTGCCCGAGCTCGGAGCGCAGGTGTTCGTGACGACGCATCTGCTTCATTTTGCGGCTCGCCTCGCCGACGAGCCGTCGTTCGCGCGCACCGAGTTCCTCCAGGTCGAGCTCGACGAGCACGAGCGCGCGACCTATGGCTTCGTCGCCGGCGTGGCCCGCACCTCGCTCGCGCACAAGACGGCCGCGCGGCTCGGTGTAACCCGCGACGAGCTCACCGCGTTGATCGCCGCGAAGAAGCGGGCCGCCGTCGGGACGACCCCGGGCGCGACTTCGCTGTCCCCGTCGCCGGTCTCCAGCACTACGATGCCGGCCGCACCCGCGGCCGCGATCGAAGTCGTCGCCGGCTGAGCCCCGAACCCAAGAGGATCCAGATGCGCTCGTACGCTCCGTTGCTCTCGCTCGCGTTCCTTTGTGCGGCGTGTGATCCGCCGACTCCGGCGGCCACGTCGTCGTCCGGTGGGCCCACCACGCCCCCGGCGTCAACGAGCGGAGCCGTCGTCGCCGACCCGGCCACGCCGACGCCGCCCGCGCCGACGACGCCGCTCGCGCCGGTCGCGCCCCCCGCCGCGGGCGACCTCGCCGGGCTCGCGAAGGGCAACAACGCGCTGGCGTTCGATCTCTACGGCAAGGCCCGCGCGCAGGCCGGCAACGTCGCGCTCTCGCCGATCAGCATCTCCACCGCGCTGACGATGACCTGGGCCGGCGCCAAGGGCGAGACCGCCGCGCAGATGAAGAAGGTCCTCCACACCGAGGGCGAGGCCGACAAGGCCATGGACATCTCGGGCAAGCTCGTGGCGAGCTTCGGCAACGCCGACAGCAAGGTCACGTTGCGCGTCGCCAACCGCCTCTTCGGCGAGAAGACTTACGCGTTCGAGCAAGGCTACCTCGACCGCACCAGGGCCGCGTTCGGCGCGCCGCTCGAAGGCCTCGATTTCAAGCACGCGGCCGATCCGTCGCGGATCCACATCAACCAGTGGGTCGCCACGCAAACGCAGGATCGGATAAAGGATCTGATCCCGCCGAAGGGCATCGACGGCGAGACGCGGTTGGTGCTCACCAACGCCATCTACTTCCTCGGCGACTGGATGAGCCCGTTCGACAAGGACCGGACGAAGCCCGCGGCATTTCACGCCACGGCATCTGACACGAAAGACGTGCCGACCATGAGCCAGACGGAGCATTTTCGCTTCCTGGCGCAAGATGGGGTGAAGATCCTCGAGATGCCGTATCAGGGCGGCGAGGTGGCGATGGATCTGGTGCTGCCCGACGCGCCCGCCGGCCTAGACGCGGTGGAGAAGCAGCTCGGCTCCGACCTGTGGACCAAGTGGGTTGGGGCGCTCGCGTTCGAGCGAGTCACCGTCGCGCTGCCGAAGTTCGAGATCAACCCGGCGGCGCCGATGTCCCTGGGCGACACCCTGGTGTCGCTGGGGATGCCCCTGGCGTTCGATCGCGCCAAGGCTGATTTCACCGGGATCGCCAACCCGCCCAACCCGGCCGATCGGCTCTTCATCAGCAAGGTCTTTCACAAGGCCTTCGTGAAGCTCGACGAGAAGGGGACCGAAGCCGCCGCCGCGACCGCCGTGGTGATGGCGCGCGCCGGCAGCGCGGCGCCTTCGAAGCCGCCGGCCGAGTTCAAGGCCGATCACCCGTTCCTGTTCGTCCTCCGCCAGGTGAAATCGGGCGCGATCCTCTTCATGGGGCGGGTCTCGGATCCTTCGGCGAAGTAGGGCGCGGCCTTCGCGAGGATGTCGACATTGGCCATGTCGAACTCCTTCGCTGGGAGGCTGGCGAAACGCGCATGGAGCGCGGGCTCCCATCGCCAGCCTCCGAAAATCGAATTCCGGCCAGACTTTCTGCTCACCGGGACCGTATCGACCGCGGCGTCGGGCGCGATGCGCTCACGCGTCGGCGCCCCCAACGTTCGCGCGCACGGCCTCCTGATCCCCTCGCATCACGGCGCTCGGGTCATTTCATCCCCTTACATTTGCGCCGATCCCTCTCCCGCGCGTTGACCGGCGAGGGCTAGTCTTCCCTCGTCGCGGCGAGCGGGGCCGACGCCACGAGAGGCCGGAGATGTCGCTCTTGAAGCATGAGCAGGTGATGCGTTTGCACGAGGCGATCGTGTCGTCCGGGTTGGCTCGCTCTCGCTACGTGCTGCTCGTAGGGATCGCGGAAGAGATCGTCTCGGGTCTGCCAAATGCCCCGGATCCTGCCGCGCAGATCCTCGGGGACATCAACGCCCTCAACGCGCGCGGCCGGCTCCGCGATGGGAGCGTTCCTGTCGCGAGGTGGATCGAGAACGCGGCGGTGCTCTCGGGGCTGCGCGTCGAGGAGACGATCTTCCGCGACGCGCTCCGCGAGCTGAAATTGAAGCCGCCGGCGGAGGTTGCGAGCGAGAGCCGTGACCGCAAGGGCAGGGGAGCCGTCCACGGTGTCAGGATCGGGGCGCTGGTGCTGGCGGTGGCGATCGTGATCGCGATCATGGTCGCGTTCGTGATGCACGGTGACGGTCCGGCCAGGGCTGCGCCGGACGCCGGCGCGCCCCTGCCGCAGGATGCCGCGTCGGTGAGCCCTCGCGCCGCGCAGGCGGCCGATCCTCCCGCCTCGTCCGGCTCCGCGTCGTCGCTCGACGCGCGGCGCCCCGGTCCGCGGTCACCCGGCGGCGCGCCGGCGGTCTCGGCCTCGGCCGTTGCGGCCGCCGCGGCGGCGCCCACGATCCTGCGCGGCACCGCCACGCTGCAGGGCGGGCTCTGGTCGCTGGGTGTCGCCGCGCAGGATCTGGGCAAGGCTCGGTATGTTTGCCTCGATCCCTCGCCGAGGCCGGCGGATCTCGCGGGCGTCCAGCCCACATGCAGCCTCCTCACCGGCACCGCCACCTGCTCGCGCAGCGACGATGCCAAGCAAGTACCGATTGGCAGCAGCGTCGCCTGGAGGCTCCCGTGTCCTTGAAGCCCATTTGCATGGGGCTCTTGGCCCTGGCCTGCGCGTGCGGGGCGGTGCCCGTGAATCCATCCGTGGCAGCTCCGCCGGCTCCGCCGGAGGACGCTCCGCGGGTGATCCGCGTCGGCAAAAAGCTCTACGTGCGCCATGCGCCGGCCGGTATCGATCGCCATCGGCTGCTGTATGGGCTCTCCGCCGATCCGCTGCCGGGCACGAACGATCACGTCAAGATCGGTATCTTGCGCGGGGTGGATCGCAACGGCGATTCCCTGGAAGTCGCCTGGTACACGCTGGTCGATGACGACGTCGAGTCCGCGCTCGATCGAGGCGGGCTGCCGATCCGGTTGGTGCAGCAGGATCTGGAGCCGCGCATCGGGCGCCACTGGGGCAAGTACGTGCCGCAGCCCGAGGCGGCCTTTCACGAACCCGACGGCGACGTGGTGCTGGAGCTGAACCTGGGCAACGACGACGGGGCGCAGCCGGGCGATCAGTATGACGTGCTGGGAGAGGCCCGGACCGACGATGTCAATCGAACGGTCGACAGCTTCGCAAAGCTGGGGACCTGCACGGTGCGGCCCTTCGGCGCGGAGGCGACGCGGTCGCGCTGCCAGATCGATCGAGGGATCGCGGCTCTGCGCTTCGAGAAACAGCACTGGATGAGCGGGGGCTACGTGAAGGCGATCACGAGCCGCAAGGGATCCGGAGGCGCGCGATGAGGTCAACGTCGATCGGGGCAGTACTGCGATTGGCGGCGGTGCTGCTGCTCCTGCTCTGCGGGTGCGGGGGCGCGGGTGAGGGAGCCAAGGCGCCGGCCGCCGCGGCCAGGCGCGCTCCGCCTGAGGAGGTGGCCGCGGTCAAGGCCATGCATCCCACGCTGGCGCGCATTCAAGGCAATCTATGGATCGTCGGACTCCCTCCGAAGCATGGCTGGGAGCGAGAGCGGCGCGTCCTCCTCACCCAGCACGATCCAGATCGCGACGTTGATTTGAAGGTGGGTGTGGTGGTGGTGCTCGACGACACCTATGCGACCGCCGCGCCGGTGGGGATCGTCTACGAGGAGCCAGGTCTATCGTTCAACGGGGCCTCCGCCCAGGTGCTCCCGGCCGATCAGCGGCTACGGCTCGGGCGGGGCTTCGGCAGCATCTCGGCGGTGATGACGACCACGCAGATCGAGATCACCCTCGGTCGCAACGACGGCGTCGGGTTGGGCGACGTGTATGAAGTGCGATCGCTCGACGGGAAGCGAGTGGTCGGGCGCGTCAAGGTGAGCGCCCTCGAGGACAGCCGGGCCAAGGCGACGATGCTGAACGCCGCGCCGATGTCGCTGGGCCAAGAGGTGGTCTATCAGCCGAAGAGCGCCGAGGAGCAGGCCACGCGCGCGGGGCTGCGGATCGTGGTGTGCGACTTCGAGCCCAAGGCCCACACCGAGCAGATGGCGGCGGTGGGACAGGCCTTTGCGCACGATCTGGCGGTACACCTGCGTGAAGCGGCCGGCTCATGGCAAGGGCTGGAGGTGATGCAGGTGCCGCAGATGGTCAGCGATCACGATCCCGCGCGCGCGCTCGGAAGGAGCTATGGGGCGGACATCGTGGTGTGGGGGGCCGCCATGTGCATCGAGAAGCAAGGGTGCGCCCAGCCGGTGTTCACGGTGGTGGACCCGGCGCGGATGGCGCACGCGGAGATGAAGGGGCACGAAGTGCGCTTCGACGCGCTGAACCCGGGTGGATCGATGGAGCGTGGGAGCGCGAAGGATCCCGCCGGGTTGGTGTTCGGTCTGCTGGGCTCGCTGGCATATGAAGCGGAGCGCTTCGGTGATGCGGTGTATTATCTGGGGCGGGTGCCGGATGGGGCCCTGGAGGCGGCGGACCATTATCGCGCGCTGCGGGATCTCGGGCAGTCGCTGTACTTCCTCGGGCGCATCGAGACGGCGCTGGAGACGGCCGGGAGGCTGGAGCGGGAGGCGCGCGGCAAGGATCGGGGATGGGAGGCCGCCGGGTCTATTTATCGTGCCCGCATTCTCGTGGACAGGGGCGAGTTGGACCAAGCGCTCACGTTGTTCAAGCAGGCGCGGGCCGTCTATGGGGCGCTCGGCGACCGGGACCTGCGCGCGGTGACCCTCGGCGACATCGCCAACGTCCTCGCCAATAAGGGCGAGGTCGACGAGGCCCTCAAGCTTCACCGCGAAGCGCTCGCCGTTCATGACGCGCTCGGGGACCGGCGCGAGCGCGCGGTGACCCTTTGCAACATCGCGCGCGTGCTCGCCGATAAGGGCGAGGTCGACGAGGCCCTCAAGCTTCACCGCGAAGCGCTGGCCGTTGTTGAGGCGCTTGGGGACCGTCGCTCGCGCGCGGTGATTCTCGGCGACATCGCGTCCCTCCTCGCGAACAAGGGTGACGTCGACGAGGCCCTCAAGCTTCACCGCGAAAGCCTGGCTGTTTTTGAGGCGCTCGGGGACCGTCGCTCACGCGCGGTGACCCTCGGCGGCATCGCTCGCC
>JBDTXR010000259.1:0-12427 GCA_040006075.1 Byssovorax sp. | reverse complement strand
GCGCGCCCTCCGCCGAGAGCCTCGATCGCGCAACACCCACGCTCCCTTCGCCGCTCCTCGCCGCGCTCGCCGGCTGCTGGGCGACCGACACCTCGGACGAGCGCTGGCAGCTCGATCGCTCCGGCGCGAGCGGCCTCACCGTCACTCGCCACGTCGACACCGACGAGCCCGACTACGCGCGCCGCGTGAAGATCCCGACTCCCCTGCTCTACAACGCCGCGCAAGGCACGTTTGGATTCACCGCCGCGGGCCACATCCACGAGCTCCTCTTCGTGTTCATGCGCGTCGACGACACCCTCGCGGTCGACAGCTACTCGCGCCGCGAGCCGCGCGCTCCCTTCCACGCCACCGGCTCGCGCTTCACGCTCCATCGCTGCGCACCGCATCCGATCGCTCGCCCGCCCCACGATCCGGAGTAGCGTCCCCCGCAGCGACGCTGCGCCCGCCGGCTCGTGCGTCAACGCCGAGCGCACCCGTCGTGCTAGCGTTCCCGCATGGACCGCCTCCGCCAGGACGATCTCGATCGCGCGCGGAGCACGCCGCTCGAGGAGCGCGCGCGCCAGACCCTCGAAATGATGGCCACCGGGATCCGCCTCCAGCGCATCGCCCTGCGCCGCAGATTTCCCGAGGCCTCCGAGGAAGAAATCGAGCGGCGTTTGCGCGCGTGGTTGGCTCGCGATGGCTGACGCCGGTCCCGAGGCCGTCCTGGGGGACATCGCGGCCCATCTCGCGCAGCTCGGACGCCCATTTGCCCTGGTCGGCGGTCTCGCGGTGTCCTTGCGCGCCGAGGTCCGCTTCACGCGCGACGTTGATCTCGCCATCGCCGCGACGGACGACGCCGACGTCGAGCAGCTCGTTCATACACTCGGAAACGTCGGCTATTTCCCCGTTGCCACCGTCGAGCACCTCGAGCGTCACCGGCTATCGACGGTCCGACTCGCGTCCCCCAAAGGTGTTGTCGTCGACCTGCTCGCCGCGAGCTCGGGCATCGAGGCGGAGGTGGTCGCGCGCGCGACCCTGATCAATTTCGGCGAGATCGGCCAGATCCCGGTCGCGCGCGCCGAAGAGCTCCTGGCCATGAAGGTTCTGTCGATGACCAAGCGCCGTCTTCAAGATCGGATTGACGCGGTCAACCTCGTGCTGATGAACGAGAGTCTCGATCTCGACTCCGTGCGCGAGAGCCTGGCCGAGATCACCCGACGTGGCTTTCACCGCGACCAAGATCTCCTCGCCAAGCTCGCTGACGTCCTCTCGGACGCCACGTCGCATTGACCCTCATTCTTTTTCGACAGCCGCGGCTCTACGTCAGCAGCCCGGCCACCCGCTCGACTCGCGCGTTCTCGCGGATGAAACTCCGCACCTCCGGATAAACGCTCTCCCGCCATCGCCGCCCGGAGAAAATCCCGTAGTGCCCGGCGCCGAGCGCCACATGGTGCTTCTTCTTCTCCTCCGGGACACCCGAGCAGAGCCCGTGGGCGGCCTCGGTCTGGCCGATTCCGGAGATATCGTCTCTCTCGCCCTCGACGGTGAAAATAGCCGTCCCGGTGATCGCCTCCGGCTGCACGAGCACGCCGCGCACCTTCCACGTTCCCGCCGCGAGCGCGAACTCGTGGAACACCACGCGGACCGTCTCCAGGTAATAGGCCGCGTCCATGTCGAGAACCGCGTTGTACTCGTCGTAGAAGCGCTCGTGGGTCGCGCGCGCGGCGGCGCCGGACTCGCCCTTGATCGCGTCGACCCAGTAGGTGAGGTAGGCCTTGAAATGGCTCTTCGGGTTCATCATCACGAAGGCGGTGAGCTGGAGATAGCCCGGGTAGACGCGCCGCCCTCGCCCCGCGTAGGGGCCCGGGACCGTCTGGATCATGTTGCTCTCGATCCAGTCGAGCGGGTGCTCGGCGGCGAAGGTGTTCACCTCGGTGGGGCTGCGGCGCGCGTCGATCGGGCCGCCCATGAGGGTGAGAGAGCGCGGGGTGGCCTCGCCCCCCTGCGCCAGCAGCGACACCGCGGCGAGCACAGGCACCGTCGGCTGACAGACCGAGACGACATGAAGCGATCCCGCGCCGAGGCGGCGGATGAAGCGCATGATCGCGTGGACGTAGTCGTCGAGGTGAAAGACACCCTCGCTCGTCGGGACGTCGCGCGCGTCGACCCAGTCGGTGACGTACACGTCGTGATCCTGGAGGAGCGTTTGAATGGTGTCGCGGAGCAGCGTCGAGTGGTGGCCCGAGAGCGGCGCGCAGACCAGCACCGGGGGATCGCTGGAAAGGCGCCCGGCGACTTCTCCGCTGTCGGCGCGGCGGGCGAAGCGGATCAGCCGACAGAACGGCTCGGCCACGATCAGCTCTTCGACGACGGCGACCTTCTCGCCGTGGGCGACCACCGAGTCGATGCTCCAGGGCTGCTTCTCGTAGCGCTTGGCGAGCCGGTGGAAGAGGGCCTGGCTCGCCCCGAGCGCCCGCAGGGGAGGCACCATCGAGAGCGGGTTCATCGGGTGCAGCAAGGCCCGTGAAGAGGCCTTGGCGCCCGCGGCGAGGGGCGCGAGGACCCGTCGCTGCAGCTCGTGGAAGTGGTAAGCCTTCGGCGGACGGAGGAGCTGGGCGGCGGAGGAGAGGATCGGGGGGCGCACGGTATTGTGCAGTGCAATATGCCCGGATCTCTCCACGAAGCAAGCATATTTGCGATCGGTGGAGGATCGAGGTGTTGCGTCGCAACATGCCGCGCACCCTGTCGGGCCGGCTTGACACGGGTCCCCGCGGTCGGTTTGATGCGCCATGATCTCTGCGATGCGTTCGCTCCGCGCGCGGCCCGGCTTTCGGCGTAGCGCCCGCGTTGCGGCCGTGTTCGCGCTGCTCTCGCTCTCCCCGGTCGCGGCGCGCGCGACCCCGACGGTGCCGCCGCTCGACGGGTGTGATCCCACGCAGAACGCGCCGCAGCAGGTGCTCTGGCACGCGGAGCAGTCGCTCCAGGCCGGAGAGGAGCAGGCGGTCCGCGCCGACGTGGAGCGGGTGGAGCGCGAGGGCGCGTACGAGCCCTATTTCCTGCTTCGCGCCGGCGCGCTCCTCGAGGGCTTGAAGGACCAGGTCGGCGCCGACGCGGCCTATGCAAAGGCGCTCGAAGCGGCGAAGAAGCCGACGGTGGGCGGCGACGCGAACACCGCGCGTCTCTACCAGGCTGCGGCCCTGGTGCATTTGCACCGCGCCGCCGAGGCCGCGCCGCTCGTCGCCGCGGTCCGCGCCACGCCGGACGCGCTGAAGAAGTACACCTGCCGTTACATCCCCGTGGCGCTGGCCATGGCCGACGCGGGCGACGCGGGCTCGGCCGCGGAGATCCTCGAGGCCGTGCGCCGCGCGGCGCCGGGGGCGCGCTCGGTCCACGACGCGCTGGTGCAGCTCGCGTTCCGCAGCAACGATCCAGCGCGGATCGACGCGGCGCTCGACGCGGCGCTGGCGCAGTTCCCGACCGACGTCGCCTTCAGCGTGCGTCGCGCCAACGTGATCAAGATCCGCGGCAACCCCGACGCGGCGCGCGCGCTGCTGGAGAAGCTGATCCTCGCCGGCGAGGAGGATCCCAACCTCCTCGGCGAGTACCTCGGCCTGGTGAGCGGCGAGGAGAAGGCCCGTAACTCGCTCGATCAGACTCTGGCCCTCGCCACGGCGCACCCCGAGCTCCACACGCTCGCGATGCTGGTCGGCGTCGAGTATCACTACCTCGGGCAGTACGAGAAATCCACGATCTGGCTCTCGAAGACTGGCACTCTCATCGATCGCGAGCCGCGCATTCCCATGTACCTGGCGATGAATCAGTTCCGCCTCCGGCACCAGAAAGAGGCCGAGGATCTCATCGATCGGGCGGCGCGCGCCGGGCGCCCGGATCCGGACATCTATTACTGTCGGGCGATCATCGCCGTTCGCAAGGATCCGGCGGCCTCGGTGCGCGATCTCGAGCACTACATGCGCCTCACCCAGGGTCGCCCCGACGCCAACGCCGGGAAGCAAGAGCGGGTGCAGCAGACCCTCGATCTGGTGCGGCGCTGCACCGAAGGCCCCGATCCGCTGGGGTGCGTTCAGCGCGACGTGGTCGACAAGGCCCTGGCGCTGGCCTTCAACGAGCACCTCGTGGCGCTGCGGCCCGAGGGGGCGCCCGACGTCCGGCCGGCGTCGTCGAGCTCGCCGCCGCCCGCGGACGGCAAGGTCACAACGCCGGAAGAGCACGAAGGGCAGGGCGCGAAGTACGCCGGCGGCGCGGCGGCGCTGGTGGTGGTCGCCTCCGGGATCGCCCTGTTCCTGCGGTCCCGACGCCGATCGTGACGCCTCGCCGGGGCCGCCTCGCGCTGCTCATCGCCTGGCTCACGCTGGCCTTCGTGCTGGCCTTCGGCGTCGCGGCCTACCGGCGAAGCCCGCCGCCGCAGCGGTCCGACGACGAGTTTCTGATCGAGCCCAGGCAAGGTGATCAGCTCGGAGCGTGGATGAACCCCTCGGGCGCCGCGGGCGCGTGGGTGCTCCTCGGCGGCAACATCCTCCAGAATCACGCGGTATTTCGCTACGAAGATCCCGGATCAGGAGCTCGGTCCACGCTCGAGCTCCACCACGAGGGCGCGGTGCCCACACCGCTGCTCACCACCCGGGAGTTCGCGCTGAGCGCGGCGAACGGCGTCGCGCCGCCCGAGCTCGTGGCGGCCCTGGGCGCGCGCCTTCGTGCCAACGAGAGTGCCTATCGGTGGATCGAGCCCGAGCAGCACCCGACGCCGATCTGGCTGCGTCGCCTCCGGCAATTGCAGCTCCCGGTGGCGTGGCTGCTGCTGGCGCAGTCGCCGCTGTGGCTGCTCCTGGCGCTCCATCGCGCGATTGGCCACCTCGCTGCGCTCCCGCGCTGGGCGCGCCGGGGGGTGCTCGCCGCCGTCCTCGTTTCGATGGTGGCGCGCTGGGTGCTCGCGCCGCTCCGCCTCGTCGTGCTCTACATTGGCTATCAGCTCACCGCGCACGAGCTCGCGCTCCAGCCGCTGCCCCGCTACGGCGCGGCGGTCGCGGTGTTTCATCACGTGCTCTTGCGCGCCTTTGCGCCCGATCACCTCACCATCCTCCGCGCTCACGCCGTGATTGGCGTCCTCCTGGTCCCGCTCGTCGCGGCGCTGGTGCAGGCGTATGCGCGGCGCCCCGGCGCGGCGGTGGCGGCGGCGCTCCTGTGGGGCCTCGTCCCGGCGTTCATTGCCCACGACGGCTCCGAAGCCAACACCGTACCTCTCTTGCTCTGGCTGGTCGCGGGGCTCCTGCTCTGGCTCGACGCGATCGATCGCGGCAGCGCGCTCTCGCTGATCGGGAGCGCGGCGCTCCTCGCGCTCGCCGCCGTGGGACGACCGGAGTTCCCGCTGCTCGTCCCCGCGGCCGTCCTCGCGCTCACCCTCGGCTGCGGTCGCCGCTCACGCGTCTCGGTGTGGGCCGCGCTGCCGCTCGTCCTCGCCGCCGCGGTGCTGGCGATCCCTCATCTCGTCCACGTTGGCGAGAGCGCCGCCCTCCTCTCGGTGCGTGACAGTCTGCCCATGGGCCGCTCGCTGCTCGCCAATCGCGTCGGCGTCCTCGACAGCTCGCTCTACCCGTTTGCCCTCGTCCCCTTCGCCGTGGCGGCCGTCGTTCTCCCCGGCTCCCGCCGCGCCGCCGCCGCGCTCCTCGCGGTCGCGACCCTGGGAATTGTCCTCACGTGGGTCGATATCGATCCCGCCAACATCCTTCGCGTCCAGGTCCCCGGCGCGCTGTTCTACGCGCTCGCGGTCGCCCTCGGCGTGGCCAGCGTCGCCACGTTCGCGCGGCGTCGCCTCGCGCAGCCCCGCCACCGCGCCTTCGCCGTTCTCGGTGTGGGCCTGGTCCTCGCCCTCAGCGTGATCCCGTGTCTGAAAGCGGCCTTTGGCCGCACCACCGAGGACGAGGAAGAGTCGTTCGTCCGCGAGGCCCTGCGCGCTCTTCCTGCCGGCGACATCCAGCTCGTGCGCCTCGGCTACGGCGATATCCAGGGCAGCCAGAGCGGCTCGCCGGTGCACCTCTATTTCCCCGATTACCTCTTCGCCCCCGCCGGGAGCGGCCGCAGCGTGCGCGACCTCGCCGACTGGGAGAAGAACCCCTCGCACCCGGCCGCGTATCTCTATCTGGGCACCCGCTGCTACACGCCGGAGCACCCGTTCTCCCCGCACACGGCCCCGGACGTCGTGCCCTTGCGGGACGCTTGCCAGGAGATCCTCGATCACCACACCTCCGACCTGGTGCTCGAGCGAACCGTCCCGACCCACGGCGATCCGACGCAGACCGGCTTTTACGGGGCGGCCGTCGGCCGCCCGATGCGGCTCGCGCTCTACCGGCTGCGAGCGGGCCTGGCCGCACCATGAATCAGAACAGGCTCTTCAAGGCCTTCTCCACCAGCTTGGGCTCGAAGGCATAGGTGAAGATCACGCCGTAGAGGCCGCCGTAGAGGTGCGCGTCGTGGTTGATGCCGTCGCCCTGGCGGTACGATTGCCAGACGCTGTAGACCAGGTAGAGGAGCGCGAAGATCAGGCCCGGGATCGGGATGGGAAGGAACATCAGCGCGATCGTCATCGTCGGATTGAGCAGGATCGCGCTGAACATCACCGCGGTGACCGCGCCGGAGGCCCCGAGCGAGGCGTAGTTGGGCGTGGTCATGAACCGCAGCGTCGTCGGCACGAACGCCATCACCACGGCGCTGACGTAGAGCGCGAGGAAGGTCACGACCCCGAGCACCTTCAGCGCCGGCTCGGCGAAGAGGTAGAGCGAGATCATGTTGAAGATCAGGTGCATCACGTCCTTGTGCACCCACCCCGCCGTGAGCAGCCGATAGACCTGGAAGCTCTCGCGCACCCGATAGGGGATCAACATCAGGGCCCGCTGCAGCGGCTTGATCAGCCACCCGAGGAGACTCACGACCACCACCGACGCGATCAGGATCTGGGGGACCGTGGGCGCGAATTCGTACGAGGGGGCGGCGTGCATGACGGCGAGCCTACCATGGCGCGGGCGGACGCGTGGACCCGGGCGGCTTCGCGTATACTCTCCAGCCGATGCCGATGACCGAGACCCCGAAGGTAGTGTACGAAGACGCCGCGCAGCTCATTGCTACCTGGCAAAACGTGCTCGTCTCGGTCCTGGGGCACACCGCGATGACGGTCTCCGGGGTGCGGGCGCAGGTCGCGGCGACCGCGGCGCACGGTCGCGCCAGCGGCCCGCAGCGGCTGCTGGAGATCGTCCTCTTCGATCGCGACGCCCCCATCCCGGACGCCGACATCCGCGCGGTGCTCGACAGCGGGGTCGCCGTGGTGGGCCAGTATTACCTCGCCGTGGCTTCGATTTTCGAAGGATCGGGCTTCCGGGGCGCGATCATCCGCGGGGTCCTCACCTCGCTCTCGCTCCTCTCGCGCACCGAGTTTCCCCAGCGGGTGTTCTCGACCACCGCCGAGTGCGTGCAGTGGTGCTCACCCCTGCTCGAGCGAACCCGGACGCCCGGCGCCTCCGAGCTGACCGAGGTGATCGCGCACGTGCGCAGCACGGCGATCAAGCGAAAAATCTTTTCCAGCTGAGCGCGCGAAGAACGACAGGCCTGTCGCCGGGAGGAGCGTGTCAGTCGTCGTCGGGTGACTCGGGCAGCGAATCGACGAACGGGACACCGGCCTTCATCCACACCAGCGTATCGCTGATCTTCGTGGCCGAGATGACGCGGGCCCTTCTCCCATAGACGATCGCGAACACGCCGACGCTCACGGCCCCGAGGGCGGCGACCCACCCCGAGATCAGCACGGCGCCGAAGATCATCGCCAGGGAGCTGCCGCCGACGCCGACCCAGAGCGTCGTCAGGTCCTTCTTGCGCTCCGCCTGGTGCTCCTTGCAGAGACCGTAGGCCACGGTAGCGTTCTTGCGCACGATCGCCGCGGCGATGAAATAGATCAGCCACCCGGCGAGGACCAGCAGGTAGAGCATCGGGGGATGCCAGAGGAACTGCTTCGTGAGCTTGAAGCTCGTCTTGCGGTTGCAGACGACGCAGCGATCCGGGAGCGCGCCGTCGTGCTTCTCGAGCACCACCAGCCGGTCTGCTTGCCAGCAGCCCGAGCCGTCCGAGTCCTTCTTCTTCTTGCGTGATTTGCGGCGCGGACGCGCCTCCGGATCCTCGGTACCGGCGGCGGGAGGAGCGTAAGGATTGAACTCGGACATGGGCGCGCGGCTCCGGGGGCTCCGGCGCTCCAGGTGGGCCGGCGTGGCGAGCATAGGTGAATTCTCGACGCGAGATCGAGCTCGCGAGAGCGAACCGGTGATCAGGCCGTCACGGCGCGGCCTCGTAGGCTCCGATGTCGACAGCGCCGTTGACGGCGCGGGCGCGATACCAGGGATCCTCGATCGATCCCGAGGGCTCGTAGAGGGCGAAATCGGTCACCGTGCTCGCCCGGCTCTCGGCCGGGAGCGACGTGAACGGGGCTCCAGCGTCGATGAGCGGAGAGCCCTTGATCGGCCTGGGCTCGGCCGGTCCCG
Source organism: Byssovorax sp. (assembly GCA_040006075.1). GTDB lineage: Bacteria > Myxococcota_A > Polyangia > Polyangiales > Polyangiaceae > JANYGI01. The sequence continues at coordinate 3,908 of JBDTXR010000259.1, read as the reverse complement.
CGGGGATCCCCGCCGATCCGGCCGCCGGCGTCCACCCGGCGACGGTCCCGTGGGCGCCGCGATCGTACTCGTCGAAGGCCGGTATCCCGGCCGCGTTGAAGCCATGGTCGACGACCACGTTCCCGGCGCCGGTCGCGAGCGCGAGCTTCAAGGGCGTCCCCGCGACGCCGTCGCCCGGGTTGTCGATGAGGTTGCTCGAGAACCAGGCGGTGATTGACGGTGCCTTTCTGGTGAGGTGCGCCGTGCTGATCACCGGGATGCGAGAGCCCCCGTGCGAGCGCCCGAGGACGGTGTTGGCGTAGAAGATCAGGCTCTTTCGGTAGTGATCCTCGTCGCGGTACGAGTCCCCGCCGAAGGCCACGAGGGGGCTCCCCAGCGCGCCGTTCTCGAAGGGATTCAAGAGCAGGTTCCCCGCGACGACGGTGGGCTCGAAATCGGGGGCGACGCCGAGCGAGTCCCACCCGCTCTGCGGATCGATGAGCACGAGCAGGCCTTGCGATCCGCCCTCGATCCGGTTCCCGAAGATCCGCTCGTGGGCGCAGCGGCTCTTGTAATTGGCGCCGACCGAGCCGGCCTGGTGAACCATCGAGTTGCCGATCACGTCGCAGCCGCGGGCCTCGATGTACACGTTGTGAATGCCGAGCGCCTTGCCGTCGCCGTTGCCGTGAATGTAGTTGCCGCGGAGCGTGAGGCGCTCGGTCACGCGGTCGATCTGGTTGGGCGTCTTCTCGAAGCTCTTGGCGAAGATGCCCACCTGCGAGTCGGTGACCTCGCAGTCCTCGATCACCACGTCGTCGCCGGGGTTGATGTAAATCGCCGAGGAAAACCCCGGGTAGTGCTGCGATTTCCCCGCGCTGTCGGTGAAGGTGTAGGCCGGTCGCGCGTGCTGGATCCGGAGCCCGGTGATGGTGATCCACCCCGGGTGCCAGCCCCACGGAGCACCCTTGGGCGGGGCGAAATGGGTGACCATGGAGATCACGCCGAAGGGTTCGAGCCAGCGATCGCCGGCCGGAGGGTTGATGAAATGGCTCGTCGTCGCGCCGTCGCCGTCGATGATCGGGCGCTCGCCGTGCGGGCCGCGCAGGCCGACGAGGCGGATCGGCGCGTCCTTCGCGCCGCGGGTGACGAAGAAGATCTTCGCGCGGTAGGGCTCGGGCCGGTACGGCACACAGACCACGTCGCCGGGCGCGAGCGAGGTCCACGGCACCTCGTCGAGGCTCGGCGTGCGCGCCGATCCCACGTCGTAGCGCACGCCCTTGCCGATGGGCGCGCAGCTCGGCGCGGGCTTCTTTCCGGCGAGCGCGGCGTTCATCGCCGAGAAGTCGATCGGCGAGCTGGCGACCGCGGGCGAGGCCGACGGCGGCGCGGTGTTGGGCGGCTGCGGCGGTGAGCTCGGCTGCGGCGGCGCGACCACGATCGGCGTGGCCGAAGGTTGCGGCGGCGTTGCGACTCCGCTCCCGGCGTCGAGCGGCGCGGCGCTCGAGTGGCACGCTGAGGCGAGGACGACGACGCCGAGGACGATCGCGCGCGGAGCCGTGGCGACAGCGGGAGCAGAGCTTGGTTTCACAGTACGGGGAGCTACGCCTTCGCCGCCTCTTTGGCCAGCGCTTCGGCGAACGTGGTGTCGTACACGGCCGAGACGAACGGCGTCGCCACCAGCACCTTGCGCAGGAACGCGAGGTTGGTCGCGGCGGGCCCCGCGGCGCCCACCAGATCGATCGTCGTCGCCGCGAGCGCCTGGAGCAAGCGCGCCGTCGCGGCCTCGCGCGTCGCGCCCCACGACACGATCTTGGCGAGGAGCGGATCGTAGTACGGCGTCACGTCGAGGCCCTGGCTCACGCCGGTCTCGACGCGGAGATCGTCGCCCGCGGCGGGCCAGACGATCTTCGCGAGGTGACCGGGCTGCGGCATGAACTTCTTCGCCGGATCCTCGGCGTATACGCGCGCTTCGATCGAGTGCCCGCGACGCTTCGGCGCCAGCACCTCGGGCGCGAGCTTCTCGCCCGACGCCACGCGGATCTGCTGCTCGACGAGGTCGATGCCGGTGCACATCTCGGTCACGCAGTGCTCGACCTGGAGGCGCGCGTTGACCTCGAGAAAGAAGAGCTCGCCCTCGGGGCTGGCGACGAACTCCACGGTCCCGGCGCCGACGTAGCCGATGCTGGTGACCACGCGGAGGGCGCCTTCGAGCAGCGCATTTCGTCGCGCCTCGCCGGCCTCGCCCGCGAAGAACGGCGCGGCCGACGGCGACTCTTCCACGATCTTCTGGTGCCGCCGCTGCACGCTGCACTCGCGCTCGCCCAGCGCTACGGCGCCGCCCTGCCCGTCGCAAAGCACCTGGACCTCGATGTGCCGCGGGGCGCGCACGTAGCGCTCCAGGTACACGCGCGCGTCGGCGAAGGCGCTCTTGCCGCGGTCGGAGCAGGCCTGCACCGCGCGGGCGAGCTTGGCTGGATCCTCCACGATCTGCATCCCGATCCCGCCGCCGCCGCCCGCAGCCTTGACGAGCAGCGGATAGCCGATGCGCTCGGCCTCGCGGGTGATCGCCTCGAGATCGCCCGCGTCGATCGGTCCGTCGGTGCCAGGAGGCGGCGAGACGCCCGCGGCGCGCGCGACGTTGCGCGCCTTGATCTTGTCGCCGAAGGCGTCGAGCACCGCCGGCGGAGGACCGATGAAGGTGAGCCCCGCGGCCGCCGCTGCCTCGGCAAAGGAAGCCTTTTCGCTCAGCAAGCCATACCCGGGATGGATGCTGTCGGCGCCGGTCTGCTTCGCCGCCGCGAGCACCGCCGCCATGTCGAGGTAGCTGTCCTTGACGGGAGGCGGCCCGATCCGCACCGCCTCGTCGGCGAGCTTCACGTGCGGCGCCTCGGCGTCGGCGTCCGAGTACACCGCGACCGACGCGATGCCCAGGCGCTTCAGGGTGCGAAGGATGCGGCAAGCGATCTCGCCGCGGTTGGCAATCAGGACTTTCTTCAGCACGCGAACGAACTAGGAGGCGTCTCTGCCGTCGTCAAGCAGATCTCAACTCAGGGGACGAGACCTCGAAATTTCAGCTTCTTCGCTTCTCCAGTCCATGTGGGTAGACGCGTGAAGCCTCAGGCCGCGCCTTGGGCTGCGACCTCGTACAGCTCGCGCACATCGAGTCGAGCACCGATCGAGTCGAGGTTGGCCACCTCGCCACCCGTCGAAACCACGCTGGTCCAGGTGCCCTCCTCGTTGCGTGTCCACACCTCGACACAAGGGCTGTCCTGGGAGACGAGCACATACTGGCGAAGGGTGGGGATGCGCTTGTAATGCGCGAACTTCTCGCCGCGATCGTAGTCCTCGGTGCTTGTGCTCAGCACCTCGACCAGGAGCGTGGGGTTGGTGACGGAGTTCTTGTCCTCGGGATCGAGCTCGCGCGGGCCGCAGACGATCGTCACGTCGGGGTACGTCGCGAGGCCAGTGGCGAGGACGCGGACGCGGAGGTCCGAGCCGTGGGCGCGGCAGCGGCCGGGGCGTAGCTGAGGGAAGAGCAGATTGGGTACCGCGAGCTGGAGCGCGGCGTGATCCGGGCTGCCTCCGGCCATCGCGTAGATCTGGCCGTCGAGGTACTCGTGCTTGACGTTGCTCGCCATCTCGAGCGCCAGGTACTCGTGCCAGGCGTAGTGAACCGCGTGGGCGGGGAGCGACATGGGGCGGAGTATGGCACGCCGAAGAGCAAGGTTGTCAGGGCTCGGTCGCGGAGCGGAAGCCCTTCACCTTGGGCTTGGCGCCGATGAGGACGAGCTGGCCGCACGCGGCGGACACGTCGTCGCCGCGGCGCTTGCGGACGAAGCACGAGTAGCCGGCGTCGATCAGGACCTGCTGGAACGCGCCGACGCGGCCGAAGCTCGGCGGGCCGAGGGTCGAGGCTTCGATGGGGTTCA
>JBDTXR010000258.1:0-12458 GCA_040006075.1 Byssovorax sp. | reverse complement strand
GAACTTTGAGTTCCAGTTGTGCGATCGTTTGGTGTTCGTGGTGGATCTCCACCCATGCGCCTTCAGCCCGCGGAAGAACCCCGAGGGCCTACCCGTGCTCTTCGTCGACGAGCAGATCTACCGCGAGCTGCCCTGTTTCTTGCTCGCCACCGTCGACAAGTTCGCGATGCTGCCCTGGCGCGGCGAGACGGGCATGCTCTTCGGGCGGGTCCACGCGCGCGAGGGCAAGAAGTTCCACGGGCCGCTCGACAAGGCGCCGAAGCACGCTTTGCCACTCCCCACGGGCCTGCGCCCGCCGGAGCTGATCGTGCAGGACGAGCTTCATCTGATCTCGGGCCCACTCGGTACCATGGTGGGCCTTTACGAGACAGCCGTCGAGCGCCTCTCGTCGCGCGAGGTGGGCGGCAAGATCATTCTGCCGAAGATCATCGCCTCCACGGCGACGCTGCGGCGAGCGCAGGAGCAGACGAAGGCGCTCTTCGGGCGCGCGCGGATGTCGCTCTTTCCGCCGCGAGGGGTCGACCACGCCGAGACGTTCTTCGCCTCGCTCGACCACACCTCTCCAGGACGCCTCTACATCGGGATCGCGGCCTCGGGTCGCCCGCTCAAAGCCATCCTGCTGCGCACCTACGTCACGCTTCTCGGCGCGGCGCAGAACCGGTTCAATCCCAGGGGCGGCAAGGACCAACCCGCCGACGCGTACATGACCATCGCGGGCTACTTCAACAGCCTGCGCGAGCTCGGCGGCATGCGACGGCTGGTCGAGGACGACGTGCGGAAGCGCGCCTTCACGATCGAGAAGCGCCTGCCGCACGATCATCGCGGGCCGCATCCCTGGGCCCGTGACCGGACGATCGGCATGCCGGTGGAGCTGACCTCGCGCTTGAAGGCCGGCGCGATCAAGGAGGCCAAGGACCGCCTGGGATCGCCCTTCGTCGCCGACGATCGCGTGGATGTGCTGCTCGCCAGCAACATGATCTCGGTCGGCGTCGACATCGACCGACTCGGCCTGATGGTCGTCGCCGGTCAACCCAAGACGACGAGCGAGTACATCCAGGCGTCGAGCCGCGTCGGGCGCCAGCACCCCGGGCTCGTCGTGACGTGCTTCAACGTGCGGAGGCCGCGCGACCGCTCGCACTACGAGCGATTCATCGCCTACCACGAGAGCTTCTACCGCTACGTCGAGGCCACGAGCCTGACGCCGTTCTCGGGCCCGGCGCTCGACCGCGGCCTCGCCGGCACGCTGATCGCGATGGTCCGTCACGGCGATCCGACGATGACCCCGGCCTCGGCAGCGATGGAGATCGGATCCCACCATGCGCTCGCAGACGCCTGCGTCGACGCGCTCGCGCAGCGCGCCGGGCGGCACAGCAGCAACCTCCAGGGGGAGGACTACGACAGGACCGTGGCGGCCCTGAAGAACCGCGGCCACAAGCTCATCGAGGCCTGGGAAAAGCTCGTCCACGAGGCGCGGCACGAGGCGGCGGCCAAGCGCTCCTACTCGCCCTATGACAAGGACAAGTCGGCCGGGCGGCCGCTGTTGTTCGGGATCACCGACGACAACGCTCCTGATCCCAACTCCCTCGACGCGCGCTTCGCTGCGCCCACCTCGATGCGTGACGTCGAATCTTCAGTTCACCTGTGGATCGAGCGTCGATCCCTCGGAGGCAAGCGATGAGCGGTCAGGGTTTCCCCCGCGGGCAGCAACAGCAGCCCGACGGCGCCGTCCGGCAAAGCCAGATCGTGACGACGTTCGGGCCGGGCTCGATGCTCGATTTGCTGAACGACGCCGTGCTCGTCGGCGGGCTCGATTTCTGGAACTACGACAAGGGCCTCACCATCCCGCACATCGACGAGCCCCGGCTCCGCGACGCCATTGTGGAGCGGTTCCGCCAGCTCGGCCGCGAGCTGAGCCAGGAGAACCCGTTCCGGCGCCCGCCGGCCGGCAACGATCGCGAGCCGACATCGACGACTGGCATTCAGGTGCTGGAGTTCTCGCAGTGGTTCGTTTGCCAGAACCCGTTGTGCCGCGCCCTGGTGCGGAAAGACGGGCTCGAGATGAAGAAGCAGCACTACTGGCATGCGTGTCAGACGGGCGGGAAGGTCACGAGCACCGAGTGCGTGCCCGTGCGCTTCGTGCTCGCTTGCCCACGCGGCCACGCCGACGAGTTCCCGTGGATCGCGTTTCCCCATGAATTTCAGGGGCGCCCGCGATGCGCCTCGCCTTCGCTCACGTTCGAGGAGGGCGCGACCGGCGACTTCAACGAGATCCGGGTCCACTGCGCCTGCGGCGCCAGCGGGCGCATGGCCGATCTGCTCGGCGATGGCCTGAAGTTGAAGTGCCACGGCGCGCGCCCGTGGCTGGGGCCCCAGGGCAAGGAAGACTGCCTGGAGGACGCCAAGCTGCTTGTGCGCACCGCCAGCAACTCGTACTTCCCGCAGGTGGTCAGCGCGCTCTCGATTCCGGATCCTTTCGGAGCGATCCGCGATCGGGTGCGCGAGGTCTGGGACGTGCTGAAGTCCGCCACCAAGGAGAACCTGCCGATCTTCCGCCAGATCGACAAGGTCCGCGTCGCTCTCGACGGGCTCGCCGACGCGGACGTGCTCCACGCCATCCAGGCTCTCGCGAGCGATAAACCGGCGACGCAGGCGCCGATCCGCACGGCCGAGTACCAGCAACTGACGACCTCCGAGCTCGAGCTGAAGGGCGATCTCGCCCCGCTCGGCGCGAAGTTTTTCGCGCGCCGCGTGAACCCGCGCGAGGCTCTTCCCGAGGGCGTCGGCAAGCTGGTGGTGGTTTCCAAGCTGCGAGAAGTCGTGGCGCAGATCGGCTTCACCCGCCTGGAGCCGGTGACGCCCGACGTGCAGGGCGAGTACGATCTCGGCGTCAAGAACGCCGCGCTCGGACTCACGACGAACTGGCTGCCTGCGTCCGAGATCTACGGCGAAGGCGTGTTCCTGGAGCTCGACGAGAAGGCGGTGCGCGACTGGGAAGATCGCGATTCGGTGAAGGAGCGCGCTCGCGCGCTGGCGGCGGGCTACGACGCGTGGGCCACCGATGACGCGCCCCCGTTTCCCGGCGCGCGGTTCTACATGCTGCACAGCCTCGCGCACCTGTTGATGTCGGCGATCAGCCTGGAGTGCGGTTATGCCGCGAGCTCGATCCGCGAGCGGATCTACTGCGGCCCTTCGAGCCGGGATCCTACCCCGATGGCCGCTATCCTCCTCTCGACGGGGACATCCGGCACCGAAGGCACGCTGGGCGGGCTCGTCGAGCAGGGGCGCCACATTCGAGAGCACCTTCAGCACGCCTACGATCTCGGCCGCCTGTGCTCCAACGATCCCGTCTGCGCCACCCACTCCCCGGAGAAGGATCACGCCGAGCGCTTTCTCGAAGGGGCAGCGTGCCATGGATGCCTGTTCGTGGCCGAGTGCAGCTGCGAGCGGTTCAATCGCTATCTGGATCGCGCTCTGGTGGTGCCGGCGCTGGGGCACCCTGCGGATCTCGCCTTCTTCACTGTGCGGCCATGACGGCGCCTGTCCCGCTTGGCTTGAGTCGGGTGCCTTTGCCCGCGCTCGTGCAGGTGCTGGAGGCGCTCGAGCACGGCCGGCTCGACTGCCCGATCACCGAGGCGGACTTGCAGGCCGGCGGGTTCGGTCCGCTGAGCCGGCCTGTGGCGGACGCTCTCCAGGGATGCGACCAGGGAGCGGCGAGTGCGGCAATCCGGCTGATCATCGCCGAACGCGTCCACCGGCCGCCGCCGAGGCTGAACCTCGTGTGGACCGGGCCCGAGTCCTGGGCCAGCGTCTCGCGCGATACGTCGATGATCGTACGAGAGCTGTTCGCCGGCGCGCGGCGATCGGTGATCGTCGGCGGCTACGCGTTCGACAAGCCCGAGATCCTGGAGCCTCTGCACCGAAGGATGGCGGAGCACGGCGTGACGACGCAGCTCTTCCTGGATATCTCCGGCAACGCCCCCTCCGCGCAGGCCGCCGATGAGCTCGCCACGAAGGTCATCGACAAGTTCTTCCGCGACGTCTGGACCTTCGGATCGCCGAAGCCGGACGTGTACTACGATCCGAGAACGGCAGTGCGAGGGCCGCCGTGGGCCAGCCTCCACGCGAAGTGCATCGTGGTCGACGACGAGCGAACGCTGATCACGTCAGCGAATTTCACGGATCGAGGACAGACGCGGAACATCGAGGCCGGGGTGCTGATCGAGGATCGCGGCTTCGCGGAGGAGCTCGGGGCGCAGTGGCGGCAGTTGATCGCGGCAAGGCTCGTGCACCGCTACGCGGGATGAGGTGCGGGGCATTGTCGAGGGCATCGGCGGTATCTGGGCTGGCATTGGGGGAGGGTTTTCAAGGCGTAGACGTATGCGCGACGAGGCATCGCTCGCTCGGGCGCACGTCAACGCAGGTGCGGTCGACGAAGACTCTGTGTGGCCGATGCAGGCGCGGTGACGTTGCCGGCAACGCCTCGGGGGATCGGCGCCGTGCCGATCCTCCCGCGGTCGAGTTGCCGGCAAGCCGTTGCCCACTCCAGAACGCTTGCCGGCAAGCTACATTCGGTGCTGAAAGAGGAGAACGACATGTCGCGACTTGGAGACGAAATTCGCCAGAGGATCGGGGCCCGCGAGAGCAAGGAGCTGTTTCCAGGGTACGTCGAGGCCCTCGAATCCATCGAGAAGCCGGAGCTTTCCACGTTCGTGACCAAGCTGTCCAAGCTCTGCAACGGCGCCGCCGAGGGCGAGCGGTACTTCCTCGACAACCCGGCCCGCAGCAGCGCGTTCGAGAAGGTGCTCGGGGTCGAGCGTGGTTGGCTCGCTGCGCAGCAACGGGTCCGGGTGCTCGTGCTCGATCCGGCGCTGACGCAGGACGCGATCACATTCTTGAAGGAGCGTGAGACCCACGCGGCCGGGGCCTTCGCGTGCCGGGAGACCTCGCTGGAGGGGCTCGCCGCACCTGTCCCTCGGCCGGCGGTGCTCGCCAAGATCCGCGAGGTCGCCGAGCGCGAGTCCGGCGCGCTCGTGGTCACCGCCAACGACAAAGACGCCCTCTACTTCGAGGGCGCGAAGATCACCTGGACGCTGCTGGAAAGGCGGCCACGCGGCTTCGTGCTCCAGTCCGATCCCGAGCTGGTGCCCCTGCCCGCGCCAGCCGCGCCACCGCTCTTCGACCGGGAAGGCGAACCGTTGATGCCGCACGCAGAGTTCGAGATCTTGGCGCGGAAAGAGAAGGACGCAATCCACTCCTGGAATGGTTACAGCTATGGTCGGTCAGGCGATCAACACGACCAGGGCGCGTCCGATTGCCTGTTCCAGCACCAGGACAGCCACAACAACTCCGCGCAAGACCTCAACGAGCTAGCACGATCGATCCTGGACGCCGATAGCGCGGGCCGCGAGGCGTCGTTCCCGGTGACGCAGGTGCTTCCCTGGCTTCTCTCTCGCCGAGGGCTGACTCTTCGCGTGGTCCGCGACGCGGATGGGCGGCGCGGCACGTCGACGCTCTGGATCCTCAAGACGGGGATGAACGAGAGTATGGCAGCGCGCGTCGGCCAGGCACTGGAGGGCGCCGACTGCACCCTCGTGTGGTTGCATGGGCGCGAAATCGTTGGTGTCGGCCCGCAGATTGAACAGATCGCGGAGCTGCTCGCGCCGCATCACGTGCTCCACCAGCCGGCCGCGATGATCCGTTGGAGAGAGGCGCTGAGCACATGGAACCCCTGGCGCACGGGGGACCGTGGGGGGCTCCCCGAGACGGAACGCTGGAAGTCCCTCAAGCTCGATGTGTCTCGCGATCTCGGTCTATGGATCGAGAGCACTGTTGTTGAGTGGCGTCGGCGCGTCGCCACGAGGTGCGCGTGGCCGCAGACACCGGTTCGGCTCGCTACCCCCGAGGAGGCGACTGCCGCTCAGGACGCGCTGGCGACGCTCGCTGCCAGGCGCTGGTATTTCGACAGCAGGGCTGTTGTCTGGCCGCTGCGTCTCGACGCGGCGTCGCGGGCCTCGGTCGCGATATTGCCCGGCCACGGTGAGCGGGAGGGGCTGCACGTGATCGCCAACCTGGGCGGAGGGCACCTTCTGCGAATCCTGGCGGTGCGTTTCGCCGACGAGGCGCCGGCCGAGATCGTGAAGTGCGGTGGGGACTACGAGATGGATGGCGGCGACGTCCACCTCTGGTTCGAGCAGATCTCTGACAGCTTCCTCGAAGGCAGCGGTCCGCCGTCCAAGCGACGTCGATGATAGTGTAGTGCGCCTCCCTGCGTTGCCCCAGAACAGCTCGTCACCCGTGACGTCGCGCACGGGTGCGCCGACGATCCCGAGCACCCTGGCGCGCGCCGAGCGCTCCAGCCGCCCTGACGTCCGCCGGGATGCGCGGATGGGGCGACGATGGTTCCTTGCTGCCTGGCGCGATTTCTCGGGGAGTCGTCGCGCGTCAACGCACTGAAGGCGATCGCCGCGAGCCATACAGTTGCTCGCGTCAGACTGACGGTCTACGAGTCCCTTGCGGCGCTGGAGCCGAGCAATATTCGGTTCGTCTGGGAGCGCGCGCTCGCTGATCGGCACATCCTGGTGCGCTGGGCGGCCGCCTCGACTCTGGAGCACGCGCGCCGATGAGGCCCGCTGCGAACGGGTACTGGTCATCGGCGCCATGGGTTTGGAGTGAGCCGAGACGTGACGCGAGCATCGGTCTAGTGAAGCACGCGTGACACTTCGTTCTCACGCGCCTGACGCCCGAACCGCTGGGGGCAGTCCGGCAGCCATCGGCACTTCTTCACGAGCCACCCCTCCGCGTCGAGCACGAGCACGGCGTCGCCGGCGCGCCGGAGTCGGGCGAGGCCCTCCACGTCGCCCGCGGCGTTCGTGCCGCACAGGATGAGCTTCACCGCGGCGCCATGCGCGGATACCGCCCGCGCCAGGTCGGCCTGCTCGCCGTAGGAGCCGGCCCAGGTCTCGAGCGAGTCCCACACCACGCACGCGGCCTCGCCGGGGACGTGGGCGAGCGCGCTCCGCCAATCGAGCGGCTCGTAGCCTTCTTCGCGCGGATCGCGCTCCTCGACCAGGACGATGCGATCCATGCTCGCGTTGACGCGCGTGAACAACGTGGCGATCAGATCGTGCGCCTGCTGATCACGATCGAGCCAGTAGGAGAGGCCGCCGCGCTCCTCGGCCACGGCCGCCGCGAGCTCGGCGGCGACGGTGCTCTTGCCAGCGCCCGCTTCCCCGGCGAGGAGGATCGTCCCCTGCGCGCGCACGCCGCCGAGGACGCGCGCGAGCTCGGAGGTCTCGTAGGGGAGGATGGTCATTCGCGCGGAGGTCTCCGCGAGCTGCCGGAAGCGCGCGATCGTCGGGGGGGACGATTCCAGCGGTGGACGTGGCTCGGGCGGCGGCGACTCCGAAGGCGGATCAGGAGGCGCGGCCGGTGACCGTCGGCGCGGTGAAGAGGGGCGCGGGGTCGGGGGTGCCGTCTCCAACCAGTTGAGGGCGCCGCAGGCGCACCGGCCGAAGTGGTCGGGGTCGCGCCCTTTGCTACCGCAGCCGAGACACACGAGTGTGAGGTCGATTCGAGGGGCCATGGCGCCAAGCTAACGCACCTTGGCGGCGTGTCGCCCCGTAGTTCTCCTCGAAGACTCCTTATCAGAACACGCCGCGCACTTATCAGAACACGCCTCCCTGATAAGACGTTTGCAACACGCCAATTGCCTTGCTCGCCCCGTTGCCACAATGCAGGTTAGCGGCATGCGTGACCGGAGCATGAAGGCGCTGTTGCTCGACGAGGAGGCTGAAGGCCCGTCGGACCGTCCGATGCGTTTGATGCGCGCCGACGACGCGGGCGCGCCTCCGCCGAGCGGCGGAGTCGCGCCGCGCGCTGCGGCCTCGGCCAACGTGCGCCAGAGCTCCACATCCACGCTGGCGGACCAGCCGCCGCCGAAGAGCAAAGCGACGATGGGCGCGCCCAGCGGCGTCGCTCCGGGCTTCGGCGCCGTTCCTCCCGCGAGCGTGGGTGGGGGCGGCGGCCTCGGTGTCGTGAACGGCATCAGCAACTCAAGCCCTCCACCGCCAATGGCGCCCAAGCCGACGACGGGCAAGCCCGCCGGTGGGGGCTCGGCGCTCGGCGGGGCGCATTTCACGCAGGTGGACGCCAGGACCACCCTCCTGAACCTCGACCACACTCCCCACCCGCCGTCGCCGGGGTCGCCGAAGCCGACGGCAGGTAAGCCCGCAGGCGGGCCCACGGCGCTCGGCGGGGTGCATTTCACGCAGGTGGACGCCACTGGCACTCTCCTCCACAGCGGTCACCCTCACCCGATCTCACCGGGATCGCCGAAGCCGACGACAGGCACGCACGTCGCGGTGGTGCCGGGGCTCGGTGCGGTGCATCCCTCGCACGTGGGCGCCAGCATCGGTCTGGTGAACGGCTTTAGCCATCACGCGCTCGCGAACCCGCACGCGGATCCGACGCTGCACCGGATCGCGCACGCTGCCCAGCGCGATCCGTCGCGCTGGGGCGCGGATCTGCTGCTTCACCAGCACAACCGCCCGCGCTACGACGAGCTCGCCCGCGCCGGGCGGCTGCCGTCGCACGTCTGGGGGCAGTACGACGGGCAAGGGCGACTCCGCGCGCACCTGCGCGACGTCGATGCGCGCTACGGCGAGGAGCTGCGATGGCTCCACCGCCACCGGCCCGTGGGCGAGCGCGCCTTGCTCGGGATCGCCGCCGCGACGGGCGTGCATGACGCCATCGCCCGGGCCCTCGATGCGATGCGCGTCCACCCCCATTATCCTGCACGCGCGTCGTTCGGGCGCCTGATGTACGGCTTCGAGCAGAAGGACGTTGCGCGGATCGCGTCGGCTTTCCTCGTGCGGGGTCACGAGCCGGAATACATGATCGAGCAGTACCGGATCCTGCGCGAGCGCCTCGAGCTCACGCATCTCCAGCGGCGCCGCCTCTTGCTCCGTCGCCTGTGCGGAGAGTGGGCGGGACGCGGTGTGACGCTGGTGCCGATGTTCGCTTCAGTGACCGAAGGCTACAGCCCGGCGCAGATCGAACGACTGCGCTTCGAGCTCGCTCGCAACGGGGCGATCGAGGAGACGTTCGAAGCCATCGAGCGGGCCAATGTCGAAGCGCGCCTCGCGTCGTCGCAGGCGGCCTTCCGCCGGTGGCTGACGGAGTGGGAGGCGTCCCGCCGCGCGGGCGCCCAAACGCCGCTCCAGGAGCCGCAAACGATCCTCCTGACGACGCTCGCGCGCCCGATGCCGTACCCGGTGTTCGCGCCGCCGGAGCCGCCTCCCGCGCCTGTCGCGCCTCTTGTGGTGATCGCGCGGGAGGAGCCCGAGGCGGAGCCCGTGGAGGACACCGCGCCGGACAGCTCGCCTCGGCTCGTGCTCGAGGATCGCTGCGACGACGCGGAGACGCCGGACGAAGACGAACCGGTGGAGGAGCCCCAACCGACTCCCGATCACGACGAGGCCGGCACCCTGCGCGTCGTGCGCGCGCCGACGCCCGGCGCGCATGCCGCCGACGGCGTGCTGCCATGGCACTACCTCACGCAGGGCTTCCGTCGCCGCGATGAAGCGGAGCTCGGTCGCGCGTGGAGCGAGGGTCGTGCGTGGGACGCGTACCGTGCAATCCTCGAACGGACCGCCCGCGAGACGACGGCGGAGCGTGAAGCGGAGTTCTGTCGCCACGTAGCGGACCTCGGGTGCGAGATCCACGGGCCCTGCCGTCTGCCCGGTGAGCAGCTCGGCGCGCTGGCGCATCTCGGAGCGCACTTCGCGCCCGAGCAATGGGCTCGTCTCGCGTCGGCGCTGGTGGACGGCACCGACGATCCGCTCGAGGTATGGCGCGCGATCGAGCGGGAGAACATCGCCGAGGCGATTGCCGTCCGCGAGCCCGCCTTCGTCCAGCACTTGAGTGCCTGGGGCGACGTGCCGGGTCGCTGGAACCCCGTGGAGTGGCAGCATGGCGCGCCACACCTGCGGCGAGCCGGATTCGATAGCGAGGCCTCTGGCCTGGTCGACGAGCTCGATGGCGCGCTCGGCGGCGAGGACGCTGCCGGCAGCGAGAGCAGCGATATCACCGCCCTCGACGGCTCGACGTTCAGCGACGAAGCCGTGGGCGACGTCGGCGATCCGGCGAGCACGCTGGGCGGTCTCGGCGCGAGCGCTCTCGGATCGGTAGGTTCGGGCGGTGACCCCGGTGGCAAGCTCGGCAGCTTCGCGCGCGAAGCGGTGGACGCCTTGCACGGCACGACCCCCGTCCAAGGCGCGGCATGGCGGACGGAGGCCTCTGGCCCGCTCGACGACGTCAGCGGCGCTCCGGGCGGCGATCTCGGCGCCTTGCTCGGCAACGCCGCGTTCCCCGGCGCGGTCGCCCTTCCCGACCTCGAGCGCATCGTGGCGCAGTGGGGGAACAACCCTCTCGGGCGGCCGATCGCGCAAGCGCTCCTGGGCCTCGGCCTCCCCGACCTCGCGAGCTCTCCTCCGTCGCAGCTCCTGCGGATGATCCCGCCGCTGTTTCCGCAGGAGGGCACCGATCCGAACGGGTGGTGGACCGGGCTGACCACCCTTCAAGGTCTCGACGAGGCCGCGCAGCAAACGTTGCGGGCGACGATCGATGCGGACGGCCCGCGCGGTATCCAGCACACGATTGCCGTGTACCAACGCCTGCTTCAGGGCCCGAGCGAGGAGCTCAGGGCCCGTCGCGAGGCGCTCTTCACACGCCTCCTCGGCGAAGCGCAGAAAATCGCCGGGCCGGCGCTCGATCCGTCGGAGCTCCCCGGCGGAGATCCCTTCACGCTGCTCGCCCAGAACGCGGGCAACTGGCGCCCTGTCTACGACGCGATCCTGACTGGCAATAACCCGCTGGGCGCGTTCCGCCGCGCCGAGGCCGAGCGACAGAACGGATGTTTCAACACGGATGCTCCGGCGCGCATGGCCACGATGCTCGCGGCGCTCTGGAACGCACGCCTGCTGGCGGGCTGGGGCCAGCGCAACGACGCGGGCGAGCCCGGCGAGGCGGGCGACGTCAGCCCCCCTGGCGCGCCGTCGCGCCGCCGCGAGCTGTGGAGAGAGCCGGTCCGCTACGAGCGCGGACGCGAGGAGCTCCGACGCGAGCGCGAGTTGTTCGGGGACTACCGACCTCGACCGCTCTACCACCTCTCCTTCGGCCGGCCCATGTCGCACCGCGAGCTCGGGCGGATCCTTCGCGTCGTTCCCGCGCTCCAGGCGCATCCGGAGGGCGTGTTGCGCGAGATGGCCGGGCTCTCCAGCCAAGCGATCGACGTGCGCGGCGTGGACGCCACCACCGGCGAATACCTGCTCCTGCCGGGCGACACGTTCGCGGATATCGCCTATCAGCTCGTTGGCGACCGCGCGCGGTGGCGCGAGCTCGAAGCCGCCAACCCGATGCGTGTCGAGGGGGATGTCCGCGTCCGGATCCCGCCGGGGTGGTTCGGGTATGTGCCGTACGCGATTCCGCGTCGCCCCGCCGCCGGTCCGGTGCTGGGTGCGGTGCTTGGCGGCCCCTTTGTCGGCATGGGCCAGGCGATCACCGGGCTCTTTCACCGTCACCACCACTACCGCTTCCTCGGTCCCGTGGCCGGACGGTTGTTCCGGCACCACTACTATCGTCGCGGCTTCGGTCCGGTCGCGGGCCTGTTCGGGCACCGCTACCACGGCGGCTGGGATGCGGCAGGACCCGCGAACGGCTCGGGCGAAGAGAGCGACGACGCGGGTGCGATGCACGTCGGCGGCTCGATGCATCGACGCCGGACGATGCGGCTCCGCGGCCCGCGCAGCCGAGGTTTTCGCGGGGGTCATGGCGCCTGGGGTGGCGACTACCGCGTTGCCTTCGAGGACGCGCCCGACGAGGATCTCGACGAGCCGATGGGCGAATCGGAATCGTCGGAGCTCGACGAGTCGAGTGGCCCTCTCGATTTCCTGGGCCGACTCAACCCCTTCGATTCGGGCGTGTCCAGTGGCAAAATCCCGATCGAGCATCCCTTCCTCGACGTGCGTTACACCGCGCCTGATCCGGACTACACTGCTCCTCTGCCGGTCGCGCCAACGGCATTCGCGGATCGGTCGCGAAAGAACACGGGGACGCGGCCGAACCTCACGATGCGGACGTACGTCGTCCAGCGGGGCGACTGGCCGGTGAAGATCGCCAGAGCGTTCGGCGCGGCGGCGCGCCGGCACTGGCTCACCGAGCTCGAGCGGGCGAATCCGCACAAGCCGGTGGATGACGGCATCGGCAACTGGTACTCGCTGAGCGCCGGAGAGACCATCAACATCCCCGACGCGTGGGGCGCCGGGAGCGTCGACACGGGTGGAGCGGTCGATACCGGCGGCGAGGAGGAGGCGTCCGCGGGGCCCGACTCGGACTGGCACTCGCTCGCCGAGATGGAGGGCGCCACGCCCTATTTCGCTCCGCTCGCGCGGTACTTCCGA
>JBDTXR010000257.1:0-12587 GCA_040006075.1 Byssovorax sp. | reverse complement strand
CATGTGGCAGAACATGTCGGGGATCCCGGTCATCGCGTTGTGGTTGGCGACGGCGAGGAAGGGGCCCTCCGGGAGGCCTTCCGCGAGCTCGGTCTCGCAGCGAAAGTAGGCGTCGTAGAGCCAGCCCAGGAGCGGCATCACCCGGCGAATGAAGGCCGGATCGCGCGCGTCGAGATCGTCCGGGCGCGCCGGGGAGATGGCCTTTTCGGCGAGCGCGGCGAGCGCGTCGCGGAGGGCGTCGCGGTCGGGGCGAGGTTCGCGCGGGACGAGGAGCACGGCGGGGGATTTTCTAGAACGCGGCGAGCGGGAAGGGAAGCGGCGATCACGCGGGGCGCTGTCACATCAGCGGGCTGAGCAGCCGGGCGGCGCCCTCGATCACCTTCTGCGTCCACGGGCGCGCGGCGAAGCTCACCGGATCGATCGGCGAGGAGACGGCGAGATCGGCCTGGAAGCAGGCCTCGAGCTGCGCGGCGGTCGCGGCGTCGTGGACCAGCGCGTGGACCTCGAAATTGAGGCGAAAGCTCCGCAGATCCATGTTGGCGCTGCCGACCATGGCCACCGTGCCGTCGACGACCATCGTCTTGGCGTGGATCATCCCCGGGCCGTACTCGTGAATCGCGACGCCGGCCCAGAGCAGATCTTCGTAGAACGATCGACCGGCCTGGGCCACGAACGGGTGGTTGTTGCGCTTCGGGAAGAGCAGGCGCACGTCGACGCCGCGCATGGCCGCCGTTTGCAACGCGACGAGGATCGCGCGGTCGGGGATGAAGTACGGCGTGGTGATGTAGACCCGCGATCGCGCCAGGGTGATCGCGCTGAAGAAGAGCCGGTGAATCGTCTCGCGGAGCGGGCCCTCCACGTCGGGGCCGCTGCGGACGATGGCCACCGTGGCGTCGGCGATCTCGCTCGGCGCGGGCGCGCTCGGCGCGGCGAGGGCGGCGCTGTCGTGGGGGATTTCGCGGCGGGTCGCGAAGTGCCAGTCGAGCTCGAAGACGTGCGCGAGGGCCTGCGCCGCGGGCCCGCAGACGCGGAGATGGGTGTCACGCCAGGGCGCCTGCCCCTCGACGCGGCGGTACTCGTCCATGACGTTGATCCCGCCGGTGAAGGCCGTCTCGCCGTCGACGATGACGATCTTCCGGTGGTTGCGCAGGTTCATCGGCTGGAAGAAGATCAGCCGCGCGGGGAGGAAGAAGGCGACCTCGACGCCGGCGGCGCGGAGCGCGCGGACCCAGCGGCGGCCGATCCAGAACGAGCCGAAGCCGTCGAGGAGCAAGCGCACGGCGACGCCGCGGGCCACGGCGGCCACGAGCCGCTCGGCGAGCCAGTCGGCGACCTCGCCGCGGGCGATCAGGTAGTACTCGGCGTGGACCTGGCGCGTGGCCGCGTCGATCGCCGCGCCGATCGCCGCGTAGGTGGCCGCTCCATCGACGAGGAGATGAGCCGCGTTGCCGACCGAGGGCTCGCCGCCGGGGAGCGCGCTGCTGATGCGAAACAGCTCGCGATCGACGACCGTGGGGATCCGGGCGAGCGCGTCGCGGTGGGCCGGCGAGGCGTGGCGGTGAGGGTGGCGCCTCCGCTGCGCGAGGGCCTGATCGGCGTCGCGCTTCCACCGCACCGGGAGCCGCACGCGGTCGCGCCCGAAGAGCAGGAACAGCGTCGCTCCGAGGCCGGGCAAGAACACCAGCGCGAGGATCCACGCCGCGGTGCTCGAGGGCTCTTTGCGTCGAAGGACGACGAGCGGGATCAGCGCGAGCGCGACGATCTCGACCACGATCCCGAGGACAATCGAGACGTGCGGAGCCGCCGCTGTCATCCACCCCACGGTGCTCAAGCCTGGTGTTTCCGTTCCATGTTTGTGCGAGGATCGCGATCCGCCCGGGAAACCCGGGACTTCCCTCCGCGTCGGTGGACGCTCGGGAGGCTACCTTGGTCCCTGGAGACGCCATGCGCCGCTCGTCCTTCGCTGCTTTTGCTCCGCTCGCGCTCGTGCTCGCCGCCTTCGTCGCCTCGCCCCTCGGGTGCGCGCACGGCTTCGCCGCCTCGGAGTCGGGAGGCAGCGACGTCGGCGGCGGGACTCCGGGCGCAGGCGGGAGCACCGCCGTGGTCGGCCCGAGCACGAGCGACGGTCCCAGCACCAGCGACGGCCCGACCACCGGCGTCGGCGGGAGCACCAGCAACGGTCCGACCACCACCGTCGGCCCGAGCACCGGCGTGGGTCCGAGCACGAGCGTGGGTCCGAGCACCAGCGTGGGTCCGAGCACCAGCGTCGGTCCGAGCACCAGCGCCGCGCAGGCCAGCAGCGCGGCGTCGGGCGGCGGCCCCTGCGATGGCTCGGGCAGCTGCATGACGTGCAACACCTGCGCGAACAACAGCACGTGCGCCTCGCAGCTCAACACCTGCACCAGCGATCCCGAGTGCATCGCGTACGACAACTGCATCAACGCCTGCGATCCGGCCGATCCGTTCTGCTTCGACGACTGCGGCTTCTTCTACCCGACCGGCGCGCAAGAGTACTCGGACTACGCCTTCTGCGTGGTCTGCGGCGCTTGCTACGGCGACTGCCAGGGCGCCGCGTCCGGCTGCCCGTGACGCGCTAGATCCCCTCGAGCTTGACCTTCTGCCCGGCGACGACGCCGTGGGCGCGGGTCCAGCCGGCGTTGAGCTCGAGCACGTACTTCGAGAGGCAGCCGACCGAGAACGTGCTGTCGCTCATCGTCGGCGTGCTCTCCTCGATGCCGACGATCATCCCGTCGTCGTCGATGAAGAGCATGTCGAGCGAGATGCAGGTGTTGTGCATCCAGAAGGTGTGATCCTCCTTCTCGCCGAAGGTGAAGATCATCCCGCGATCGTCGGCCATCTTCGTGCGGTACATCAGGCCGCGCTGGCGATCGGCGTCTTTCTCGGCGATCTCGACCGTGCTCGCGGGGGCGCCCTTGGCCTCGCTGAAGACGACCTTGCCGGCGCGGAGCTTCGGCGCGGTGTCGGGATCGTGGGGGCAGCGCGAGTCGGCGCCGTTCGGCGGGAGGCGCCTGGGCGTGGCCGGCGTCGGCGTGATGCAGCGGCCCGCGGGCAGCGGGGCGGCGACCGCGGACGCGACCGGGATCGCCGCCGTTTGCGCGGGGATCGTGATCGACGTCGGATCCTTGGGGCGCGACGGCGGGGGCTCTTCGACGGGGCGCTCGCACGCGGCGAGGAGGAGGATCGCGGCGGCGGAGATCGCCGCGCAGGAGACGGGTGCTCTGGAAAAAATCTGGGGACGCCCTCGCATGCGCCGGCTCTTACCACGGCCCTCGCCGCGCCGGCTCCCTGCGCGATCAACTTGACCGCGGGCGCGGTCGGTCGCAAAACGTCGCCGCCGTGACCCATCCCCCCTCGACCGCCGTGCCCGCCTCGATCGTTTTCGCCCTCGCGCTCGCCGCCTGCAAGGCCTCGCCGCCCGAGCCCACGCCCGAGCCCGTCCGGAACTCTCCCGAGGCCCAGGGCGACACCGCCGGCTCGAAGAAGCCGGCCTACGAGGCGCAGCGCACCACGCCGATCACCCCGGCCGTGCCGCAGAAGCGCAAGGTCGTGGCCCGACCGACGGCGGCGATCGTCGTCTCGCCCGACGATCCGATCAAGGGCAAGTGGTCGCTCGACGACGCGACCAAGGGCCTGCCCGCGGGCAAGCAAATCCTCGCGACGATCGAGACCGATCTCGGCAACCTCGAGTGCAAGCTCTTCGACGACAAGGCCCCGATCAGCGTGGCGAACTTCGTCGGCCTCGCGCGCGGGACGCGCCCCTGGAAGACGCCCGAGGGCCCCTGGGAGAAGAAGCCCGCCTACGACGGGACGCCGTTCCACCGGATCATCAAGGGGTTCATGATCCAGGGCGGCGACGCCAAGAAGAACGGCAGCGGCGAGGCCGGCTACGTGATCCCCGACGAGGTCTGGGACGACGGCAGCCACGATCGCGCCGGCCTGCTCTGCATGGCCAACCGCGGGCCCAACACCAACTCGGCGCAGTTCTTCATCACCGACGCCGCGGCCTACCACCTCGACAACGGCTACACGATCTTCGGCGAGTGCGGCCCGGAAGAGCTGGTGCACAAGATCGCGTCGGTCGAGGTCCAGGGCGAGCGGCCGAAGAGCATCCCGGTGATCAAGAAGGTCACCATCACGCGCAAGTAGCCAGCGCTCGTCCGTCGGTGAAGATCGCGTGAAGGAAGCGCGCTCGGGCCGTCAACGTGGTGGGCACCTTTGCTCCGACCCGCTATCCTCCGCCCCATGCGTAACCGCATCTTCCTTTTAGTCCTTGGTATTTCCTTGCCCGTGTCGCTCGTGGGCGTGGCCGGCGCAGGCTGTGGCAGCGTCAGCATCGAGACCAACCCCGACGAGGTCGACGGGGGAGGGGGCGACGCCAAGCACGACGTGCACACCAGCGTGACCACCGGCGGGCCCGACGGCAGCGGCCCGGAGGACGCGCTCCCCGACTACGTCGATCCGGGCTGCCCCGACTCGGGCCCACCGATCACGCAGTACATGTGCGATCCGTTCAACCAGAAGAACGGCGACTGCATGCCGGGCGAGGGCTGCTTCATCTTCGTGCAGTACCCGCAAGAGCCTTGCGGCCAGGAGATCTACGGCGCCGGCTGCGCGCCGGTGGGCCCCGGCGGGCAGGGCGATCCGTGCATGGGCTTCCAGGACTGCGGCGGCGGCTTCGTGTGCGTGGTCTCGGGCTCGGGCAACCAGTGCATCCAGCTCTGCCCGCTCACCGGCAAAGACGGCTGCGCGCCCGGCCTCTCGTGCGAGCCGATCGACGTCGAAGGGTTCGGAGGCTGTCTTTGAAGGCGTTTTGCAACGGACCCGCGCGCGCGGCGCTCTTCTCGGGGGTCCTCGGCCTCACCGCGTGCGGCGCGCGCACCGGCCTCGAAGCGGGCCCGCCGCTGCCCCCGCCGCCCGAGTGCGTGGTCGACGCCGACTGCCCCACGTTCGGCGATCTGTGCAACCCGGTGAAGTGCGTCCCGCTCCCGCTCGACGGTGACGCGGGCACCTCGCCCAAGGGCGGCACTTGCCAGGATCAGCCCAAGATCGACTGCAACGACAACGATCCTTGCACCACCGACACCTGCGCTCCCGACACCGGCGCGTGCAGCTACCAGATCGCCACGCTCGATCTCGACGGCGACGGCTACCGCGGGCCGATCCCCGGGACCATCGCCGGCACGCCCGGCTCGTGCGGCGACGACTGCGACGACAGCAACGCGGCCGCGCACCCCGGCGGCAAGGAGATCTGCGACGGCGTCGACAACGACTGCAACGGGATCATCGACGACAACGCCACCTTCGTCCCCGTCTCGGGCGAGGTCGTGGTCTCGTCGCCGGGCCTCCAGCCGGCCAGCCCCGGCGGCCTGGCGTGGAGCGGCAAGGTCTACGCGTCGATGTACTCCGGCAAGAGCAGCGGCGACCGGGTGTTCATGTCGATCCTCAACCCGGGCGGCGACAAGGTCAACCCGCCGGGCGAGGCGCCGTTCACCTTCGTCAACGCCGACTCGTTCGCGGGTCCGACGGTGTGGGTCGGCGATCGCTTCGGCGTCATCTGGCAAGATCGCCGCAACAACAACAACTACCAGACGTTCTTCAGCCTCCTCGGCGAGGACGGCGCGAAGAAGCTCGCCGACACCCAGCTCTCGTTCGACGAGGACAACGTCGTCGGCGCGGTGAACCCGGCGATGGCCTGGAACGGCACCGAGTTCCTCGTCGCGTGGCAGCTCGCGCCGACCGGCGTCTACGACCTCTTCGCCACGCGCGTCGGCGTCGACGGCAAGTCGAAGACCGCCCCGATCGCCCTCACGGCCTCCGGCGACGGCCTCGGCAACGAGTCGCCGAGCCTCGCCGCCGGCAAGGACGGCGTCGGCGTCACCTGGTTCGTCGGCGACGCGCTGAGCAAGTCAATCAGCTTCCAGATCTTCTCGACCGATCTGACCACGCCCGTCATCCCGCCGATCTTGCTCACCGACGGGAGCACCAACTCCGTGTACCCGACGGTGGTCTGGAACAAGGATCGCTACGTCGTCGCGTGGGCCGACTGGTCGGCCAAGCCGCGCGCGATTTACGCCATGGCGATCGGGCCCGACGGCACGATCCTCGTGCCGAAGATCGCCATCACCAAGCCGGGCCCGTTCCACTCGCGCTGGCCCAACCTCAAGCCGCTGGGCGATCGCCTGCTCGTCCTCTACTCCGACGATCGCGACGACCAGAACGCCGGCTACGAGATCTACTCGCGGATGATCGACAACCAGCTCCTGCCGATCGGGAGCGAGCAGCGGATCACCAACGCGCCCGGCGACAGCCTCCACCCGATCGCGTCGTTCGGGCCCGACGGCAACATCGGCGTCCTCTTCCGCGACGATCGCCTCGGCCAGCAAGACGTGTGGTTCACGCGCCTGGCCTGCGTGGCGGGCGGCCCGCCTCCTCCTTGATCCCGAGCTCGACGCGATCGTTGCAGCTCAAACGATCCGGCCGAGCGCACGCGGATCACGCGGTCACTTGCAGCAGCGAAAGCCCGTCGAGTAGTCGTGGTACGTCGGCGCGTGGGCGGTGGTGCGGTAGTCGCAGCCCTCGCCGTTGATCGTCGTGTCGAGGTAGTAGCCGCCGCGGAAGGTGCCGGATCTGGCGGCCGTCCACTCGTGGAGGTTCCCGACCATGTCGTAGACGCCGAAGCCGTTCTTGCAGCTCCGGAACGAGCCCGTCGGCGCGAGCGATCCCTTCACCTGGTTGAGGCGCGGATCGTTCATGTTCACGAACGTGTACATCTCCTGCGGCGGCTCGGATCCAGCCGTTCCGTAGTACTGGTTGAACGACGACACGCCCATGTCGTTGCAGCGGCCGGCGTGCCGCTCGTCGCCGTACGGGTACTGCGTGGGGTGCTTGCCTTTGCAGGCCAGGAGCCACTCGTCGTCGGAGCAGAGGCGCTTGCCCGCGTTCTTGCAGGCGACCTCGGCCTCGTTGCGGCTGATGTGCCCTTGCGGCTTCACGCCGCGGCGGCTGACGGCCTTGACCTTGAGGTTGTCGACGGCGACGAAGGCCGAGTGCGCCCGCGTCTTCCCCTTGCCGAGCAGCTCGACCGTGGTCGCCTCGAACTTGTCGATGCAGAACTTGCCGAGGATTGAAGCCATCCCGTCGGTGCAGCCGCGCCCCTTGGCCTCGGCCTCGTCGCTCCCGGGCACGCCCGCCACGAGGAACGCGGCGGCGCCGACGGCGCACAGGATCGGGGGGAGGGAGAGCTTCGGCATCGAAGGATTGAGGCGAAACGCTGGAGCGCCCATCCATAGCGGGGCCGCCGCGGGATGGCAAATCGCCACCCCGAGGCGTCGCCGACGTTGGACGCGAACCGGTTTTCGGTCAGTGTGCGCGCCCTCATGAACGCCGAGCCGAGCGAGCTTCCCGAGGCGGTGATCCGCCGCAGCCCCGAGGATTTCGTCGTGGAAGAGCTGCCCGCGTACCCCGCGAGCGGCAAGGGCGAGCACCTCTTCATCACCTTTCGCAAGCGCGGGCTCACCACGCCCGACGCGGTGCGCGCCCTGGCTCGATCGCTCGGCGTCGATCCGCGCTTCGCCGGCTGGGCCGGGATGAAGGATCGCCACGCGGTGACCACGCAGACGGTGAGCTTCTCGCTCCCGATGGCCCGCGACGCCGAGGCCGCGGTCGCGAAGATCGCCGTGCCCGGCCTCCAGGTGATCGCGGCGGCGCGGCACGACAACAAGCTCAAGCCGGGGCACCTGCTGGGCAATCGTTTCACCTTGATTTTGCGGGGGATCGAGGCCGGTAGCGTCGCTTCGGCGCGCGCGATCCTCGAGGAGGCCGGGCGCGTCGGCGTGCCCAACGCGTTCGGGCCGCAGCGCTTCGGCCGCGACGGCGACAACCCCGAGCGCGCCCTCGCGTGGCTCGCGGGCAAGGAGCGCGGGCCGCGCGACAAGCGCGATCAGCGGATGCTGTTCTCGGCGCTCCAGTCGTTGCTCTTCAACGAGGTCCTCGCGAAGCGCGTCGCCGCGGGCACCTGGTCCGCGGTGCTCGCCGGCGACGTCGCGAAGAAGCACGACAGCGGCGGCCTCTTCGACGTGCCGCTCGGCGGCCCCGAGCTCGACGACGCCCGCGCGCGCGCGGCGAGCGGCGCCCTCTCTGCGACGGGCCCGATGTACGGCGCGAAGATGCGCTGGCCCGCGGGCGAGCCGCTGGCGATCGAGCGCGCGGTGCTCGACGCCTCGGCCCTCGACGACGCCCTGCTCGAGGCGCGCAAATCTCTCGGCGAAGGCACCCGGCGCGCGCTGCGCCTCGAGGTGAAAGAGATGGCCGTGAGCGAGGAAATCGGGAGCACGAGCGGCACGAAACCCGCGATGCCCGGCGGCTCTGCCCCGGGTATCGTCGTGCGATTCGTGCTACCGAAGGGGGGCTACGCCACGACGGTGCTCGGCCGCGCTTTCCGCCTCCGCGACGCCGCTCTGGAAAAGCCTTCGGACCTCGAACCCGAACCGGACCCCGAAGAAGAGCCGGGCTGAAACAAATCTACCCGGCCGCCGGTTGCCCGGCGAAATCGCGCTTGCCCGGCCCCTCGCGGGGCTGTCCCGTCCCCGAAATACCCCGAGTTCCTCTCGTAGAGAGGCCCGCCCGAAAGGCTCCAGGAGAAGATGAATCTCAGCGAGTGGATCCAGCGCATCATGGTCGGCTCCGGCGCCCAGTGGGTCATGTACGTGATGCTCGGCCTGAGCGTGATCTCGGTGGCGATCATCCTCGAGCGCGCCTGGTTCTTCTGGTCCGTGCGCGACGATCTCGACGTCCTCGCGAAGGAGCTCCGCACCGCGCTCGACGACTCGATCGAGACCGCGAAAAAGCGGATGGACGGGTCGCCGTCGGCCGAGGCCGCGGTGGTCTCCGCGGGCCTGGCGATGGCCCATCGCGGCACGGCCGCAACCGAGGAGGCCATGGCCGGGGCGGTCGCTCTCCAGCGCATGAAGCTCGAGCGGCGCCTCGCGTACCTCGGCACGCTCGGCAACAACGCGCCGTTCATCGGCCTCTTCGGCACGGTCATCGGCGTCATCGGCGCCTTCGCCGCCCTCGGCGATCCGACGAAGAACCCCGCGGTCGGGCAGGCCGCCGCGGCGGTCGCGCCCACCGCCGTCATGACCAACATCGCCGAGGCGCTCGTCGCCACGGCCGTCGGCCTCGTCGTCGCCATCCCAGCCGTCGCCGCCAACAACTACTTCCAGCGGCTGATCAAGTCGACCCTCGCCAACACCGAGGCGCTGACTCGCATCCTCCTCGCGCACATGAAATCCGAGCCGTCGACCGCGGTCGAGGCGCCCCGCGCCGCGGCCCGGCCCGTCGCGACGAAGGCTGGAAAGAAGGCGGAAGCGGCGGTCGCGAGCGACGAGGAGGAAGGCTGATGGCCGCCGGTCCCTCGGGCGACGACGACGGGATGGTCTCGGGGATCAACGTCACCCCGCTGGTCGACATCACGCTCGTGCTCCTGATCATCTTCATGGTGACCGCGAAGATCATCGTCTCGCAGTCGCTCCCGCTCGATCTGCCGAAGGCCGCGAACGGGCAGGAAATCCAGCTGATCTTCGGCCTCGAGCTCCACGCCAACGGCGACACGCTCGTCGACGGCAAGAAGGTCGCGAACGACGACGCGATCTTCCCGCTCGCGAAGGAGGCCATCGCCAGGACGCCGGATCTGCGCGCGGTGATCCGCGCCGACACGGCGGTGCAGCACGGCCGGGTGATCCGCGCGCTCGATCTGCTCAAGCAGGCCGGCATCGCCAAGATCGCCTTCGGCGTGACGCCGGTCGCGGCCGAGCCCGGGGCCGCTCCCGCGACCACCGGCGCTGCGCCCCTCGCGCCCGCGCCGGCGCCGGCCAACAAGTAGGGCGACGATGGGCGAGGCGGTGAGCAACCCGATCGATCCGCGCGCGCTCGACGCGCGCGCGTCCGGTGCGCGCCGCCGCGAGCCTCTGTCGAACGAGGCGCTCTCGGCGATCCTCGGGTGGCGGCACCGCCGCGTCGACTGGTTTCGCGCCACCTTCAGCGCCGCCTTCGCGCTCCACCTCGCGATCGTGCTGCTCGCGGCGCGCGCGCATTCGCTCCACGAAATGAAGGCCCTCCTCGTCGATACCCGCGCCTGGGTGCACGAGTATTTCTGGCAAATGTACGAGGTGGTCCCGGAGAACAAGCCGCCGCCGCCGAAGCCGGTCGACGCGCCTCCGCCGCCCCCGCCGGAGCCCGAGCCCGTCGCCGCCGCGCCCAAGGCCGTCGCCGCTCCGAAGGATCCGTACGACGCGCCGCCGCCGCCCGCGCAGGCCGCCAAGGTGCTCACGCAGAAGGAAGATCCCGACAAGATCGAGGATCTCACCGGCAACACCATCGTCAACGGCGAGGGCACGGCGGCCTTCGGACAGCAGTCGGCGGCGGGCAAGGGCGACAAGCCGGTGCTCAACTCCGCGGCGTCGCTCACCGGCGTCGTCGGTGGAACCGGGACGAGCAAGGGGCCTCCTCCGCCTCCGCCCACGCCGACCGGGCCCGATCTCTCGCGCGCCGCCACGCCTTCGGGCGGCACGAGCTGGAACTGCCCGTTCCCGGCCGAGGCCGACGCCGATCAAATCGACAACGAGCGCGTGGTCCTCGTGGTGACGGTCCGCGTTGACGGGAGCCCCCTGTCGGTCAACATCGTCAACGATCCGGGCCACGGCTTCGGCCGCGCCGCGCGGATGTGCGCCCTCACGCGCAAGTTCGCGCCCACGCTCGATCGCGCCGGCCAGGCCATCGTCGGGACCACGGCGCCGTTCATCGTTCGCTTCACGCGCTAGCGGCCGGCCTCGCCGCTTTCTTTTCGCCGAGCACCACTCTCCGGTATCGTGTCCACGCTGAGGCGCCTCCCGCGCGCCCGGGAGCCTACGTGGACGTCGCTGAACGCATTGCACAGCTCGGGAAGGTGCCGCTCTTCGCGGGCCTCACGCCCGTCGCGCTCGAGCTGATCTCGCGCGTGGCCACCGAGGAATCCCACGCGCTCGGGACCAAGATCTTCCAGCACGGCGATCCGGGCGACAAGCTCTACATCATCATGGACGGCAAGGTCCGGATCAGCCGCGACGTGCCCGGCATGGGCGAAGAGGCGCTGGCGGTGCTCGGCCCCGGCGCCGTCTTCGGCGAGATGGCGCTCCTCGACGAGGCCCCGCGCTCCGCCGACGCCCGCGTGCACGAGCGCTGCCGCCTCCTCGCGCTCCCGAAGGACGCCTTCGAAGACCTGCTTTTCTTGCACAAAGATCTCGCGTACGAGGTGCTCTGGAGCGTGGTTCGGATGCTCACGGGTCGCCTCCGCGAGACCAACGACAAGCTCACCTTCCTCTCCGTCACCGGCAAATTCGAATAAGGGAACGCATGGATACGCGCTCGCGGCTCAAGACCTCCGCCCTCACGCTGTCTCTCGCCCTCGCGGCCTTCGGCGCCGCCTGCGGGCCGCCTCCCGCGGTCGACGCGCCGCCGTCGCCCACCGGCGCGCCCACTGCCGTCACGCCGCCCAGCGCGACGCCGAGCAGCGCGGCCGTCGACGTGCCCACCTCGGCGCCTTCGGGGGTGCCGACCGCGCCGCCGGTCGCGCTGCCGCCGGGCATGCCCGCGGTCAGCGCGCCGCTCACGGCGACCAAGTACGAGGCCGAGCTGAAGAAGCTGGGCTTCGACGGCAAGAAGCCGGTGATCGATCTCGAGAAGATGGATCTCGCGGCCAAGAAGAAGCTGATGCCGCTCTTCACGAAGGCCCTCGGCTACACCGAGTGCACCGGCTGCCACGCGGCCGACGGCGACTACCACACGTCGACGCGCAACATGAAGATCTCCCGCAAGATGTGGAGCCAGTTCGTCGCCGCCACGCGCAACGACAAGGGCGGGATGATCTTCTGCGACAGCTGCCACAACGGGGCGAACAAGATCCTGAACCGCACCGACAAGAAGGCGGTCGGCAAGTTCATGCACGACGAGTACGTCGCCAAGCTCACGCGGGCGGACAAGCAGGAGAACAGCTGCGCCACGTGCCACGGCGGCTACATGGAGACGGACATCATCGGCAAGCTCTGGGGCATCGCCGCGAAATAGAGAGTCGCGTCGCTCGGTCGCGCGGCTGCGCGATCCGTACTATGAAGCCGCGCATGTGCGGCATCTTCGGGATCTACGGCCACGCCGAGGCGGCGAACCTCACCTACCTCGGGCTGCACGCGCTCCAGCACCGCGGGCAAGAGTCCGCCGGCATCGTCTCCAGCGACGGCCAGCGGCTCTTCGCCCACCGCGCGATGGGGCTGGTGCAGGCCGTGTTCAGCCCGCCGGATCTCGCCGCGCTCACGGGCTCGTCGGCCATCGGCCACGTCCGCTACTCCACGGCCGGCGGCTCGCACCTCAAGAACGTGCAGCCGCTCGCGGTCGACTACGCGCGCGGATCGATCGCCGTCGCCCACAACGGGAACCTCACCAACCACGCCCAGCTCCGCGAGCGGCTCGAGGCGCGCGGCTCGATCTTCCAGAGCGCCGCCGACACCGAGGCCATCGTCCACCTCATCGCCATGAGC
>JBDTXR010000256.1:0-12611 GCA_040006075.1 Byssovorax sp. | reverse complement strand
GGGCGGCGGGACGGTGTGCAGCGCGGGCGGCGCCTGCGTGCAGTGCAACGCGGCGACGCAGTGCCCGGGTACGGACACCGAGTGCCACACGCGCACCTGCGGCGGCAACACCTGCGGCGCGAACAACCCGGCGGCCGGCACGCCGACCAGCGCCCAGACCACGGGCGACTGCCAGAAGAACCAGTGTGACGGCGCGGGCAACATCGTCAGCGCCGCCGACAACACCGACGTTCCCAACGACGGGCTCCAGTGCACGAGTGATCTCTGCACGGCCGGCGTTCCGAGCAACCCGCCGCTGGCGCTGAACACGTCGTGCAGCCAGGCCGGCGGCACGGTCTGCGACGGCAACGGCTCGTGCGTCGGAACGCCTCAGGTCGCGAGCACCTCGCCCTCGGATGCGACCACGCCGATCGCGGCTCCCGCGATCTCGGTGACGTTCACCGTGGCGATGAACCCGGCCACGCTCACCGGCCAGACGACGGCCGGCGCGTGCTCCGGATCGATCCAGGTGTCGCTCGACGGCTTCGCGAGCTGCGTCGCGTTCTCGTCCGCGGCGGCGACGATGTCGGGCGGCAACACCACGGCGACGTTCACCACGACGCCCGGCCTGCTGGTGAACCGGCTCTACAAGATCCGCGTCACCACCGCGGCCGCGAGCGCGACGAACATCCCGCTCGCGGCGCAGTTCACGCAGCCGACCGGGTTCACGACGATCACGCCGAACCTCTGCAACGGCTCGATCGTGATGAGCGCGATCTACGGCGGCGGCGGCAACGCCGGTGCGCAGTTCAAGAACGACTACGTCGAGCTTCACAACCGCGGCACGACGACGGTGAGCCTCGTGGGCCTGTCGATCCAGTACGCGAGCTCGGCCGGCACCACGTGGAACGGCGGCGGGCTCGGCGTGGTCCTGCTGAGCGGCAGCATCCCTGCGGGCGGCTACTTCCTGGTGCAGCTCGCGAGCAACGGCGCGATCGGCGCCAGCTTGCCGACGCCGGATCTCATCGCCGTGCCCTCGGTGAACTTCTCCGCGACCAACGGCAAGATCGCGCTCATCAACGGGATCACGCAGATCCCGGACGGCGCGTGCCCGCCCGCGGCGACGACGGTCGACTTCATCGGCTACGGCTCGGCGACCTGCAAAGAGGGCGCGGGCGCGGTCCCGGTGCTCTCCAACACCACGGCCGGCGCGCGCGTTCAGAGCGGCTGCGCCGATGTCAACAACAACGTCGAAGACTTCGTGGTCGGCGCGCCGGCTCCGCGCACCAGCGCGACGGCGGCGACCGGCTGCGCCTGCTCGGTGCAGAACGAGTCGAACGCGGCGCTCGAGGCCGACTACGTCGACGTGCAGTTCCCGCTGTCGCTCAACCCGGCGGCGGGCTCGGCGCAGACGGTGTTCGGGCGCATCTACGAGCTCGGGACCACCGACTTGAGCGCGAGCGCCAGCGCCAACGTGCGCGCGCAGCTCGGGTACGGTCCGGCGACCTCGAACCCGGAGTACGAGGCCGGCTGGACGTGGACCAACGCTACGTTCAACGCCGGGTTCGTCGATCCCTCCAACGACGAGTACCAGGCCACGTTCAACGCGCCTGCGAGCGGGACTTATCGGTATGTGTACCGGTTCAGCCTCGATCAGGGCGTGAGCTGGACCTACGCCGACAACAACGTCGGCGACGGCGGCGCAGGCTCGAACGCCGGCCTCACCTTCGACTTCAGCACCGAAGCGGTGATGATCGTGCCGTGAGAGCCCGGGGGTAACCCGGCTCCGAAGTCGAACGAGGCGCGTGACGAACGCGCCTCGTTCGTTTTGTCTCCTCCGCACCAACGCTTGACGCCGCTCGACCAATCAGGGCCTCCTGACGCGTGGCTCCTGGACCCTGGGTGAACGAGATCGTCGTCGAGGCGCCGGGCCGCCCGACGCCGGCGCTGGTGCGCCTCGTCCTCCGCTGGCTCGCTCCCGTCGTCCAGCTCTGCCACCGTCCCACGCTCACCGGCATCGAGAACCTGCCCGAGCGCGGGCCGTTCCTGCTGGTGGCCAATCACTCGGCGGGGCTTGGTATTGCGGAGATCTTGACGTTCCTGGTGCTCTATCTGAAGCACGTGGGGCCGGAGAGGCCGCTCGCCGGGTTCGCGCACCCGACCGGATTCCGGGTGTTCCCGCTCTCGGCCGGGCACCGCGCTGTCGGGACCATCCCTTCCACCTATGCCGCGGCGGAGCAGACGCTCTCGAAAGGGGTTCCAATCCTCGTTTTCCCCGGCGGTGACCACGAGACCTTGCGCCCGATCTGGGAGGCCAACCGCGTCGATTTCGGCGGGCGACTGGGCTTCTTGCGGATCGCGCGGGCCGCCGGCGTGCCGATTGTGCCGCTGGGGATCCGGGGGAGTCATTACACGGCGCCGGTGCTCTGGCGATCGAAGCTGCTGGCGACTCTGCTGGTGGCGCCGCGATTGATCGGGACGAAGCGCTGGGGGATATCGCTGCTCGGGGTGATTGGAGCGGCGTTGATCTGGCGATTCGGGCCCGCGTCGTGGGCGCTGCGGGCGGGGATCTGCTGGCTCTGGCTGGGGTCGCCGTTGATCTTTCTGGCGTGGATCCCGTGGACGATCCGGATGCGGATCGGGGCGCCGATCGCGGCGAAAGAGCTGTTTCCCGGCGCCGGAGGCCTGGAGGAGGAGGAGAATGAGGAGGAGCTGCGGCGGGCGCTGCCGCGGGTGGAGGCGGCGGTGCAGGTGCTCGTCGATCGGTGAAGAGAGCGCGGCCTGCCTGAGGGGCGGTTTCGTGGCCTCTGTGCCTTCTCCGCGACGTCGAGGTGCGAGGGCTCAGGGCAAACAGGCCACGATCACCCGCCGCGTGGCCTCCAGCTCGCGGATCGTTGGCCTCCAATCGTACTCCTCGTCCGGCTGCGCCTGATACCCCAGCAGCTCGACGATCTCCCGATCCAGATACCCGAGGGCCTCCGCGCGGCTCACGAAGCGATAGTCACTCTTCGCCTTCACCGTCGGAAACCGAGCCTCGAGCGCCTCTCGTGTCCTCTCGCGATAGACCACCACCCGCACGTCGAACGCGTCGCCGGGCTCGAAGCTGCCACCGGCTTCCCACGACCACCACTCCGATCCGAGCAGCCCGAGCTGCATCGAGGGCGCGCCGAAATCATCGTGGTGAAAGAGGACGGTGTACCCGGCCTCGCCCGG
Organism: Byssovorax sp.; assembly: GCA_040006075.1. Classification (GTDB taxonomy): domain Bacteria; phylum Myxococcota_A; class Polyangia; order Polyangiales; family Polyangiaceae; genus JANYGI01. The sequence continues at coordinate 9,419 of JBDTXR010000256.1, read as the reverse complement.
CGCGCCGGGCGGCAATCGCTTGAGCGTACCGTCGGAGTTGCGCGGGCTCGGCCAGTCCGGATTGGCCCCCTCGGCCCCTCGCGGCGGCAGCTCCAGGCAGCGGAGTGGATCGAGCCGCGCCGCGGCCGCCGTCGGCGACGCGGGTGAGGCCGCGACAACGGGCTTCGGGGCGTCCGCCGCGCGCTCGCGGCAGCCCGAGAGAAGTATGCCGAGCGCCAGCCAACGCATCATCGCGGAGTCTGGCTCAGCGCGCGGCGAGCAGCCAGCGGCGGGCGCGCTCTTCCACGGCTGGATCGGCCAGGAAGCCCTCCGGCGACCAGTCCCGGGAGATCTCGTCGATCTGGTTCTTCCGATCGATCGAGTAGGCGTACACGCGGCCGGCCCACAGCACATAGCCACCCTCTTCCCATTGATCGGCGTGGAGGGCGTGGTGCGGCTGATCGAGGATCGCGAACTCGGGCTCGGGCATGCGCTGGATCCTAGCAGAGCGCGCGGCCGATCGGGGGTTGGCGCGCGCCGTGGAGCGTCACCGCCGAGCACCAAGCGGAGGCGGCAGCGCCACCGTCTCTTTCCTCCCGACCCGCCCACTCGAGAGCACCTCGAAGAACGTCACCTCGGCGCCCGCGAGATCGACGAGTCCAAAGCAGGGCTCGTGGTCGCCAAACAGCGTTCCTGCATTGATGACCGTGAGCCTCCGGTAGCTCCACACCCCGCGCCGGTGCGTGTGTCCGTTGAGGACCCAGGACGCCCGATCGTCCTCGATCAGCGCTGCGAGCGGCGGATTGTGCCGGATCGAGAATCCATCCGCGTCCAGGGCGACAGAGGCCATATCGTCGTCCCCGAGGCCGTGACACAGCAGCACGTCTCTGCCCGGTACCTCGAATCTCAGGGTCTTCGGCAGGGCGGCGAGGTACCGGCGCGTCTCCTCGCCGACGGCGAGCGTCGCGTCGGGCAGCTCGCGCATGGTGTTCGCGAGGAACCAGCGCTCGTGATTGCCGCGCACCACCAGGGCGCCGGCCTCGGCGAGCAGCGCGCAGCAGCGATCCACGCTCCCGCGCCCATCGACGATGTCGCCCACGGCCATGATCCGATCCGCGCCCGCGTCGGCGAGGATCCGCAGCGCGAGCGCGAGTGTCGCGTCTTCGGCGTGGATATCGCCAATCAGCCCGATCCGACCGAGCGCGCTCGCCATGGCTGCAAGGGTATCACAGCCTCTTCTCTCGTGGCCGCAGTCGGGCGGGTTTTGGGGCGAGCAGCGGGGCGCGCGTTCACCCCCAGGACGTCGCAGTCGAGTGCTCGGCATGTGCAGCCGCACGCCCGGCTGCGCAGGATCCTGCACGGTCACCGCGCCTGGTCCGGTCGAGCGGGCCTGGAGCCGCGCTCTGGCTTGATCGTTGCTCTCTCGCTGCGCATATGCGCCCTGGCTCCTGCTTTCTCGCTTGCCTTGTCTGCGTCGTGCCCTTCGTCAGCGGCTGTCTGCTCCGCGTCGGCGTCGCCGCGGTTCATGAAAATGGCGCCAGTCACGTGGCCCTCGACGGTCAACTGGGGATTCATCCGCTCGGGCTCGTGCGCTCGGTCGCTCGGGACGCGGACGCCGGGTTCGGAATGACCCTGCGCAGCGAGGGCCCCGTGGGGGCTTATGTCGAAGGCGCGCTCGTCGCCAACAAGACACCTTTGAAAGGGGCCTCGGAGGGATTCGATGTCTTCGAGCTTCGTCAGATGGTCGCTGTCGACGCGACGCTCGTGGGGTCGCAGGCTCACCCCGCTCTGCGGCCCGGGGTCGACGTGCTCCTGATCACCGAGGTCGCGGCGTTTGCCCACGTGAACACCAAGAGAGAGCTCATCTGGGGTGAGACCGGGTTCGGCGCCTACCTCAGCGGTCGGTTCGATCGGAAATCGTGGGCGGCTTCGCTGGGTATTCAGGCGCGAACGTGTGCCTGCGTTCCCCACGATTGATCGCAGCGTGACCTGACCTTCCGGAAAGGGCCGATCTCGCGCCGTGCCGGACCCTGCTTTGCGGCGCCGCATCGCGAGCTGCGGCGGCGCGGTCCTTCGCTCTCCCCGGCGAGCACGGCGGGCGGTACCGATCGTTCACGCCCGACCACCACGCGGCGAAAGCGTGTACTCTGGTCCGCTGCGAGGCCCCAATGCGAACATTGCTTCTGCTCGGTACGGCGATCTCTCTCGGCGCGATCATGGCAGCGTGCGGCTCGGGCGGCGCGGGCACCAGCCAGAGCACGGGCAGCGGAGGCGCGAGCACCAGCAGCGGGCAGGGCGGCGGGCAGGGCGGCCACACGAGCGGCGACGGGGGCGGGCTCTTCGACGCCGGTCCGATCGGCGACAGCTCAGTCAACGACAGCGATGCGTGCGGCAGCGTGATGCTGAAGACCCACACGCAACCGGGCAACATCGTCGTCGTGTTCGATCAATCCGACAGCATGAAGCAGCCCTTCCAGGCGGGCTCGGGGCCCAAGTGGCAGGTCGCCGAAGACGCGCTGGTGGCGGCGCTGACGCCGATTCAGGGCATCGTCAGCGGCGGGACCATCTTCTTTCCCACCAAGGCGACGGGCAACACCTGCAGCGGCGTCGATCCGATCATGAACCCTCCGCAGATCCCGATCCAGGGTGGGCCCGCGTTCCTGACGGCATTTCAGGGGCATTTCTCGGCGCCGGGCTGGGCGCTCATCCTCGGCACGCCACTGAAGCTGGGGTTGGAGGAGGCCGACAAGGCCCTTCCCGATCCTTCGCCGCTCCTCGGCGCTCGCGCTGTCGTGCTGATCACCGACGGCGCCCCCACCTGCGATACCGTGGCAGCCAACATCCTGGCGCCGGTGCAGGCGATGTTCTCGCGGGGAATCAAGACCTACGCGATTGGACTGCCGGGCTCGGCCGCCGCGGGTACGCTGCTCGACAAGATTGCCATGGCCGGTGGGACCATGAATTACCTGACGCCGGCCGATCCCATGGCCCTCCAGACGGCGCTGGGGCAAATCGCGTCGAGCACCATCGACGCGTGCACGATCACGCTGGATCCGCCGCCCGCCGACAAGTCCAAGGTTCATCTCATCGTGACCGACGCGATGAACCCCAAAGGCTACGAGATCCCGGAGATGCAGAGCGGCGACGGCTGGTCGCTCTCGGCCGACGGGATGACGGCGACGCTGCTGGGCGCGGTGTGCGAGAAGGCCAAGGCCGGGGGGTATTCGACCATCGACTTCGTCTACGGGTGTCCTCCGCCGCCCATGTGATTGGCAGTCTCGCTCCTCTCGTCGCGCGCGTCGAGGCGCTTCCCCCGTTGACCGCCGGCCGTCAGGCGCTGATGGCCTTGGTCTCGTAAGCTTCGGAGAGGGCGCGGCGGAGGCGCTCGCCGGAGCGGACCAGCTCTTCGAAGAGGTGCGCGGCCTCGCTCTCCGAGAGGGTGGCTGTGGGCTCGGTGAAGGAGAGGTTGACGACGTCGTCTTCGATGCTGAGCCGCAGGCCCGAGGCGGCTTGATCGTTGAGCGAGAGCAGGAATCGATAGAAGGGCTCGTGGTTGCCCGAGGGCACGCGGACGAGCGGAGTCTTGCCGTGGAGGACCTTGCCCGCTTCGTCGATGTCGAGGGTGACCTCGGCCGTGGGGCCGGTGCCGCGCGCGGCGCCGGGGATGGCCAGGCGGTAGCTGCGGGGGCCGACGCGGACGCTGGCGGCGACGGCGCCGAGGCGCGCGAGCAAGTCGCGGACGAGGCGCTCGGCCGCGGCGAACGAGGGCGTGGACGAGGAGGCGCTGGGCTCCCAGGCGTGCGGGAGGCGCTGGCCGCAGGTGACGCAGCGATCGGCGGAGGCGGTGAAGGGCTCGCCGCAGCCGGGGCAACGGTACGTGGGGTTGCGGTTGTCGAACTGGCCCGGCGGGAGATCGAAGGCGGCGAACGCGCGCTGCAACGCGGCGATGGGGATGGCCGGCGAGCCGCCCGCGGACGGGAGCGGCATGGCGCGTCGGCGCGCGCCGCGGGGAAGATCGAGGCCGCAGATGCCGAGGACGCTGCCCGTGGTGTCGATGATCGGGCCGCCCGCCGAGGTGACGACGGCGTCGATCTCGAAGCAGCGAATGGATCCGACGCGGCGATCGACGGCGCTGACGACGGCGCTGGTGGCGCGGAACGGCTGGCCCGGGACCAGCGCGAGCGCGAACACCGGCTCGCCGACGCGCGGGAGATCGCGGCGCGCGAGGAGCGGCGGGAGGGCGAGCGGCTCGGTCGGGAGCACCAGCGCGAGGTCGCGCGTGACGTCGGCCCAGATCACGCGCGCGGGGACGCGGCGGGTGGCGTCGACCTCGACGGTGACCTCGGTCTGGTAGCCGACGGCCTCGTGGCTCGTGAGGACGAGGCCGTTGCCGAGGGCGACCCAGCCGGTGCCGGCGGACGCGACGGCGCGGACGCCGACGATCGATCGGCGCACCATCGCCACGATGTCGGCGCTGTCGCGCGAGGTGGACGCGGGGGTGGTCATCCGCCGGCGATCCTCTGGAGGGCGGTCATCATCAGATCGATCGATCCTTGCTTGGCGCCTTCGCGCTGGGCGTGGCTGACGATGTCGCGGAGGCGGACCTCGGTCTGCTGCGGGAGCCGCGCGCGGGCGAGGAGCTCGGAGAGCGCGCCGATCGTGAGGTAGTGGCGGAGCCCGGGATCGAGCGGCGATCGCTCGATCTCGGCGAGGTAGCGGGCGACGTGCTCCTTGGCCTGCGTGGCGCTGGCGAGCGGATCGATCGCCAGCGGCTTCTCGCCGGGGTGGTGCGCGCGCGAGGCGACGACGCGATCGAGGACGAGGAGCGCGGGCTCGGGCGCGTCGCGGCCCATGCCGGTGCAGCGATAGAGGTGCGCGCAGGCCTCGGGGAGGACGTCGCGGTAATCGTGGATCGCGCGAAACACCGTGGCGCGCACCAGCCACGGCATGGTGCCGGGGCGCATCTCGAGGACGAGCGAGGCCAGCGTCTTCGCCTGGCGGAGCAGGCTGCAGAGCCGATCGGCGGGGTCGCGCGGGTCGCCGCTGATCGACGGCGCCGCGACGCCGGGGCGGCGCGACGGGGCCTCGATTTCGATCTCGGGCATGGACACGGGGCGGCCTTTCGACGCGGTGAAGCCCGACGGCGGCGGCGGGAGCGGCGGGATGATGGGAGGGCTGCTCTTGCGCGGCTGGCCAGGTCCTGCGGCGAACATCGGCGCGAGGATCGCGGGGATCGGCTCCGACGGCGGGCGCGATCGCATGCTGCTCGCGGCGAGCTCGAACACCGGCTCGGGCATCTCGGCGCGAGGCGGCGCCGCCGCGGCCATCGACTGCGTGGGGCGCGAGGGGGGCCCGGCTTGCTGCGGCTTGCTCCCGAAGCTGCCAAAGCCCGGGAGCGGCGGCGGGCCATTCTGCGAGATGCGCTCGCCTTCTTCGCGCGGCACCGAAGAGTTACGCGACGACGCGCGGATCGGCGTGGTCCTGCTGGTCTCGGCGCGGCTCCCCGCGGTGCTTTGCTCGGGCGCTGACGGCGCGGGCGGCGGGATCGATCGCATCATCCCGGAGCCGAGGCGGAGCTTGCGCGGGCGGCCGACGATCTCGAACCCGGCGCTCGCGCGGGCGGCCTCGTCGGTGGCGGGGTTGGCGTCGAACGTCACCGCGAAGAGCTCGGCCCAGCGCGCGGCGAGGTGGCCCATCTCGCGGAGCAGATCGCGCAGCACCACCGGCGTGAGCGACGCCAGCGGCGCGCCGAAGCGCAGCACCAGCAGATCGTCGCGCAGGCAGAAGCGCGCCGTGGCGAGCTCTCGAGCGCTGAGCTCGAGCGCGAGGCGCAGCACCGGCATGCGCTGCGCGCGCGGGACGCGCACCACCGGCGCCTGGAGCGTGAGCTCGGCGAGCGTGGTGTTGATCGACGCGAACACCAGCGCGCCGCGGATCGCCGCGATCCACCCCGGGCCTTCGGGCAGCGTGACGGTGCGCACGCCGACGCCCTCGGCCGTGACGACGTGCCCGACGAAGCGCGCGTGCTCACGGTTGCGGTGGGCCTCGATCGCGCGCTCGAGGCCCTGCGTGGAGCCCTCCTCGAGGAGCGCGCGGGGATCGCGGGCCTCGCCCTCGGCCAGCTGGATCGGCGCCGGATCACCCCCGCAGATCTCGCAACGCTGGCCGCGCAGCGGGAACCCGCAGCTGGCGCAGAACAGTCGCTCCGGTTTCGCGGTGGCCACAGTGCCTTCTAGATAAACAGAGCGCGGGCGGCGTGGGAATAGCCGCCGCTCTTGCGGTGAATCATTGAGGGAGGTTTCCCGCGCGGGCTCTGTCTGGTTTCGATCAGAGGAACGGGTTCAGGTGCAGCGGGACGCGCGCTTCGCTCATGTTGAAGCGCACGCGACGGATGAAGTGCACCAGGAGCGCGAGCCAGGTGATGAACGTCGCGACGCTGATCACCAGCTGAACGGGGCCAGGCACCTTGGCCACCATCCACAGCGCCGTGAGGAGGAACGCGACGAACGAGAGCGGCACGAACCACTTCCAGCAGAGGTTCATCATCTGATCGATGCGCACGCGGGGCAGGGTCCAGCGGATCCACACCACCACGAAGATCAGCACCCAGCTCTTGAGCAGGAAGATGAACGCGCCGAGGAGCTGCAGCGCGAAGTGCGCCTCTTGCTGCGCGGCGGTGACGCCCGGGACCTGCCAGCCGCCGAGGAAGAGCGCGCTGGCGATGCCCGACATCACGAAGACGTTCGCCCACTCGGCGAAGAAGAAGAACAGGTAGCGCATGCCCGAGTACTCGGTGGAGTACCCGGCGACGAGCTCGCTCTCGGCCTCGGGGAGATCGAACGGGGCGCGGTTGCCCTCGGCGAGGGCCGTCGTGAAGTACAGGAAAAACAGGCCAAACGTGATCGGATTGCGGAACACGTACCAGTGCCACGGCCACCCGCCCGCCATCAGGAAGCCGCCGCCGGTCCCGCCCTGCGCGCCGATGATGTCCTGCATCCGGAGCGAGCCGGTCATCATCACGAGGCAGACAATCGCCACGGCGCCGGGGATCTCGTAGCTGATGATCTGCGCCGCCGAGCGGATGCCGCCGAGGAGCGACCACTTGTTGTTCGAGGCCCAGCCGCCCGTCATCAGGCCGATGGTCACGAGCGAGGTCACGGCGATGACGAAGAGGATGCCGATGTCGAGGTCGGCCGCGATCAGGTACTGGCCGAAGGGCATGACCACGAACGTCGCCGAGACGCCCATGAAGACGAGGTAAGGCGCGAGCCGGAAGAGGACCTGATCGGCCTCGGTCGGCACGATGTCCTCCTTCATGATCGACTTGATGCCGTCGGCGATCCACACCAGGAAGCCCTGCGGCCCCGCGCGGTTCGGGCCGATGCGCGACTGCATCCGCGCCGAGACGCGGCGCTCGACCCAGGTGATGATCCCGGCCGTCGGCGCCATGAACAGCGCGATGATCGCCGCGGCGATCGCCAGGATGATCCCCGCGCCGAGCAGATCGGTGGGCGCGTGGAGCGCGTACTTCTCGAGCGAGATCTGCTTCGTGGTGCGCTGCCCGTCGCGGAGGATCTCGATGCCCGGCTTCTCGGCGCGGCCGCTCGGGGTCATGTCGCCGATCGAGAGGACCTTCACGCCTTCGAACGCGGTGATCACGTCGCCGGGGAGGATCTGGACCTTGTCGGCGGGGCTGACCGGCTTCACTTCGGTGATGAGCAGCCCACCGGCGGCCGGCGAGTCGTTCGAGACGGCGATGCCGAAGTGCTCGAGGGCGCGGCGGCCTTCCTTGTCGCGCGCCTCGAGGACCGCGCGGCGCGGCGTCGGCGGGCGGAAGTTGATTGTGACGTTGGTCACGGTGCCCGTCATCGGGATCGCGCCGGGCGTGAGCGGGGCGATCGCCACGTTCACGTCGCCGACGAAGGTGGTGTGAACGGCCTCTTCACCACCGCCGCAGAGCTTGGTTTGCAGGCCTTCGGTGAAGGTCATCGAGATCTTGTCGGTGCCCATCTGGGCCTTCTCGACGACGATGGTCTGATCTTCGAGGGGCTCGTGGCCCGGCCGCAGGAGGCTGCCGTGGAAGGTGACCGTGGCCTCCTTCACCTGCCCGGTCGGCAAGTTGATGCCGAGCACTTCGATGCGATCTCCCACGTCGATCTCGCGCGGGGCGACGTCGATGACGTCGAGCTTGAGGCCGTCGCCGCTGGGCGCGCAGCCCGCGAGCCCGACGAACGACCCCAAGAGGATCACGCAAGAGACGGCGAGGAGCCGGAGGTAGACGAACGTCGATGCCGGCCGGGCACCGACGCCGCCCCGGAAGGGAGAGGCGACCATGGCTCCGCGCTTATAGATCGGTGGCCGGGGAAGGTCGAGATCGGGGATCACGGACCGCCGCGCGTCACCTGGTTCCTGCGGCGCTGGGCCGGACCGGCAAAAAATACCGCGCCCCATCCAGCTCGTTGACACCGACGTAGAGCTCGGCCTCGAAGACTTCCTTGAGGCGGCGGTAAGTCATCACCTCCTCGACGGTGCCCTGGGCCACGATCCGGCCGCCCTTGAGCAGCGCGATCTTGTCGGCGTACTGCGCGGCGGCGTTGAGATCGTGGAGCACGGCCACGCACGCGAGGCCGCGGCGCGCGAGCTCGCGGCGGACGACCTCGTGCACCGCGATGTTGTGGCGAATGTCGAGGTGCGCCCCGGCCTCGTCGAGCACCAGGACGCGGCCTTCCTGCGCGAGAGCGCGGGCGATGGCGACGCGCTTCTGCTCGCCGCCCGAGAGCGTGGCGACGCGGCGCTCGGCGAGATCGCCGAGATCACAAGCCTCGATCGCGCGCTCGACGGCCTGGCGATCGGCCGCCGCGGCGCTCATCCACGCGCCTTGATGCGGGGCGCGCCCCATCATCACCACGTCGCGCACCGAGAAGCCAAGCGCGACCTCGACGTGCTGCGGGACGACGGCGACGAGGCGGGCGAGCGCGCGGCGATCGAGCGTCGCCACGTCCCGGCCGACGATCGCCACGCTCCCGCGCCGCGGCTTGAGGATCCCCGAGAGCAGCTTGACCAGCGTCGATTTGCCGGCGCCGTTCGGCCCGAGCACCGCGCAGAGCTCTCCCGGCTCGACGCGCAACGAGATCCCGGCGAGCGCGTCGTTTTCGCCGTACCCCGCGAAAACGTCCGCCACTTCGACCGCCGCGTCCGCCATTGCGGCGAGAATGGCCGGGGGCGACAGTGTGGGCAAGCGCTCAACCACCGGCCGTTGCGCGCAATGTCGACGTTCTCGTGCCTCGCACCTTGCGCAGAGGGGGTCGGCGGTGGTCCAATCCGCCGCAAGCTAATGGAAACGGTGAAGGAAGTCGCTGGGAGCGGGGAGAAGCCGCGCCGCGTTATCAAGCGCTATTCGAACCGGAAGCTCTACGACACGAAAGACAGCCGGTACGTCA
>JBDTXR010000255.1:0-12627 GCA_040006075.1 Byssovorax sp. | reverse complement strand
TCACGCTCGGGTGCGCCTGCTTGGCGGCGACCATGGCCTTCCAGGCCGGATCCGACGGATCCGAGTAGAGCGGCACGATGGTCCCCGACGCGGCATTCGGCGCTCCCCCCGTTCCCGTTCCCGTGCTCGTGCTCGTGACTCCCCCGCTCCCTCCACCCTGCCCCGAGGATCCACTCGACGACGCTCCCCCGCTTCCGCTGGTCGCCGAAGAGGTGGTATCGCCGCCGCCCGAGCAGGCGGCCAGCGAAGCAGCGACGAGGCCCGAAAAAAGGGAGAAGGCGCGCAGACCAACAGAGGGCGTAGTCATCGCGGACGACTCTACGACGAGACCCCCGAGCGCGGCGAGGATCGTCGCAGGGCGATCGCCATTTCGTTGACGCCCACGCGCGCCCGGATCCAGCGGGATCCGTGCTGATTGCGGGGTTCGATCCGACGTTCCTTCTCCTTTCGCCGGGTTTCTGGCAGAAGATGAGCCGCTGACTCCGCGCAAATGGGACGTGTCGCCGCGACAATCAAGACCTTCCTCGAACGCCCCGACGCGGAGCGGCGGCTCGGCCCCTTCTTGCTCGTGAACCAGCTCGGCCGCGGGGGATTCGCCCCGGTGTGGCTCGCCCACGAGGTCTACGGAGATACCGTGGTGCGCAGCGCCGCGGTGAAGCTCTTCGCCCTCCAGCGCGGGCCAAAGAGCTCGGGATCGCGCCGGGTCGCGGACGCGGTGCGCGACGGGATCGTCGCGGAGACCAGCGCGCTCTGCAAGGTCGAGCACCCCAACGTGGTCCGCTTCTACTCGTTACCCATCGACGAGGACGCCGGGGTGATGGGCCTCGCGATGGAGCACATCGCGGGGACCCCGCTCGATCGACGGCTCTCGCGGGTCGAGCGGCTCACCGTCTCCGAAGCCCTGGCGCTGGGGATCGCCATCGCACTGGCGCTCGCGGCGGTGCACCGCGCCGGGCTCGTCCACCGCGACGTCAAGCCCAGCAACGTGATCGACGCCGACGGCGTGTACAAGCTGATCGACTTCGGCATCGCCTCGGCCGAGATCCTCCGCGCGCCGGACTCGAACCCTTCCACGCCCGAGATCATCGACGATCTCCCGCTGGTGATCACCCCGGCGAGACCTCGAGTCGGATCGGGGGTGCCGACGATCCCGCTCGGCTTCCAGTCCGGCACTCCGGGGTACATGGATCCGGTGTGCGTCGGCGCGCGCGAGCCCGCGACCGCCGCGAGCGATCTCTACTCGCTCGGCGCGACGCTGTTCGAATGCCTCACCGGCAAGGTGCCTGCCGCGGCCTCGGCGCGGCAGGGAACCGGCCTCGACGACGACGTGCTCGACGGCTTCGCGCCGGCGCTCGCGCTGGGGACGGTGGCCCCGGACGTGCCCGCCTCGCTCGGTCGGGTGATTGACACTCTGCTGTCGCCGGACCGGCACGACAGGCCTCCTTCGGCCGAGTGGGTCGCCGCGCGCTTCGAGGAAATCCGGGGCGAGCTCTCCGCGCCGGCGCGCGCGCTGCCCGCCGAGGACGTGGGCCCGTTTCGGGGCCTCGGGCGCTTCGAAGAGAGCGATCGCGACGTGTATTTCGGCCGCGAGAGCGAGATCGCCCGCGCCCGGAAGCAGCTTCGAGGTCGCGGACTGGTCACGATCTCGGGCGCGTCCGGGAGCGGCAAGAGCAGCCTGGCGCGCGCCGGCGTGCTGCCCGCGATCGCCGAGAAGGGCCTGGGCGACTGGCCGGCTGGCTGGGATACCGCGGTGGCCGAGCCCGGGCGCGATCCCCGCGCGGCGGTGGCCCTCGCGCTCGATCCCTTCGTGATCGGCGCCGCCGCGATGACGCCCGACGAGCTGGTGACGGCGCTCGAGGCGCGGGCGAAGAAGGACGATCGAGGCCTGATCTTGCTCGTCGATCAGCTCGAGGAGCTGGCCACGCTGGCCTCGGGAGAGAGCCAGTCGTGGACTGCCGATCTCCTGGTGGCGATCGAGCAGCGCGCCCCGGGCGGGGTCCGCGCCCTCGCCGCGGCTCGCCGGGATCTGCTCGATCCGCTCCTGGCGATGGGCGCGCTGGGCGAGTCGATGGGGCCAGGCCTGGTGCTGATCAAACCGATCACCGATCAGGTCTGGGGCGACGTGCTCGACAAGGCCCTCGCGGCCTACGACTACAGCTTCGAGGACGACGCACTCCGCAGCGACTTGCTCGCCGAGCTCGAGGGGACGGCGGGGGCGATGCCGCTCGTGCAGTTCGCCCTCACCGAGCTGTGGCGCAAGCGCGATCCCGTGGCCAGGAAGGTGACGCGCAAGGGACTCGAGGCCATCGGCGGGATCGCGGGGGCGCTCGAGAGGCACGCGGACGCGACCCTGGAGGCCATTGCCCGGATCGAGGCCGGAGCGGAGGAGTCGGCGCGCGCGGTGCTGATCGCCGCGATCACGCCGCAGGGGACACGATCGACCCGCAAGCTCGCGGATCTGGAGCGCGACGCGGGCTCCGCGGGCCAAGGGGTGATTGCCGCTCTGGAGGCTGCACGGTTGATCGTGCGCGGGCCCCACGGGGTGACGCTGGCCCACGAGGCCTTGTTGACGCAGTGGGGCCGGCTGCGAGGGTGGGTGGCCGAGGCGCGCCAGGACCGCTTGCTGGCGGAGGAGATCGAGCGCGACGCCGAGCGGTGGAGCGGGGATCCGGACGGAGTGCCACTCTGGCCGCGGCGGCGCGTGGCGCTGGGCGTGGCGTTGCACAAGCACGCTCCGGGGCGGCTGTCCGCCGGCGCGCAGCGGTTCTTGAAGGCCAGCGGGTGGGCGTCGCTCCGGGTGTGGCTGCTGGTCGGCGCCTCGGTGGCCGCCGTTGTCCTGTCGCTGATTGGCCTCGCGTACACCTATGTTCGCGGGGAGCAGCGGAGTCGTGCCGCGGCCGAGGAGCAGATGCGCGAGCTGACGGAGAAGCAGATCAAGATCGACGCGCTGATGGAGCGGCTGGCGCAGACGAACAACCCCGAACGGCGCGAGGAGATCGCCAAGGAGATCCTGCGCGCGGGTGTCACCCCGACGTCGCTCCCCTCGGTGACGGCGGCCGCCAGGCCGACGGCGCGCGCGACTCTTCCTCCAGCCGCCCCGCCGCATCCGAGCGCGTCCGTGAACAGCCCTCCTCCCCCGACTGCGGCAGCAACAGCCGCCGCGGACACGCTTCCAGCCCTGTCCACGTCTGCGTCGACGCCCGCGCCGCTGCCGACCACGACCGAATTTCCGGATCCCATACGCGCTCCTTGATGTCAGAAGCATTGCTCACCATGGCTCACCCGCTCGTCAACAGAGATCGTCGGTCGCGCCGACGCGTGGCGCTGAGGCCTTTGTTCTTGCTGGCTGCGGCGCTCGGAGCACCGCTGCTCACCGCGAGCGAGCTGCGCGCCGGGGAGCCGCGCGCGGAAACGGTGGGCTCGCTGAACAGAGCGCGCGAGTTATTCCGCGCCGGAGTCGACCAGCAGAAGACGGAAAACTGGGATCGCGCGCTCGATCTTTACCGGCAGTCACTGGGGGAGGCGCCCACCTGGCGCGCCACGATGAACGCGGCGTTCTGCCTCGACAAACTGGGGCGGTACGACGAAGCCCTGGAGATGTCCGAGGACATCATCACCCTCTTCGCGACGGAGCTGCCGGCCGCCGAGCGATCCAGCGTCCAGGCTGCGATCAAGGGTCTCCTTCAAAAGGTGGGAAGCTTCGAGATCAAAGCGAACGTCATCGGCGCGATCAGCGTGGATGGGAGGCTGCTCGGGCAGCTTCCGCGCGGGCTCTCCCGCTTGGTTCGCGTCAATCCTGGCAAGCACACGGTGCGGATCTTCAAGGATGGATTCCAGCCTTTCGTGAGCACGGAAGAGGTCGCAGCCGGCAAAACCGTCACCGTAACTGCCCTCCTCGATCCACTGATTCCCGAGCCACCTGCACACCCGCAGCCGGCGCCCCAGTCGATACGTCCATTCCTGAGTGCTTTTGCTGGATTGGTGATCGCCGGCTCGCTTGGCAGCACGGCCGAGAGCGACGACGCCGAGATCGACTCCCACCCGCCGGCGACCGGGTTCCTCGGCGGAATTCGAGGCGGGTACCGCTTTCCAGCGGGCTTCGCCATCGAGATCTCGTTGGGATATCTGACTGCTTCATCTACGGTCCGACGCAGCTGGCGCAAAAACAATCCCGACTCTGTTCCCGTCGATGGGCACCCTCCCGTGCTCCCGAAATACAACCTGACTGACCCGCTCCAGCTCAGCGGGCCAGTCTTCGGGGCCGGCGTCAGCTACCTGACCTCGCTCAACGAACACCTCGACGCGCACCTACGAACCACCGTCGGTCTCGTGGCCTTTCGAGCGTTGGATCCAATCGAAGGAACGGTGTGCATCAATTCCTGCTCCGCGCAATCAAGGGACGACTTCGCCGAGATCACCGTCAAAAATAAGTACCAGCCACTCTATTCGACATCCGGGTTCATCATACCGGAGGTCGGAGCCAGGGCAACGTGGGGTGGGTTTCACGCGGGCCTATCGCTGGGACTCCTCGTCCTCACATCGAGCGGGCCGAGCTTCGATCAGCGGTCGGTCGGCGCGAGCTCGAGCAAGACAACCTGCGCGAAAACGCTCACGAGCATCACGGTCGCGTGCATTCCGCACCGACCGCTGTGGACCACCGAGAAAGAGGATCCGCTGAAGAAGAATGAGCTCGCGTATGGCAGCTTCGCGGCCCTCTGGGCGCCGCAGGCCACCGTAGAGTATTCATTCTGAGCGGCGGCGCCTCCGCGCCAAAGCACCGACGAGCATCTTCGCAGAGAGCAGGATAATGCTGAGATCGCCGTGGTCACCCGCACCCGACACCGAACAGCCGGAGTAGCTCGCGTTCACGATCTCCGGGACGCACGTGCTGGCGTCGTCGGCGACGAGACACACCTGTCCGCCGTCGCAGCCGAGATTTGACGTGCAAAAGCACGCACGGTCAACACACTTCTGACCGTCGCCGCACCCGCTGTCCTCCGTGCAGCCCTTTGGAACACAAACGCCGGCATCACCGCAGATAAAGCTATCGCTCGCGTTGGCGCCACCAGCGTCACGATTACAATCGTAGGTTATGACGCATGGCGCGGGAGGAGTGACGCACGCCCCGCTTCTACATACTTGGTCGCCGGTGAGGCAGAACTTTGGCTGACACGGAGGACCGCAGCACTCGTCCGAAGTATAGCCTATGCAAAGGTCGACACAACCGCCACCGTCCACGCTCAGCGGGTGGAGACCCGGTAAAAGACTCACCTGCGGAGGCGCAGCGCTCTCGGAGCCACAACTGAATATAGCGATCGCTATCAGGGTCACCACCAGAGCGAGCGATATCATCCTTCCGAGATTAACACTTCTTGTTCGCATTCCGGGCCTCATTCAAAAACCATGCGCGCACGACAACTGCCCGAGGACCCCGTCAAGATTACCGCCTCGCGGCGAGGTCTACACCTTCTTCCGCGGCCGAGGCAAGCTGTGCTCTTCCAGCCGCGAAACCAGCGTCCGCCGCGAATAGCCCAGGATCGTCGCCGCCACCGTCTGGTTGCCGCCGCAGGCGTCGAGCACGGCCTCGATGTGCGCGCGCTCCTCGGGGCTCCCCTTGGCGACGCGCATCACGATCGGCTGCGTGGCGCCGATCCCCGGCGGAGCGCGCTCGGACATGTGAGGCCGTGAGCTGGGTGCCGGCGCTTCGGTGAGATGCGTGGGGAGATGCGCCGGATGGATTTCGCCGCCGCGGCCGAGCACGACGGCGCGCTCGATGACGTTGCGGAGCTCTCGGACGTTGCCGGGCCAGGCGTAGCGTTCCAGCACCGCGCGCGCCTGCGGCGTGACCACGGCCACCGTCGAGTACTCGTAGCGGAGGCACTCTTTCGCGGCAAAGAAGTCGGCGAGAGGGCCGATGTCGCCGACGCGCTCGCGGAGCGAGGGGATCGTCAGCGGGAAGCCGTTGAGTCGATAGAACAGGTCCTGTCGGAAGGTCCCCGCCGCGACCTTGGCCTGCAAATCGCAGTTGGTGGCGGCCACGAACCGGACGTTGATCGGCCGCGGGCTGCGCCCGCCGACGCGGAGCACCTGCCGCTCTTCGAGGACGCGAAGGAGCTTCACTTGCACGCTCATGGGCAGATCGCCCGCCTCGTCGAGGAACACTGTCCCCCCCTCGGCCGACTCGAACAGGCCAGGCCGCGTGTGCGTTGCCCCGGTGAACGCGCCCTTTTCGTGCCCGAAGAGCTCGCTCTCCAGGAGAGACTCCGAGAGCGCCGCGCAGTTGAGCGCCAGAAAGGGGCCAGCGGCGCGCGACGAGCGAAGGTGAATGGTCCGCGCCAGGACCTCTTTCCCGACGCCGGTCTCCCCGAGCAAGAGCACGCTGATCAGGTGCTCTGCCGCGAGATCGGCCTTGGCGTAAAGGTCGAGCATCACGGGATCGGAGATGATGATCCCCTCTCGCGGGGGCGGAGCCGACCGCGAATCGCTGGTCGACCGAGGCGGTGCTTGCCCTGATCGCCGGCGGATCGCGCTCATCACCGATCCGAAGGTGACGTGGTCGCCGACGCCGAGCTCGACGTTCGCCAGGGTGATCGATCGCCTGGTCTCGTCGGCCTCGCTCGTCCCGCTCGGCGGGTGGATATAGGTGCCATTCACGCCGCCGAGATCCTCGAGCAGGAGACCGGCCTCGATGTGGAGGACCGCGTGACGGCGTGAGACCGACGGATGATTGATCCGGATGTCGTTGTCGCTGGAGCGGCCGATCGAGAGGGCACCGCGAGCCGGGAGCGGGTGGGCCTCGGTCGTGTCGCCCACGAAGACCACGAGATCGAGCGACGATGGGGGAATCGATTGCTCGTTCCCCACGGGCGTCGGGCTGGGCTCGGATCGGTTCACGGTCACACGCTAGCTGCATTGCGCAAGTTGCACAAGCGAGTTGCGCAGCTGCGCAAGCGATTGTGCAGCTCGCCGGGTGAGGAGGTGAAGTGACTCGGCCCGGCGCCGCGGAGGCAAACGCTATCCTCATTTGCTCCAGCTCGACGTTGACTGGCATGCGGGGTGCATCGCCAGCCCTCCGTGACTCCCTCTCCTCCGCAAAGAGCCTCCTTTCGTGGATCGCGTTCGTGCAGAGGAGCTCGCGGGCGGCGCGCCTCCGCCAAACATCTGACGATCTCGAAGATCGCCCGTTGATTGAGCGCCCGCACGATTCTTTTGACGGAACGTCCGACGTCATCCCAACTGAAGCGAGTGCAGGCGGACATGACCAGATCGCCGGAAGACGGGCCCGACGGCGAAGCCCGCCGTGAGTGCTTTGCCTCCATGATGGCCGAGATCTCGTACATCGTCGTCACGCTCCGGCGCATGGGCGTGCAGGAGCGCGATCTCGAGGACTGCGCGCAAGATGTGTTGATCGTCGCCTATCGGCGGCTGTCCGATTACGATGTGCGACTTAAGGTCCAGCCCTGGCTCGCGGGCATCGCTTACAATACCGCGTCGGACTATCGGCGCCTCTCCCGACACCGCGAGTTGCTGCTGAGCGACGCCGCCAACGAGAACGCCGACAGCGCGCCGTCAGCGGAGGATCTGGCAGGCCAGGAGCAGAGCCGGGCCCTGGTTATCCAGGCGCTCGGCGAGATCAAGCTCGAGCAAAGGATCGTGCTGGTGATGCACGATATCGAGGAACACTCGATGCCCGAGATCGCCGCGGCGCTCTCCATCCCTTTGAATACGGCGTACTCGCGGCTGCGGCTCGCCCGCGAGAAGCTCAAAGAGGCCGTGTGCCTGCGCCGGCGAGGTGAGCGATGAATCCCCATGATATCAAGCCGCTCGAAGCCGACCTCCTGGATCTCCTCGCGGCGGAGCGAGCTCGCCCCGAGGTCTCCGAGGCGATGCGGGCACGGATCCAGCGCGGCGTAGAGCTGAAGCTGGGTCTCGTCGGCGGGTCCGGCAGTGGCAGTCAGGGGCCGACGCCCGGCGAAGACCCTCCGGCGAGCCCGGGAGGCTCCGGGGGCTCAACCATCCTGCCGATGGGAAAGGGTCTCGCTGGGTTGTTGGGAGGCTTCTTCCTCGCTGCCTGCCTGACCGGAGGCAACGCTCGTCCTGTGCCCGAGCCGGAGCCCGTGGCGTCACAAAGTGGAGCCGACGAGCCCGCGCCGATCCGCCTGCCCCAAGTCGATCGCCGCGCGCCGGTGGTGCTCGGGAGCGCCGCGCCACAGCTCGCTCCCAGCACAGTCTCACGGAGTGTCGCCGCGGACGCTGGAGCCCCGATTCTCCCCATGAACAGCGGAGTTGATCGCGCCGCCGGCCCGCCTCACGCGGGTGAACTGGCCAGGAAAGCCGAGAAGTCGCCGTTCTCAGCCGATGACCCGCCGATCGTGCCGAGTGGCGACAACCCTGTTCTCTTCCCGGTGAAGGCTCGTGGGAAGCGGCAACCGCGCGGGCGAGACGGCGTCACGACGCTACCCGCTGCCGTCGATTCCCGAACGGACGCGCCACGTCTCCCGTCGGGCACGAAGAAGCGACTATTCCCGGCGGCGCTGCGATCGCCCGCGCCGCGCTTCGCAACGTTGCTGGCCGGCGATTCGAGCGGAAGAGGCGCGAACACGCCCTCCGGCGCGCTCTATTCGGGCTGGCTGCGTGATCGCGCCGAGGCAGCAGCACCGCTGCCCGTCTCGCTCGCTCCGGCCGCGATCCCGAGCGGGACGACTGGCATCGTCGACAACGGAACCGGCGCGATCCCACCCAGCTCGCAGACCGCAACATGGAGCCAGGCCTTCGGGGCAGCCGGTAACGATGCAGTCGGCGGAGCGTCGCACGCGACCAGCCGCGGGCAGAGCATTGCCGTCGACGTCGAGGGCAACACCATCGTCGCGGGTTGGTTCACCGACAGCATCGATCTCGGCGACGGCCCGGTCGCCAGCCAAGGCCGATCGGACATCTTCTTGCTGAAGCTCGATCCGTCGGGCAAACGCCTCTGGAGCAGGGTCCTCGGCGGTGAAGGGGCCGACCGCGCCCTCGGCGTCGCCGTCAACTGCGATCTCGAGATCGTCGTGACCGGTTGGTTCATGGATGACGTCGATCTCGGCAGCGGGCTCGTCATCAACGCGGGCGGCAAAGACGCCTTCGTGACCGTCTTCAGCGCTGACGGCGAAGGCCTCTGGAGCAGAGGCTTTGGCGACGAGGAGGATCAGCTCGGCAACGGCGTCCAGGTGGACGGCGAGAACAACGTGGTTCTCACCGGCGCGTTCGGCGGCACCATCGATCTCGGGAGCGGACTCCTGGAGAGCGCCGGTGGAGACGACGTCTTCGTGGCCGAGCTCGACTCTGAAGGTGAGCCCCGATGGAGCAAGCGGCTCGGCGGCGACGGCGAGCAGATCGGTACAGCGGTGGCCGTGGACGGCGGCGCGAACGTGATCGTCACCGGGACGTTCGAGGGCCGGCTCGACGTCGGCGGTGCTCCCGTGGTGAGCGCGGGCGGCAAAGACGTCTTCGTCGTCAAGCTCGACAGCCTGGGAGATCTCGCTTGGCTCCGCCGCTTCGGCGACGGGGCCGATCAATCCGGCCTCGGCGTGGCGGTCGACTCCGCTGGAGCCGCCGTCGTCACGGGCGAATTCGAAGGCCGAATGAATTTTGCAAGCGGTCCGCTCGAGAGCAACGGTGGGAAAGACATCTTCGTCGTCAAGCTCGACGCGACCTCGGGGCACAGCCTCTGGGGCAGAGCGTTCGGAGACGCCGCCAATCAATCCGGGAGCGGCGTGGCCGTGATCGGCACGGGGGACATCGTGTTGACCGGCGCCTTCGAGGGGACCTGCGATTTCGGCCGGACCGCGCTCGTGAGCAAAGGCCGCTCCGACGTCTTCGTAGCCGGGCTCGACCGCGCCGGGAATCACCTCTGGAGCGAGCGCTTCGGCAACGCGGAGGCGCAGTTCGGGGGCGCCGTGGCCGTGGACGAGAGCGGCGCGGTGGTCGTCACGGGGGGATTCTTCGGCAGCCTCGATTTCGGGACGGGGTCGCTTCAATGCGAGGGTGAGCAGAGCGCCTTCGTGGCCCGGCTCTCACCGCAGTAGCGGCGAGAGAGCGGCTCGGCGAAGATACGTACTCTTCGTCGAGGATAGTTCGCCGAGCGACCCCCGGGTCGTGACGGAAATCCTCGGTTGACGCCAACCGAGCGAAGAGCACCGGAGTCGTCGCGTCGACCGGGACGCGCGAGGGAGCACTCATGATCACCGTCGAACCAGGCGCAGTCATCGCGGGACGCTACACGCTCACGAGCCTGCTCGGCCGCGGGGGGATGGGCTCGGTCTGGCTCGCGCGCCACCGTGATCTCGGGATCGACGTCGCGGTGAAGCTCATGGCCCCTGCGCTGGTGGCCTCTCCGGACGCGAGGATGCGGTTCGAGCGCGAGGCCAGGATCGTCGCGCCCCTGGGCAGCCAGAACGTGGTTCGAATTCACGACTACGGGGTCGAGGACGGCACTCCGTACATCATCATGGAGGTGCTCAAGGGCGAGAGCCTCGCGACGCGGCTGGCAGGGCATCTCCGCGTCTCGCCCGCCGTCGCGGCGCGGCTGCTCGCGCCGATCTGCAAGGCGCTCGGCGCGGCGCACGAGGCGGGCGTGGTTCACCGTGATCTCAAGCCGGCCAACATCTTCCTGGCCCTGGAGGGTCGCGACGAGGTGGTGAAAGTGCTCGACTTCGGTATCGCCAAGAGCGCCGGAACCGGAGAGGTCGGCTCCGAGACGGCGACGGGCATGATGCTCGGATCGGCGCAGTACATGAGCCCGGAGCAGATCCGGAGCTCGAAGCAGGTCGATCACCGGAGCGATCTCTGGTCGGTGGGGATCATTCTGTATCGCATGCTCACGGGCCGTCTGCCGTTCGTCGGAATCGATGTCGGAGACGTGCTGGTGCGGGTGTGCACCGAGGTTTATCCGGTCCCCTCGACGCTCGCGGCGGAGCTCTCCGCAGATATCGATGCTTTCTTCGAGCGCGCGCTCGCCCGGCTGCCGGGGCAGCGTTTTCAGTCGGCGATGGAGCTCTCGGCGGCGTTCGATGCGGCAGCGTTGAATGCGCGCCGGCCGGCAGCCACTCCCGGCCTGGAGCGATTGACCAGCACGATTGCGATGAAGCCCGCGGCGGCTCGGGCCAGTGAAGGGCCGCGGGACAGTGCGCCGACGGAGGAGTGGAAGCCCGCTCCGGCGCCGAAGATGGTTGACGGCGCCGACCCACTCGCCCCCGCGCCGGGTTTGCCGGACGTGAACCCGGCGTCCATCTCGGCGGTTCTGGTCGCGGGACGCAACGTGGGGTCGTTACCGACGATCGCCGCGCCGCGAGCAGAGCAAGCCAATCCATTTCGTCGAGCATTGCTGCCTTCCTCGGTGGCGGCGATGGTCGTCACGTTCGCCTTGGTCCTGGCAACGGCGATGATCCACCCCACCGGCCCCACCGTCGTCGCTGCGCAAATCGTGGCCCCGCCGAGCCCACCGGCGACGAGCGCATCCGCCGAAGCGGTCGTTGCCGCGACGAGCGCGACGCCCGGAGATCATACCGATCCGGCACCTGTTCCGGCGGTGGTCTCCACCGCGCCGACTGCCGTGGTGAAACCCTGGATCATGCCGCCGCCCGGGCCGCGTCCGCCTCCACCACCGCCGCCGACCACGAGCGTCGCGCCGCCGCCAAAGCCACCGGGCAACCCGCTCGATAACGCGAAATGAAAGCGAGGCCAGGAATGCGTCTCCGGGTTTGTTTGCTGCTCGTCACCCTCGTCTCGTGGGCGCCGGAACGTGCGTTTGCGCAATCGGAGGGAGAGCCTTCGCCCGCGGAAGAGCAGTTTCACCAGGGGCGCGAGGCGTTCGCACGCGGCGACTACCCGGTCGCGCTGCGCCTCTTCCGGTCGAGCCAGGAGCTCGATCCCGGCCGGGGTAAGCTCGTCAACATCGCTCTCTGCGAGGAAAAGCTCGGGCTGGTCGCGACGGCCGAGAGGCACCTCCGGGAGATTGTCCCGCTGCTGGAGGCCAGGGATCCGCGCCTGGCGATCGTGCAACAGCACCTCATCGACGTTGGCCCCCGGGTTCCACATCTCCGCGTGGATCTCGCGACCAGGGCATCCATGGGCGCGACGGTCACGTTCGACGGCGCGCCGCTCACGTCAACCACGCTCGGCACCGAGATGGCCGTCGAGCCGGGGAGCTACGCACTGCGGGTAAACGCGTCGGGTGTCCCCGAGAGGCGCTATGATGTGGTCGTCGAAGAGGGCAAGTCGATCGCGCTGACTGTCGAGCCTGGAGTCGCCGTACCTCCGCAGCCGGCGGCCCGATACGAGGCTCCACCGGCGCCGAGCCACCGGAGGCAGGTCGGATTGGTTGTCGGGAGCACGGGAATGGCGGCCCTCACCGCGGGCACCATCACTGGCATCCTTGCCCTCGCCGATCGCGATGCGATCGAGAGCGAGTGCCCGAGCCGCGTCGGGTGCAGCGCGGCGATCGTCGGCCGGGCCGCGGCCGGAAAGTCACTTTCGATCGTGAGCGCGATCTCGCTGTCGGCCGGCGCGATCGGGGTCGGCGTCGGGATCTATTTCGTGGTTTCGCACCGAAAATCGGGCGGGGCAGCGGCCGCTGCGCCGACGGCGGGA
>JBDTXR010000254.1:0-12872 GCA_040006075.1 Byssovorax sp. | reverse complement strand
ACGGATCGAAGATCGAGGCGCGCACGTCCTCGGGGATGCCGGGGCCGTCGTCGTCCACGTGGATCTCGACGCCGCCGCCGGCCGCGTTGCGCACCGACACGACGAGCTCGCCGCCCCTGGGCATGGCCTCGCGCGCGTTGCGGATCAGGTTGAGCAGCGCCTGGCGGAGCTGCGACTCGTCGAGGTCGACCTCGGGCAGCTCGGCGTCCTCGGTCACGCTGAGCGTGACCAGCGCGCGATCGAGCTCGGGCTTCACGAAGGCGCAGAGCTCGCGCACCAGATCCTCGGCGCTCTCGCGCTCGAGCTGCGGGCGCGGGCGGCGCGCGACGCTGAGGTACTGCTCGGCGATGCGCGAGAGCCGCTCGACCTCGGCCTTGATCGCCGCGACGAGCTGGATGGCCTCGGCCCGGTCGTTCTCCGACGCGACCTCGTCCTCGAGCAGCTCGATGTTGAGGCCGATCGACGAGAGCGGGTTGCGGATCTCGTGGGTCACGTGCGCGGCCATCTTGCCGATGGTGGCCAGCCGCTCGGCCTGCACCAGCTCGGAGCGCGCGCGCTGGATCGCGGCGACCATGCCCTCGAACGTGGTCGCGAGCTCGCCGATCTCGTCGTTGGTCGCCACCACCGTGCGCGGCGTGAGATCGCCGCGGGCCACGGCCTCGGCGCGATCGGTCACCACCGTCAGCGGCGCGAGCACGCGGCGCGCGTAGATCGACGTCGCCGCGCCGACCAGCAGCGAAAGGGCGCCGAGCGCGATCAGGAGCTTGATCGACTGCGCCTCGCGCCGACGCGCGTCGGTGGTGAGGTTGGCCATCGTGTCCTCGACCCGGGTCCGGATCGCGCGGAGCCGCTGCGCGCCCTCGGCCTCGCGCTTCACCAGATCGCCGCGCACCTTCTCGGCCGCCTCGCGATCGCCCACCGCGAGCGCCTGAAAGAGCTGCGAGAACCGCTCCGGCTCGCGATCGAGCGACTGCTCGATCGAGGCCGCCTCGCGGGCGATCTCCTCGCGAAAGCGCCGCACCGAGGGCTCGGTCTCGTCGTCGAGGCCGCGCTCCGCCGCCTCGCGCACCAGCGAGAACGTGAGCGGGCGCGTGCGCCGCGCCGTCTCGATCCACTCGCGAATGTCGCTGGAGTTCTTCGCGGCGGTGATGTGGTTGAGCTGGGCGTTGAAGACGTTCTGCTCGGCCAGGGCCTCGCCGACGCGCAGCACCAGCGGCACGTAGACCGCGCGGAGCAGCTCGGCGTCGCGCGCGGCAGCGCGAACGGCGCGGAGGCTCCACCCCATCGTCACGGCGAACGCGAGCACGACGAGGAGGTAGCTGCCGAGCAGCCTGCCCGCGACGGTGCGTCGCCGCTCGCGTGAAGGGGTCATCGGCGCGAGTGTCGTGGGGCCAACCGTCCCGCGCAAGGCCCTCGCGAGAGAAGCCCCACCGCGCGCGCTTCAGCCGACCGGCATCTCGTTGCACGCGAGCGACGGCGCCCCTACCATCGCGCACCGGACGCGGCGCGCTCAACACGCGAACGTGCCGGATCCAGCGCTCCCCGGGGAGGAACCTCGCATGCACACATTCCAGATCGAAGGCCTGAGCAGCGAGCTCCGGGTGATGCGTTTCGACGGTCACGAGGGCATTTCGCAGCTCTCGCATTTCGACGTCGTCGTCGCCTGCTCCGAGAACGATCTGGCCTTCGCCAGCGCCGTCGGGAAGCCCGCGGTGCTCACCTTCCGGGTCGGTGACCAGCCCCGCCACGTGCACGGGATCGTCAGCAGCTTCGAGCAGGGCGAAGAGGGCCGGAAGCTGACGGCGTACCACATCACGCTGGTCCCGAATGCGTGGCGCCTCCAGCACCGGCGCGACAGCCGCATCTTCCAGGAGCTCAGCACCCCCGACATCCTCAAAAAGGTGCTCGATAAAGCGGGTATCGCCGATTACAAGATCCAGGTCACCGGCGCGTACAGCCCGCGGGAATACTGCGTTCAATACCGCGAGAGCGACTGGAGCTTCCTCAGCCGCCTCATGGAGGAAGAAGGCATTTATTACTACTTCGAGCACACCGAAGACAAAGACATCCTGGTGATTGGCGACGTCCCCACGACCCACGAGCCCATCTCCGGCGCCGCGACGATCCCTTTTCGCCCGTCGCTCGGAGCGCTGGTGAAGACCGAGCACGTCTCGCGATTTCGCTACAGCGAGCGGGTGCGGCCGGGCAAGGTCACCCTCCGCGACTACAACTTCAAGAAGCCCAACCTCGCGCTCGAGTCGTCGAAGGCGGGCAGCGACGACACCGATCTCGAGATCTACGACTACCCCGGTGACTACGAGGCTCCCGGCGGCGGCTCCACCTTCGCCGGCGTCCGCCTAGAAATGCTCCAGGCCACGAAGAAGACCGGCGACGGCGACAGCGCCTGTCCGCGGCTCACGCCCGGGTACAAGTTCACACTCGCCGATCACACCCGCGACGACTTCAATCAAGAGTACCTGATTACCCGGGTCGATCATCAGGGCTTCGAGCCGCGGATGGACGCGCCCCAGGGCGACGAGACGCCGCCGTACAAGAACACCTTCGAGGTGATCCCCGCGACCGTGGCGTTCCGCCCGCCGCAGGTGACGAGCTGGCCCACCATCAAGGGGATTCAAACGGCGATCGTGGTCGGCCCCGGCGGCGAGGAGATTTACACCGACGCTCACGGGCGGATCAAGGTGCAGTTCCACTGGGACCGCGAGGGCAAGAAAGACGAGCACGCCTCGTGCTGGATCCGCGTGAGCCAGATCTGGGCAGGCGGCGCCTGGGGAGCCATGTTCATCCCGCGGATTGGCCACGAGGTGGTGGTCGATTTCCTGGAGGGCGATCCGGATCGACCGCTGGTGGTGGGGAGCGTCTATCACGGGGCCAACGTGACTCCGTATCCCCTGCCCGCCGAGAAGACCAAGAGCACGATCAAGAGCAACTCGTCCACGGGCGGCGGCGGATTCAACGAGTTTCGCCTCGAGGACAAGAAGGGGAGCGAAGAGATCTACCTGCACGGGCAGAAAGACTGGAACATCAAGATCGAGCACGACAAGAACCAGGTCATTGGCCACGACGAGACCAAGAAGGTCGGGCACGACCTGACCCAGGAGATCGATCACGATCGCAAGAAGACGGTCAAGCACGATCAGCAAGAGGCCATCCACCACGACGACACCATCGATGTCGGGGCCAACCGGCGCGAGACCATCGGCGGGAACGAGTCGGTGACCATCAGCGGAAACGCGGTGCGCGCCGTCGGGGTGAGCCAGACCGAAGGGGTGGGCGCCACGTACACCCTCAGCGTCGGAGGGGCCATGTCGCAGTCGGTCGGCGGCGTGCTCAACACCAACGTCGGCGGCGCCAAGATCGAGAACGTCGGCGTCTCGGCGTCGCAGACGGTGGGCGGCAACGTGTCGTTGACGGCCGGCCGCGACTACACGGTGAGCGTGGGCGCCTCGCTCAACACCAGCGTGTCGAAGGACCACGCCGAGACGGCCGACGGCAACCGCACCATCACCGTGGCCAAGAAGCTGACCATCACCGTCGGCGAGAGCGTGGTGACCCTGGAAAAAGACGGGAAAATCACCGTCCAGGGCAAGGACATCACCGTGCAGGGAGAGGGCACCATCCACGTCCAGGGCAAGAGCAAGGTCGTGGTGAAGTCCGACGGTCCGGTGCAGGTCGAGGCCTCGGGCGAGGTCCGGGTCAAAGGCAGCGCGGTGAAGATGAACTGAGGGCCGGAGGAGCGAATGCCCATCGTCACCGACATCGTCGAGCGCCACGCCTCCGAGGCGGCCTTCTCGTGGACGCGCCGCGACGTCGCCGTGCGCGCCGGCCACCACGATCTCGACAGCATCGCCGACCTCGACGAGACGATTGAAGCGCACCTCGACGGGCTGCGCGTGGCCGGCGACGCGGCCTGGGACATCTGCCGTGGCGAGGTGGAGGGCGGCGACGGAGGGGCCCTGTTCGTGGCCACCGTCCTCGCGACGGGGAGAGCCGATCTGGAGGGCCTGGCGATGGTGCTCGACGCGGGCGGCGGCTCACCGCTGCTGTCACGGGGCATCGCGTCGGGCCTTGGCTGGGCGCCGCGTGGGCAGGTAGAGGCCATGTTGCCAGGCTTCCTCGCCGAAGGGGGGCCCGATCCGCTCCAGTGGCTCGGGATCGCCGCCTGCGCCGCCCACCGCATGGATCCGGGCCCGCCGCTCGCGTGGGCCCTCGAGAGCGCCGATGTGCGGCTCGCCGCTCGCGCCGCCCGCGCCGCCGGCGAGCTCGGGCGAGCCGATTTCCTGCTTCGCTTGCGAGAGCTCCTGTCCTCCGATCAAGAGGGCATTCGCTTCGCCGCCGCGTGGTCGCTGGCGCTGCTCGGCGACAGGCAAGGAGTCCCCGCGCTGCTGGGGTTCGCCTCGGCCCAGGGCCCTTTCGCCGAGAAAGCGGCGTTGCTGGCGCTGCGGGCCGCCGACGCCCGCACCCAGCGCGAGTGGATCGAGGCGTGCTCCGCCGCGCCGCGGACGCAACGAACCGCGGTGCTCGGCGCCGGCGCGGCGGGCGATCCCGCGCTCGTTCCCTGGCTCCTCCAGGCCATGCAAACACCCGCTCTCGCACGCGTGGCCGGCGCCTCGTTTTCCCTGATCACCGGCGTCGATCTGCGCAAAGAGCGCCTGTTCGGCGATCCGCCCGAGGGAGCGTCGTTTGGCCCCAACGACGATCCCGACGACGAGAATGTCGCGCTCGATCCCGACGAGCACCTGGTCTGGCCCGCGCCCGGCAAGGTGGCCGAGCGCTGGCACCGGATCCAGCGGAGCCTCCCGGCAGGACAGCGTCATTTGCTGGGCCAGGTCGTGGGACACCCCGGCTGGCTGCACCGCGTGCTGGCCAGTGGCAGCCAGACCGAGCGCGCCGCGGCGGCTCTGGAGATCGCGCTCCACGCGCCCGGACACCCGCTCTTCGAGGTGCGGGCACCAGGCTTTCAGCAGCGCGAGACGCTCGGGGCGGCAGCGTGAAATCGCCGCGCGCCGCCCGTTCACCGGAGGATCCGTGCTTCAAGTCGACAACCGCACGCCGTTCGTTCCCGGGATGTTCGTCTTCCCCGATCCCCAGGGCGTCGACACGCTCTATGTCGTGCTCAAAGCCACCTTCTCGTTCGCCTCGGGCCGCGTCACCCTGGCCGAGACCCGGCGCGCCATCGCGACCTCCGACACCTTCCTCGGCGAGCCCGGCGCGTCGAGCCTCGCTCACGCCAACGAGGCGCATCTGCTCAAGACCACCACCGACGTCGCCGTCGTGGGGGAGGCCGTCACCCCCGACGGGCGGCCCGCGGCGAGCTGCGCGGTTCGCGTCTCGGTCGGCCCCGTTCAAAGGCTCCTCCAGGTGACGGGCGATCGCGTATGGCAGACCAGGATCGGCGGCCAGCGGCCGACGTCGCCGGAGCCGTTCGTGCGCATGCCGCTCTCGTACGAGCGGGCCTATGGCGGGGTCCACGATCAGGGCCCCAAAGGGGTCCTGTTCGAGGCGCGAAACCCTCTCGGCAAAGGCTATCGCGGCAAGCGGAGCGCCGCTGACGTGGAGGGGATGCCCCTCCCGAACATCGAAGATCCTGCGGCCCTCATCCACTCTCCCGACGACAGCCCTGCTCCGGCCGGGGTGGGCTTCATCGCTCCTTCGTGGGAGCCGCGCAAGAGCTTCGCGGGCACCTACGACGAGCGCTGGCGCACCACCCGCGCCCCGTATTTGCCCGCCGATTTCGATCCGCGCTTCTTCCAGGCGGCCAACCCCGCGCTGGTGTGCCCCGCCCCCCTCCACGGCGGAGAGCCGGTGGAGCTGGCCAATCTCTCGATCGACGGCGTGGTGCGCTTTCGACTCCCGGCCTGCGCCTTCGACGTCGCGGTCACCGTGGGCGGCCGGATCGAGAGCCCTCCCATGACCCTGGAAACGGTGCTGTTCGAGCCCACCGACGCTCTCTTCTCGCTCACGTTCCGGGGCGCCGTCCCCTGCGACAAGCGCGCTCTCCAGATCGAGGCCGTGCGCTTCGATCTCCGGTCGCTGAAGGGCCTGGAGGGCGGCGCATGAGGGCCACGCTCCGCTCCATCGGTATGACGACGCCGGTCGGCCTCGACGCCCCCGCGACCGCCGCGGCCGTGCGCGCGGGGATGGACCGATTCCGCGAAATGCCGATCTACGACAAGCACTCGGAGCCGATCGTCACGGCGCGGGTCGACGACGCCGATTTACCGCCGCTGCACCACGCGGTCGCGGCCAGAGGCACCTCGAGCGAGCGTGAGGTGCGCCTCCTCCGGCTCGCGCAGCTCGCGTTGAACGAGGCGGTAGCGCCCTTTGCGCCGCGCGCGCCCTGGCCGCTCTTTCTCGCGCTCCCCGAGGCTCGCCCGGAGCTGGCCGATCCCCTGCCACCCGACATTCTGGAGCGGATCTCGCTCCAGGCGTCCGTGCCCCTCGATCCCGCCGAGAGCCATGTATTCCGGGAAGGCCGCGCCGGCGGGCTTCACGCGCTCGGGGCTGCGCTCGACGCCCTCGCGCACGGTCGGATCCAGGTCGCCCTCGTCGGCGGGGTGGATAGCTACGACGATTTGCCGCTCCTCAACGCCTTGATCGAGGAGAATCGCGTGCAGGTGAGCGCGCCCGCCGATCGGATGTTTCCCGGCGAAGGCGCGGCCTTTCTGGTCCTCACGCGACCCGACTCCACCGGTGGATTGCACGCCGACGGGGGCGGCCCACTCCCTTCCTTCGGATCGATCCACGCCCTCGGCCTGGGCTTCGAGCGAGGGCACATGTACAGCCCGGAGACCTACCGCGGAGACGGCCTGAGTGAGGCCTTTGGAGCGCTCTTTGCGGCGATTGGCCCGGTCGGCTCCGACGCGGGCCCGCCGCCGATCCGCGCGGTCTTCACCAGCTTCAACGGCGAGAGCTTCTGGGCCAAGGAGTGGGGCGTCGCCTACCTGCGCAATCAGGCTCGCTTCGCCGAGCGGCTCCGGGTCGAGCACCCGGCCGACCGGATCGGCGACACCGGCGCTGCGGCAGGCCCGCTGCTGATTGGCCTCACCGCCCTGGGCCTCGCGCGAGGCTACCTGAAAGATCCCTGTCTCGTATTCTGCTCCTCGGATCGAGGCGCGCGCGGCGCCGCGATGGTGCGAGGGCCGGCGGCGCGCTCGGGCGTGTGAAGGTGGTATCCCATGGGTTGTACGGTCTTTGCAAACGGTCGCGGGGTGGTTCACGCGAGCAGCGGCGGGATGAGCATCGTCTTCCCCGACGTCTGCAACACGCCCTCTCCGGCTGGGCCGGTGCCCATCCCCTACCCCAACACCGGGAGCGCCTCGGACACCTCCAAAGGGCCTCGCGACACCACGACCGACGGCTCGATGCCCATGACCAAGGAGGCCGAGTACAGCCGCTCTTCAGGCGACGAGGCCGGCTCGGCGGGCGGCGTCGCCAGCGGCGTCAACATGGGCGCGTGCGAGTTCATGAGCTACTCGTTCGACGTGAAATTCGAGGGCAAGAACGTGTGTCGGCTGGGTGATCCGCTGTTTCACAACAAGAAGAACATGATGGGCTGACCGGCCCGACGAGGAGAAGCAGCCATGCAAGTTGGAGAGCCCGCAGCAGCCGCAGCCGGTGGCGGAACCGCAGCCCGAACAGAGTGGGAAGCGCTGGTCATCGAGATCACCTTCAAGACCGACATCACCTCGGCGCTCGACCGGGCGGCGATCGCGGCGCCACACTGGAAAGAGGGGGAAGATCCCACTGACAGCTTCCCGATGGCGAGGCAATTGCACATGGGATCTGGCCCGTTCTCGAAAAAGGCCGCCACGTACAAGGTGAAGGCCGCCGGCGGCCCCACCGAGGTCGAGGTCAAGGTCCGGGTCACGAAGTGCGTGAACGTCTCGGGGACAGGCGCTCTCAAGGGCGTGCTTGGCTCGCTGGAGATCCACGGGAGCTGCCCTCTCGCGGCCGGCGAGCACACCATCTCCGCCCACATCCAGGAGATGCCCAAGGAGATCGCCTATTTTCACGGCATGATGAACTGGCGCGTGGAGGCCAGCCCGTTTGGTCAGAGGGCCATGAACGGCACCCTGGTCGAGCTGTTCTTCGTGCTCGACACGCCGTACTCGCGCTACACGGCGGGCGTGTGGGTCGAGGCGCTGCGCCTGGTGTGCTTGCGTGGGCCCGTGACCGGCATCGGCAAGAGCGACGATTTGCGGGCGGTGGGCAACATCACGCGCTATTGCCACACCGATCATGAAATGTATTACGACGTCTGGCACGGCGCGAGCGACTTCGTGCCGGGCGGCGCCGGCGGCGACTTCCAGCTCTGGAACTATCTCCACCGGGCGACCCGAAAGGTCAATTGCTACGACCAGGCCGGGGCCGTCCAATCCCTCGCTGGTTGCCTCGGGATTCGCCCGACCTGGATCTACCTCCGCCCTTACGGGTTCATCCGCGAGACGAGCCTGGTGGGGTGGCCGGGGCAGTGCAACAGCCCCTTCTTCCGTGCCATTGTCGCCGTGATGGTCCTCGGACAGAACGACGCCGCCCGGACGAGCTTCAACAACCATGCGTTCATCGAGCATGGAAGTGTCGCCCCCGGCCTGGGGGCGGCGATAGGCGTCGGCGCGGCCCTCGGCGGCGTGGGCGGAGGCGTGATTGGCGCCATCGCCGGCGGCGGCGTGGGCGCACTCATCGGCGCGCTCGCCGGGGCCGTCGTGGGCGCGGTTATCGGAGCCGCCGTCGCCCTGGGCGCCGAGAGCGGCGGCTACATCTTCGATGCGTGCGCGGGCCCCCACATCGGGACCGAGAGCCGCACGCAGTACCTGGCCGCGGGCATCGACAAGGCGACCACGCTGTACGGTACCGGCTACCACGTCGCCGCGCCCGGCGTGCCCGGCAACATGGTCGTGTACCCCGGCGTGGCAGCGATCATCTAGCCGCCATGAGCCACCCGCGCAGCACCCGATCGACACTCTGCCTGTGGGCGCTGACCGCGTCTCTCGCAGGTTGCTCCACGCGTCCCACCGAGCCAATCAAGTCCAAGCCGAGCAGCGTCATCATGGATCCCAAGCAAGATCAGCTCATCAAGAAGATCGGCCTCGACACGCTACCGTCCGGCTCCGCCGAGAAGGGAGTGCAGGCGCCCTGGACGAAGGACTTCGTGGCTGCTGCGCTCCAGGCTGGTGGCGTCGCGGGACCAAGCCTGTTGACGGAGACGACGTCACCCATGGCGCCGGGCGAAGCGTGGCGAAAGTGGATCTGGTCCACCACCCGATCACCCAACGCGCGCCTCCTCGTCAACGTCTATGTGTCCAGCACCGGTCCAGCGATCGCGCGGGCGCGGCTCATCAAGTCGACCACCGAGACGATGCTGTCCGACGTCCCCGATGTCGCCGGCCCGGCGGACCTCGGGGACGCCTCGGCGTTCTTCGACGGCCCACCCTCGTTCGCGCGGATCGCCTGGGTGTTTCAGAACGTGTGTGTGACGGTCTCGAAGCAGGACGACACCGACTCGAACGTGCTGACGATCGCCCACGCGATGCAAACCGCGCTCGCTCAGCACGTGGTCGATCCCCTCACTCCGGCGATCCCCAAGGTCGATCGCGTGGACCTCTCCGCGGCCGAGGTGCGCGTCAACGAGCCGCTCACGGTGCGCATTCGCATGGGGGGCGCCGACCCGCAGCGGAGGTTCCTCGTGAGCCTCTCCGCCCCCCCGGAAGACGTGCGCGTCCGCGACGCCAGCCTGAACCTCCAGCTCACCGCCGACAACCCCGGGAACAAGGCGTTGACCATCCTGATCGTCGACGCGAGCACGCTGCTCTCGACCACGGCGCAAGCGACGATGATCGTCAAGCGCTGAGCCCGACAGCCACTTTCCCCCTCGAAGAGACCGGATCATGTCGACCTACCACGCCAACGAGTTCACCCTCGATCTGCCCGAGGGAATGCACGACAAGAGCGTTCAGATCTTCGCCCTGGCGAACCAGGGCCCGAGCGATCTGAGCATCGTCGTGGCGCGCGAGAAGCCCAATCAGGGCGAGGCGATGCCGGCCTTCGCCAACCGCACGCTGACGGCGCTGTCCGAGCAGCTCCCCGTGCTCACGGTGCTGAGCAAAGAGGCCGTCCAGCTCGACGGCCAGCCGGCCATTCGCACCGATTACACGTGGAGCTCGTCGCAAGGGAAGATGTTCCAGCGTCAGGTGGTGACGCACGCCGTGGCCCACGATCAGATGCTGATCGTGACCGCGACGTGCCGTGACGCGATGAGCCCGGAGGCGGAGGCTGTTTTCGCGGCGTTTCTGGCGAAGTTTCGGTTCAGGGACGCGGAGGGGTAGCCGCCGATCGGCCGCTCACGGAATAGCGCGGGCGATCATCGACACGATATCTTCCGCGTGCTCGCCCCGGCTCCGGAACCGATGGAGGCTGGAAGCGCAGGCCGTCACCAGCGTTCCCCCGCCCCGCTCTCGATGCTCGGCGATCCTCGCATCGGCAATGGCCCGCGAGCTCTCCGGCCGGGTCGCCGGCAACAGGCCACCTCCGCCGCTGCACTCGCCCTGCGCGCGCTCGCGCAGAAAGCCCTCCGGCGCAACGCCGGTTAGCCGCGCGAGGACCGCGCGGGGCTCGTCGTAGCGACCGAGTCCGCGGCCGAGCTGACAGGGATCGTGGTAGCGAACGGGCCCTGAGCTCTCGAGCGGACGCAGCCGATCGAGCGATTTTGCCGCGAGATCCACGAAGATCTCCGGCTTCGCGACCTCGACACCCACGCGCGGCGCCTCGACCAGCAAGGCGCGCGCACACCCGGGATCGATGGCCACGAAGGCCGGCGCGCTGGCCACCTCGCGGGCGAGGACGCGCACCGCTTCGGCGAATCCACGGCGATCGCCGGCGTAGAGGAGCGGCAATCCGCAGCACGCGCGGACCGGGCGCACCGGCCGATCGAGCAAATACGCCGCTGCACGGAGGGAATCGCGCGCGACGTCGGGGGATCGCTCCACGTAGCCACAGCCCACGAGCACCGCGGCGGGCTCGCGGCCGGTCGAGGCGGCGCCCTCCGTTTCGAGCGCAGCGACGGCGGCGGCGAGCGCGATTTGCCGTGCAGGCCAGCGATCGACGACGGCCTTGGCCGCGGGCGGCGCGGCGCCGAGGTCCATCATCTCCGCGCGGGCGTCGAGCAGCGCGGGGGCGACCTCGTTCTTGTGATCGCAGGCCTCGCGGCACGCGTAGCAGCTCGTGCAGGCCCACGCGGGCGCGGCGTGCGCGTTGTCGACCGGCACATCGCCTCGCGCGGCGAAGTACGCCAGCGACATCTTTCCCCACGGCGTCACCGTCTCGCTCGCCTCGACGTTGGAGACCGGGCACGCGGCCCGCGAGAGCTTGGGGCAGTACACGCACGTCTCGAGGGCGGCGCGGTGGGGCTCGAGCAGCGGGAGACGGAGGGAGGTCACGCGAGCGAGTGTCGGGGGCGACGGCGTGGAGCGCAAGCGATCACGACGGCGGGCGGCCGCTCTGTCGTCGATCGAACGGCGGAGCGGCCGGCTGCGGCGGCCCGTCCTGCGGAAGACGCACGATGAACGTCGCGCCGTGCGGCGTGGATTTCACGGTGATGGTGCCCGCGTGCTCGTCGACGATCTTCTTCACGATCGCCAGGCCGAGCCCGGTGCCGCCCCGCTTGCCCGAGGTCACGAAGCTCTGGAAGAGCTTGTCCTCGATGTCCTTCGGGATGCCCTTGCCGGTGTCGCTCACGGTCACGACGAGGTCGGTCCCCTCGCGCGAGACGCGCAGCGTGAGCTTGCCGCCGCGCGCGCCCATGGCCTCGATCCCGTTGCGCGCGAGGTTGTGGAGCACGCGGGTGAGCTTGGACTCGTCGAAGCGGGCCACGCCGCGATCTTCGAGCTGGAACACCAGGTCCACGTGCGTCCCGTCGAGCTCGTGGCGGAGCTGCTTCTCCACGTCCTCGAAGAACTTGGTCAGGTACACCTTGCGCACCAGGATGCTGCGCTCGCCGCGCGCGAACTCGAGCACCTCGCGCTGCATGGCGCTGAGCAGATCGAACTGCTTCAAGATCAGCCGCGCGTGCTCCGATCGCTGCTGCGCGTCGGTCGCCGTGGCCATGAGCTGGACGTAGCCGCTGATCACCGTGAGCGGCGTCCGCATGTCGTGCATCACGCCCGAGAGCAGCCGTCCGATCGTGGTCAGTCGCTCGCTCCGCTCGCGCTCCACCCGCGATCGAAAGAGGCGCACCGCGGTCGAGGCGTTGGCCGAGATCAGCCGCAGCAGCGCGCGATCGTCCTGCGAGAAGCCACCGGGTTTACGCGAGTTATAAAGCGCGATCGCGCCGACGGCCTCGTCTTGCTCGCCGTCGAGCGGCACGGCGATCGCCGAGGAGACCTGCACGTTGAGCATGGTGCTGAGGCGCCCCGACACCGGGCTCTCGAGGCCGTCTTCACCGCCGAGGCGCTCGAGATCCGCGGGCAGACTCAGCGCCTCGTTGTGGAACATCGCCCAGCCGATCACGCCCTCGTTGCGCTTCATCGCCACGCGCTTCACCTCGATCGCCGCGTGCGCGGGCGTGATCGCCGCGCCCGACGCCGTCGCGTGATCGCCCGCGTGCAGGCCGAGCTTGCCGCGCACCGACTCGTAGTCGACGTAATAGAGCCAGATCCCGCCCTCTTGCTCGTCGACGAGGATCGCGCCCGCCGCGCCGTCGCAGGCCCGCGCGGCCTCGGTCACCACCGCGCGCGCCAGGTCTTCCATCGACTGCGCGCCGCTCATCGCGCTCTCGAGATCGAAGAGCAGCTTGAGGTCGCTGACGCGGTGCTCGAGCTGCTCCTTGGTCTCGACGAGCTGCATGTTCTTCTGGATCA
>JBDTXR010000253.1:0-12882 GCA_040006075.1 Byssovorax sp. | reverse complement strand
GGCCCGTGCGCAGCCGATCGCGCGCCGGCTTGGTGCTCGGGATGAGCACGTGGTTCAGCTTGGCGAAGTTGATCTTCATCGGCGCGCTTCGCAGATCTACGTCGGTACGCGCACCGCGGTGACGATCCCCTCGACGAGGGCGGCGCTGGTCGTCCCGCCGTAGCGCGCCTGGGTCGTGAGCATCAAGCGGTGCGCGAGCACCGGCGCGGCGAGGGACTGCACGTCGTCGGGGCTGACGAAGGCGCGACCCGC
The DNA here is from genome assembly GCA_040006075.1 of Byssovorax sp. GTDB lineage: Bacteria > Myxococcota_A > Polyangia > Polyangiales > Polyangiaceae > JANYGI01. Next base: position 12,630 of record JBDTXR010000253.1, on the reverse strand, counting down.
GAGGTGGGCCCGCGCCTGGGCGGCGCGGAAGAGCGCCAGCGCCCCGCGAGGCGACGCCCCGAGCTCGATTTCACGGTGATCGCGCGTCGCCGCCACGATCGCCAGCAGGTACTTCGCGACGCTCTCCTTCACCTCGACGTCGCGCACCGCCGCCTGGAGCGCCAGCAGCTCCTCGACGCCGGCGACGGGCTCGACATGATCGAGCGGGTTCTCGCGCTGCCGCGAGAACAGCATCCGCAGCTCGTCGGCGGGCTGCGGGTAGCCGACGCCGATCCGCAGCAGAAACCGATCGAGCTGGGCCTCGGGCAGCGGGTACGTACCCTGGTAATCGACGGGGTTCTGCGTGGCGATCACGAAGAACGGCGAGGGCAGCGGGTACGTCGTCCCGTCGATGGTGGCCTGGGCCTCGCTCATCGCCTCGAGCAGCGCGGACTGCGTGCGCGGCGAGGCGCGGTTGATCTCGTCGGCGAGGAGCACGTGGGTGAACACCGGCCCGCGCTGGAACGAGAAGCGCCCCTCCTTCGGATCGAGCACCTGGGCGCCGAGGATGTCCGACGGCAGGAGATCCGGGGTGAACTGCACCCGGGTGAACGTGGCGCGGAACACCCGCGCCAGGGCCTTCGCCAGCGTGGTCTTGCCGACGCCGGGCACGTCTTCCACGAGCACGTGACCGCCGCCGAGCACCCCGACGAGGAGCAGCTCGATCACCTCGGATTTACCGTGAATCACGCTCCCGAGAGCGGTGCGGATCGCGTCGAGCAAGGGCTTCACCGCGGGCGAGGATAGTCGATCCGCCCTGCGGATCGGCGAACCCGGAGGCGCCGCCGGAGATTCCCGCGCGCGCCGGGGCCAGCGTTGACAGCGCCGGGGTCCTGGTCTTTGCTTCGGGGCAGAATGGCCGATTTTGCAGCGCCTCACCGCCTCGCCGTGGGGGCCTCGTGAGCGCTCCGCCGGCCTCGAAGCGCACCTCCTCGCGCGTCGTCTTCTTCGTCTTCATCACCGTCTTCCTCGACCTCATCGGCTTCGGCATCGTGATGCCGCTGATGCCGTTCTACGTGAAGACGATGGGCGGCGACGCCCGCACCGTGGGCCTGCTCCTCTCCGGATTCTCGCTCTGCCAGCTCCTCGCGACGCCGTACCTCGGCCGCCTCTCCGATCGGATCGGTCGCCGCCGCGTCATCCTCGTCAGCCTCGCGGGCAACGCGCTGGCGATGGTGATCTTCGCCGAGGCCACGCACCTGGCGATCCTCCCGCTGCTCTTCGCGTCGCGCCTCCTCGCGGGGGCGACCTCGGGCAACCTCTCGGCGTGCCAGGCGGCGATCGCCGACGTCACCGAGGGCGAGTCGCGCACCAAGGGCATGGGCATGCTCGGCGCGGGGATCGGCCTCGGGATGATGCTCGGCCCGCTGCTCGGCGGCGAGCTCTCGCACTTCGGCCCGTGGGTGCCTCCGCTCGGCGCCGCCGCGATGGCGCTCGCGGATCTCGTCGGCGCGTTCTTCCTCATGCCCGAGACGCGGCGGATCGCGACCGAGCCCGCGCCCGATCCCGGCGTCGCGCCCGTGGCGAAGCCGTCGCTCATGCAGGTCCTCGCGCAGCGCCCGCTGATGATGGTGCTCCTGCTCTGTTTCCTCACGTTCCTGGCGATGAGCGGGCTCCAGGTCGCGCTGGTGTTCCTCGTCGACAGCCGCTTCGGGTGGGGCGAAAAGGAGGTCGGGCGCCTCTACGGCCTCATGGGCCTCGTGGCGATGATCATCCAGGGCGGGCTGATCGTCCCGCTCTCGCGGCGCTTCGGCCAGATCAACCTCGTCCTCCTCGGCATCGTCACGCTCGGCGCGGGCATGGTGATGATGGGCCTCGCCGATCACCCGTGGAAGTTCCTCGTCGGGCTCGTCCTGTTCGGCAGCGGCTTCGGCGTCACCAACCCGCTGCTCAGCGTCCTCGCTTCGCAGTATGCCGGCGGCGAGAGCCGCGGCGCGGTGCTCGGCTTCGCGCAGTCGGCCGGCGTGCTCGCGCGCACGGTCGGCCCCAACCTCGGCGGGATCCTCGTCGCCCAGATCAACCCGGGCGCGCCCTTCTTCGCGGGCGCGATCGCGGCCGGCGTCGCGGCCTCGGTCGTCCTCGCGCTGCGCCGCATCCCGGTCGCGAGCCCTGCGAAGGTCGAGCCCGCGGCGAGCCACTGAGCGCCGCGCTCGCCCCTCCTCGTGGCCAACGGGTACGCTCCCGGATTGATGCGCACCCTCGCTCCCCGCGCCGCGGCCGTCCTCGTCGCGATCGTCGCGATCGCCCTTCCGCGCGGGGCGTTCGCGGCCAGGACCCACTTCGAGCCGACCGATCTCAGCCTCCAGGATCCCGGGATACTCGAGCTCGATCTCCAGCTTGGAATGGCCCGCAGCAACGGGCCGTGGCGCGCGGTGCTGCCCGACGCCGAGCTCAACCTCGGACTCTCGAACCGCGTGGAGATCGACCTCGATTTCGGCTTCGGCGTCGAGGGGAAGCCGGGGAGACCGTTCACGTTCGATCACCTGGTGACGGACAACGTCTGGCTCGCGAGCAAGCTCGGGATCTGGGATTCACGCGACGAGGTGGCGCGCACCGCGTGGGCGTTCGGGATCCAGATGGGACCGAAGCTCCCGGTCGGGCGCGGAGCGTACGGGATCGGGTACGAGGCCTTGCTCCTGTTCGGGCGCACGATCCGGACGACGCACGTGGTGGTCAACGCGGGAGCGCTGATTGACCCCGGGGCGGAGGTGGCGCGGAGGAGGCCAATCGGGGTGGAGTACGGGATTGATCTCGATCAGGATCTGGGAAAAGACAGCGACTTCTCGATCCTGGCGGAGCTCGGGGGGCTCCACTGGTTCACGGCAGATCCGGATCAGCTTCAATTCACGGCGGGCGTGCAGTGGAGCGCCAACGATTTCCTCGATCTGTCGGTGAGCGGCCTCGTCGGGCTGCCGCCGGGGAGTGATCACTATGCGCTGTTGATCGGGGTCTCGCCCAAGGTGCGGCTCTGGCAGTGAGAGAGGGAGAGAGGGAGAGAGGATTCTTGGCGCGGTTGGCGGCGTGACGGGGGCTTGCTTGCTGGATCTCCAGGTGGAGAGGGGGAGAGCGCTACATGGCTGTGTATTTCACGAGATCCTTGCGCGGGACTCCGTAGGTTCTTGCGACTTCGTCGAGCCAGGGATCGCGGGCGCGGAGGAGGGTGCGGCGGGTGAGCTTCGCTGTCGCGCGGAGCCCGAAGCCGAGGGGGAGCGCGATGCCCAGGAGGGCGCTGACGATCGGTGAGGCGACACCGGCGAAGAGGCGGGACTGGAGCGTTTGCAGGAGGAAGTAGCCCGGGTACGCCGCGAGGAGAGGGGCGAGGAGGCAAGTGGCCGCCGCTCGGCGCCGGACGCTGCGGATCCGCTTGCGCAGCTCGGCGGCCGCTTCGAGCTCGCGATCCTGCGGGGCGAGGGCGGGGGGCTTCATGGTCGCTCGACTCTACACGAGCCCGGGGCCGGGTCGTGATACCGTCTCGGATCATGAAGGCTCGCATCGCGCTCGTTGCGCTCACGATTGGCTTTTCTTCCGCCGCGGCGTGCTCCAGCGGCGACACCGCGACGGCGACCGGGACCTCGTCGACGGGCGACTCCACGACATCGGTGAGCAGCGGCAGCGGCACCGGAGGCGCCGGCGGGGCGGGGAGCAGCACCAGCGCGGCAGGGACCGGGGGAGGGACGACCGCGGCCAGCAGCTCGGCCACCTCGGCCAGCTCGACGTCGAGCGGGGCGGGAGGGATGGCGGCGTTCGCGCTCGTGAGCACGGGATTCAGTGAAGGGATGGAGATCCCGAAGACCTACGCGTGCGGCGGCGCCAACACCTCTCCTGATCTGAGCTGGGCGCCCACGCCCGCGGGCACGCTCAGCTATGCTGTCCGGCTCACCGACAAATCGAACAACCTCATTCACTGGGTGATCTGGGATATTCCCGCGGCGACGACGGGGCTGCCGGCCGGGGTGGAGAAGAAGGCCAATCCGGCGATCCCGGCGGGCTCGAAGCAGGCCAAGGCCTACGACAACCAGACGTTTGGCTATCTCGGGCCGTGCCCCGGCAAGGTGCACACCTACGAGTTCGCGGTGATCGCGCTCGACGTCGCGACGCTGCCGAACGTGACCACGGCGTCGACGCGCAATCAGGTCAACGTGGAGATCCTCAATCACGATCTCGCGACGGCGACGCTGACCGGGACGTATACTCCCTGAGCTTCGCGAGAGAGCCGCACAAGCCTCCTCCGGACTGGGCTGGATGGAGATCGCGCAAGACGGGCGACGAAAAGGCCGTCGACTGCGCCCGATCACGCCCGATTCGAGGTCGGGTTTCTTCGCCTGTGGCCACGAGGGCTGCCACTGCGCCGATCACCCGTGCTCGGGCGGCTTCTGCCCCGGCACCGGCTGCACGGCGCGCGAGACCAAGGATTGCAGCGACAAGGGGCATGGCTGCGCCGGCGGCAAGTGCAAGTAGCGCCGGGCCCCGCTCGGCGCCCGACCGCGATGGAGTGAGCCTCCCGGCGCGTCCCCGTGCTACGGCGTAGGGCATGCCCCGCGATCACCAGCGCCCTGCCGACTCGGCCTCTGCCGTTGAAACCGACGACGCGGCCGCCGCCGCGCTCCCCAAGGCCCCTGCGCCGAGCCACGCCGAGCGCTGCCGCACGCTCGTCGCCGGATCGCGCTCGGCCACGCTCTGCACCATCGCCCGCGATCCCGCGGGGTATCCCTATGGATCGCTGGTCACGGTCGCCCTCGACGCCGCCGGTCGCCCGCTGCTCCTGCTCTCCGAGCTCGCCGAGCACACCCAGAACCTCGCCCACTGCAAGGACGCGTCGATGCTGCTCGCCGAGCCGCTCGACAAGCACCGCACGCCGCTCGCGCTCGGTCGCGTCACCCTGATCGGCCCCTGCACCAAGGTCCCCGCGGAGGACCGCGACGCCGCGCGCGCCGCCTTCCTCGCGGCGCAGCCGGACGCCTCGTATTACGTCGACTTCAAGGACTTCGCCTTTCATCGACTCGAGCCCATCGCGCTCCGCTACGTCGGGGGCTTTGGCCGGATGTCCTGGGTGACCGCCGCCGACTACCTCGCTGCCGAGCCGGATCCGCTCGCGTCCGCGGCCGCGGGGATCCTTTCGCACATGAACGAAGATCACGGCGAGGCGATGATCGCCTATGCCCGCGCCTTCGCCGGCCTCCCGGCCGCCACCGCCGCGACCATGACCGCGGTCGATCGCTATGGATTCGAGCTGGCCGTCACCACGCCTTCCGGCCCCCGCGCCGCGCGCCTCGGGTTCGACGCGCCGGTCGCGACCAGCGACGAGGTCCGAAGAGCGATGGTGGCCATGGTCAAGGCTGCTCGCGCCGCCCTCGCGGTCTGACACCCTTTTCTTGCACCCTGGAGATACCGAGGCATGATCGATTTCCGCTTCTCTTCTGCGCTGATCCCCGCGTTCTCGCTGGTCCTCGTCACGGCCTGTGGGGGAGGCGGCACGGGCTCGACCAGCACCGCCGGCGCCGGTGGATCGATGGCGACCGGGACCACCGCCTCCAGCACCGGAGCGGGCGGAGCGACGGCCAGCGCCACCACCGGCACCGGAGCGCCGATGTGCGACCTGGATCTCTACTCCGACAGGCCTCCTTGCCAGACCCGGGTCGACTCCATCTGCTGCGCCGAGGAGAAGGCGTGCGCGGCGGACTCCGACTGCGTCGACTTCGTCAACTGCCTCTTCGACTGCCCCGTTCCCAAGGACGAGCCCTGCCTCAACACCTGCGGCATGAAGGCCAGCGCCGCCGCCCAGGCCAAGCTCACCGCGGTGGGCCACTGCTCGAGCATGCACCCGCCGCTCGCCGATCAGAGCTGCGCGTTCCCCTGATCGCCGGGCCGGCCTTCGCGGTCAACAGCAGGCCGGGATCCCCCGGCCAGCGGGCTTGCACTCGAGCGACTGGCTCGCTCGGGCGGGCGAGACGGCCAGCGCGGCGAGGGTGAACGCGACGAGGCCAGCGGAGCGCGAGAGCGAGCGAGCATGATCCCGCGCGTACCAGCTTGCGCCCGTCCGGGCCAGGAGGTCAGGGAAAGTCGATGACGCCGGGGAGGCTCGCGCGGCAGAATTTCCCATCTTTCGTGTTCACGATCCACTTCTGCGGCCCGCGCTCGTGATGCACGATGTCGACGCCGTCCCAGAGGCTCAGCTTCACGCTCGGCTGACCGAGCTTGGTCTTGCACTCGGCCTCGGCCTTGGCGAGCCCCGCGAAGTCGAGATCGGCGACCTTGACCGCGATCACGTCCGACGTGGTGTCGCCGACGCGGCCGACCGGCGAGGGGCCGACCATCTCGCCCTTCTCGGCGTCGAACTCCAGGATCTTCTTCGGATCCTTGGGATCGACGACGCGGAGGGTGATCTTGTCGTGCTCGAGATCGAGGCGATGCACCGCGATGTCCTTGGTGCCGAGCTTGGTCTGGACGGCGGCGATGGCCGCCTTGCCGGCCTCGACCGTGCCGAGATCCTCGGGCAGCGAGGATTTGCAGCCCGAGGCGGCGAGGGCGACGAGGGCGACGGCGAGCGCGTGGGAGCGGATCATGCGCGGGAGCGTAGATCGCGCGGGGCGTTCGCCGCAATGGATCCGCGCTGTCGCCCGAGTCAGTCGACCTCGACGTCCGCGTCGAGCACCTCGACTTGAACCTTGCGACAGAGCGCCGCCGCGTGGGCTCTGGCGTCTTTGCGGGTGAGCGCGCTCTCGATGAACATGCCCTCGGACTCCACCGGAGAATCGAAGGGACGCCCGTTGGCGTGCGTGGGAGTCGCTGCCACCAGGTAGCGGACTCGACCGATCGCCACTGGCAGATCTTCATCGATCAGGCGGCCCATCGAGACCAGCGCTTGAACGACTTCGCCCAGGAAGATGCCCGCGGTGGAGCCCGCGACCATCTCGGTACGGCCCTGGAAGCGCAGGTGCAGCACCAGATCGTCAGCGGACGTCGCCCCGGCCTCGAGTCCAGCGGCGGCTCGGGCGGCCAGCTCGTCAATCGAGACGCCGTCGACCTCGGCGTGCTCGACCGGGATGCCCGCGGCAGTGAACCACTGACTGACGCTCTTGAGAGCAGAGAACCGAGACTGGTTGGCCTCGAAATAAATCCCGCTCGCAGCGAAGGGGAGGGGGGCGATGAAGTCGTGACCGGCGACGTGGCGCGGCTCGCGGGCGACGACGTAGCGGCGTTTACCGGAGGCGAAGGGCACCCTGGCCAGGAGCGCGGGATCGGTCCCGAACCGACTGACGATCTCGCGGAGCAGCTCGGGCACGGTCGATACGGCGATGCGCTGCCCTCTCGCGGCAAAGAGCAAGCGGGGGGTCGCGACTTCGTAGGACTCGTTGTGGCTGACCGCCGGGGCGTCGACGGGCTGCCTCGCCTCGACGAGGAGCTGGCCAATCGCGGCGGGGAGCGCCGGGTGGCCGTCGTCGAGGAAGAACTGCTGGCAGACCTCGAGCAGCGGGCGGAGCGGAGGGATGGACTCGGGCTGCGCGCGGAGGCGATCGAGCGCGCTTTTGAGCTGTTCGGTCGCGCGCGGGCTGGGGATCCGATACTGCACCTTGCCCGGGGCGGGCTCGACCTGGCGAATCGTCTTCGACGGCTCGGCGCCCGCGAGGAGCTGCTGAAGGGCGCGATCGAGATCCTCGGGGTGCATCTCGGAGTGGCTCTGGAGCGCGGAATGGCTGATGGGCCATTGGTCCTCGATCAAGGTGTAGATCCGGAGCGCACGCTGAGCGTCCAGCGCGGCGAGCAGGGGTTCGACGGCGACATCCTCCTCGCCCGCGGGACAAACGAGCGCGCTGAGCTGGGCGAGGGCGCCTCGGCGTTCCCCGGCTCTCAGCTCGGCTTCGGTCGCGCGGATCGCCTTGACCGTCGTCGCCTCGATGCCCCGCGCTTGCTTTTCCTCGATCCCCAGCTCGGCGCCGAGGGCCCGGAGTGTCCCGTCGATGTCGCTCGCCCGGAGCGCGCCGTGCCCGAGGTAAGCGATGTAGACACGGAACCGATAACGCTGCTCGCGCTGCTCGGCTGACTCGACGTTCTCGGGAAAATTGCGCGCCGGAAACAGGTGCTGGAGAGGTTGACTCTCGTCCTCGGGACGACGCGCCCAGTAACGGCCGGCCGCGAGGTGCGTTGACGACGAAAGCTTGCTCTCGCCGAGCGGCCGGCGGAGCCCGTCGAGATCGAGGCGGACCGCGTCGTAGACGTGCTGGTCCGGCGCCGTCATCCGGCCGATCGCCCGGGTACTGACCACCTCCACGCCGGTGAGCAGGCGATAGACGGGCGGGTGAAGGAGCACCCGCTCGACGATGACCCTCCAGCGAGTCGAGAGGAGCAGATACCAGGGCTCGTCGTCGGAGAACCACGGGTGATGATGCGCTCGGGCGTTACGGTACGTCGTCGCCGCGCGCAGCACGGGCGCCAGCGCGGGATCCCTGGGCGTGCTGCCCGGGTGATCGTCCAGGTACACGTCGACGCGCTCCACCGGGATCGCGTACTTTTCCCGGATGTTCCTGAGGTTTTCGAGCGCCGCGATCTCTCTTCCGACGGCGACCTGCTCGCGGAGTGGCCCGGCGAGCTCGGTCCATCGCGACGCGACGGCGGGGTGCAGCACGGCGGGAGAGAGCGTGCTCAAGAAGCTCTCGATCGCGCCGACATGGTCGCCGAAGCTGAGGTTCTTCCGGCCGAGCGCCATCAACCGTTGCTCGAGCTGCGGCGAGGCGCCCACCCCCAGATCGCGCGCCGAGTGCAGGTAAATGCTGTTGAGGAGCTGGCACGCTCGCTCGGCGATCCCCTCCAGGAGCGCCATTTGCGCGTCGAACCGCTCGCTCGGCTGGCCCGGTCCGAAGGCCGCGGCGATGCTCTGGGCGATGGGGGTGGGGGCGAGTCGGCGGAGATCGTCGAGCGTCGGGCTCTGCGGGGCTTGATTCGTGGTCACGAGATCTCCGTCGGGGATGGCTTCACGGCGCGCTCGGTGGCTCAGTTGAGCTTCACGCCGCTCGCGGCGAAGGTGCCTTCGAAGCGGACCGCGTCGTGGCACCCGGGGGTCGCGGGCTGGCCCGGGCTCGTGGAGGAGCACCAGTCGCCGTGGAACACGATGTGTCCGTTGCCATTGCGCGCGCACGCGTTGGTGGGCGATTGGCCGTCGCCGAACGTGGCCGCGTCGCCCGAGAGGACCACGCAGAGCGTCTGACCAATGGCGTTGATCACGACCTGATCCGCTTCCTCGAGCGAGAAATACGCGGCGATGAGGCCGCTGTCGAGGAAGGTGGGTTGATTGCCGTCCTCCAGGCAGCCGCTCGCGGGATCGAGCCCCTGATCGTTGTACCGGCCAATGCAGTTGTGGTCGCCGGAGAAGCTGCCCATGTCGAATTGAACCTGGTGAAGCGGAAAGATCAGGGAGGCCGTGCCCGCGAGATCGAGGAAGATGGGCATGACCAGGTCGGCGGCGCCCGAGTTGAAGCCGCAGGTGGGGCCGATGGCGACAGGCACCGTGACCGGCGCGGCGTGGAAGCTGGCTCCGGAGGTCTGCTTGAAGCCCTGGTCGAGGAACGCGTAGCCGTTCGCCGGATCGTCCGCCGGCAGAGCGCCGCCGGTCTTCAGCGTGCCAGCGACGGTGTCGAGCTGGAAGAGCCACGAGAAGGTGCCTCCCCCGACGAGGTTGCACTTGGCGTAGTTGAGCTGGACGCCGTTCTCGATGACGCTCTTGACCAGACCCTTGGTGAGGGTAGGAGGCGCGGTGATCGTGAGGTGGGACATCCGGAGGGCGAACGAGGAGGCTCCCGCGTTGTCGACGAGCGCGATGCAGGCCGACGTGCCGGCCTTGCACGAAGGCTCGGTGGGCGCGCAAGGTCCGTCGAGGCCGCCGCCGGGCGCGCTGCACGGGCTGCCACCGGACGCCGACGTGGGGCCGCCCTGAGCGACGGATCCGCCGGCGCCTGGAGATCCTCCAGCGCCGCCGCCGCCGGTCGACGATTCGACGACGACCTTGCCGCCGCAGTGAAGGGCCGCGATGGAGAGGAGCGCGACGAAAGAAGAGAAGAGACGACGTTGAAGCATGCCCGATGCTACCGCGGGCGCGCGGGGAAGTGTGCCCAATCGAGCGAGCCCGGGAGAGCTTTCCTGGGCCGCGCCGGGCTCACGCTCGGAGCACTCTTTCGTTCAGGATGCGTCGGAGATCGAGCCGTCCATCAGGCAATACGAAGCTCCGCGGTTCGGCGGTGACGAAGTCTTCGGCGCTCGACACCAGGACCCGGACAATCACCTCGCGGTAGATGGGATTGGCGATGCGGAGCGGCTTTCCCGGCGCGACCAGGCCGAGATCGCGGACGTAGGCCGCGTCGTCGTCGTAGACCTCGCCGATGCGGGTTTCGCCGGCGAGGATGGGCTCGATCACGTTGCGCACGCGCGGCTCGTGGAGCTTGGAAACGAGGGAGTTCAGGTGGGTTGCGCGGGCGAGGATCAGGCGCTCTTTGGCTTGCTCCACGTGCGCCGCGGTGATTGTCTCGGAGGGCGGAGTAGCTATTCCCTCCACGATTTCGCGCGCGAGCGCGTTGACCAACCACGGTTGGCCCGCGGTCGCTGCGAAGGCGGCGATCACTGCCTCTTCGATGAAGACTTGCCCGGTGTCTGCGGTATGCTGCGCGTAGAGCTCGCGCACCTCTTCGAGGGTGAAGTCGCCGAGACGGAGAGAGTCGAGCTTGATGTTGAAGGGGCTCGACGTGCCCAGGCGCGAGGGCTCGTCGCCGCTCACGGCCTTGTAATCGCGCACGTCGCGGAGGCCGCAGAGGATCACGGAAGCTGGGAACTCCGCGGGGCGATACGGGAAGCCGGCGCGGAGCTGGCGGAGCACGCTGAGCAGGCTGTTTCCCTGCAAGGCGTCGATTTCGTCGAGGAGGAGGACGAGCGGTCGCGGGCACGATCGGGCCCAGTCCTCGAGGTACGTGGCGACGAGACCCTCGTCGCCGGAGAGTGAAAGCGGGGGCGGGCGGAGCTCGGGCGGCAGCTCGGACGCGGCCCGGCGGCTCAGCTCGCCGAGGATCGCGCGTTGCGCGGAGCCGAAGTCGTCGCCCGAGGCCTGGCCTTCTTCGCACGAGCTGAGCACAGCGGCGTAGCGGCCGGAGGCGGTGAGATCGCGGGCGAGGGCGATCAGGGCGGTGGTTTTGCCTGTCTGGCGGGGGGCGTGAACCACGATGTAGCCGAGCTGATCGACGAGGCTGGGTGCTTCGGGGAGGCGTCGTTCGGCGGGGATCATGTAGTGCATCGAGGCGATGCACGGGCCGGAGACGTTGAAGCGGCGTTTCACGGGGCGACCTTGGACCTGCGGGGGAGGGGGCGCAAGAGTGTGGGGACCAGCGGGTACCGCTGCGTGCGCGCCGGGACGATTCAACCCGTGCTTCCGACTGGGGTGCTCATCGAAGTGGTGCTTTGCGCTCGGTGGCGGCCGTGCTTCACTGGGGCCGCCATGGATGTCGACCAGGTCTACGAAGAGCACGTGCGCTCGCTCTCGCTCGCCGACCAGCTCCGGCTGGCCGCTCATATTGTGACCAAGGCTGCGGCGAGCGCTGAAACGAGCCCGATCGCTCCCGAGGTTTTCGCGGAGCCGCCGGATCCCGCGGATACTGCGCGCTGGGCAGAATGGCTGGAAGCCGCCCGGATCACCGCCGGGGAGCGGATCACGGCGACGCGCCGAGAGATGCAGGCGCGGGGCATCCTCGATGCGGAGGGCCGGCTGACCGCAGGTGAGCTCCCCGCGGATATGCGTCCGGGATCGACGACGAGCGTGGCGACGGGTTGAGCGGATGAGCACGCCGCGGATGTTCGTGGTCGGGGGCCCCGCCGGAAGCGGGAAGACAACGACGTTTCCGCTTCGACGATTCGGCACGGATTTCTTCAGCATTGACGACCGCTGTGCCGAGCTCAATAGAGGCCTGTTCACCGACATCCGTCCCGCTCTCCGCGCCCGCGTCGCGGCCGAATGCCAGAGCTTCGTCGAGCAGCACATCGCCGATCGGGCTTCATTCGCCGTCGAGACGACGTTGCGTGGCGACGCGGCAATCCGACAGGCCGAGGCGGCGAATGCTGCGGGGTTCTCGACCAATCTGTTCTTCATCGCGACGGGCGACGTTCGTTTGAACATCGAGCGTATCGCTGCGCGGGGCCGGATGGGCGGGCATTCGAGCCCGGAGACGGACCTTCGCTCGATCTTTGCGGCGTCGATGGCGAATCTGCCGGTCGCCATCGGAGTGTTCTCTCATGTGGAGTGCTTCGACAACAGCGTTGATGGTGCGCCCTGGGTGCGCGTGCTTGGCTTCGATCGCGGGAGCGTTATCTATCGGGCGGATCCGTTGCCCGCGTGGGCTGAGGCGCTCGTTTCCACGGAGAAGCCGCGATGATTTCGAGCGGGCCTTGGTTGATTGACAGTCTCGATGATCCCGCCGACTAAATCAGCGAGCACGATCCTCGAACAGTAGCCGCGACCGCCAGGGAGCGGGCTCCAACTGGAGCGCGCTGAAAACAAGCGCAAGGCCCGCTCCCTGCCGAGGCTGTCTCAAAACCAAGCGAAGCGCGGCTGGCACGCTC
>JBDTXR010000252.1:0-12912 GCA_040006075.1 Byssovorax sp. | reverse complement strand
ATGCGGGTGTGGGGGTGGATGATCTCGCGCTCGAACTCGGCGAAGGACTGGAACGTCTTGGGGAAGGCCATGGGGAGCTCCGAGGGCGCGTCGTTGGCGCGCCGTGAGGGTCGAAAGATCAGGGCTTGGAGGCGGAGGTGAAGGCGAAGGGAAGCGAAAGAACGCGGGCCAGGCGGGGCTCGGCAGAGGGGGCTCGCCAGAACTGCTCGGCGAGGATCCGATCGGCCGAGCGGCTCTCGGGGACGTCGGCGAGCGCGCTGCGCAGCCGGGACGTTTCCCCTTGACGACCACCTGAACCTACATTAAGCGACATGTCCGTCACTGTATTCAGATAGGCTCTGGTGGCCAACAAAAGAAAGCTCGACGTCGAGGGAGCTCGACTTCGCCGAGCTCCCTCGACGGGGCGGCGGGCCTCGTGTACTCAGCCGATCCGCAGGCGGTCCCCCGACCCGCGCCCGGTAGCCGAATGCCCCCTTCGCCCGTGATTCTCGCCATCGCCAACCAGAAAGGTGGGGTCGGCAAAACGACGACAGCCGTCAACCTCGCCGCGAGCCTCGCCGCCGCCGAGAAGCGCACGCTGCTCGTCGACTGCGATCCGCAGGGGAACGCGTCGAGCGGCGTCGGCGTGCGTCGGCAGACGGTGGAGCGATCGATCTACGACGTGCTCATCGGGCAGTGCTCGGTGCCCGAGGTCATCCGCAAGACGGCGGTGCCGCTGCTCGACGTCATCCCCGCGACGCAAGACCTCGTCGCCGCGGAGCTCGAGCTGGTCGACGCCACCGATCGCGGCACGCGCCTGCGGGACGCTTTGCGCCCCCACATCGGCAAGTACGCGTACGTGATCCTCGACTGCCCGCCGTCGCTCGGGCTGCTCACGCTCAACGCGCTCACCGCGGCGACGCGCGTGCTGGTGCCGCTCCAGTGCGAGTACTTCGCGCTCGAGGGCCTGACGCACCTGATGGCGACGATCGATCGCGTGAAGAACGCCTTCAACCCCGAGCTCGGCGTGGAGGGCGTGGTGCTGACGATGTTCGACGGGCGCAACTCGCTCACCCACCAGGTCGCCGACGAGGTGAAGGCCCACTTCCACGTCTTCGACACCATCATCCCGCGCAACGTGAAGCTCTCCGAGGCGCCCTCGCACGGGAAGCCGGCGCTGCTCTACGACTCGCAATCCAAGGGCGCGCAGGGCTACCTCAGCCTCGCGCGCGAGATCCTCGACGCCGCCGCCGCGGCCGACGGCACCGGCAAGAAGAAGCCGCGCTCTCGCGAGGCCACGCCGCGCACATGACGCAACCCGATCCCAAAGCTCCCCGCCGCGCGCTCGGGCGGGGCCTCGACGCGCTCTTGCCGTCCGCCGCGCCCGCGCCCGGCGCGCAGGAGCGCAGCGCATTCCACTGCCCCGTCGAGAAGATCTCGCCGCAGCCCGGGCAGCCGCGGCAGTACTTCGACGCGCAGGAGCTGGAAGAGCTGACGAGCTCGATCCGCGAGCACGGGATGCTCGAGCCGCTGGTGGTGCGGCGAACGGCCCCGGGCGCCGACAAGTTCGAGCTGATCGCCGGCGAGCGGCGCTGGCGAGCCGCGCAGCGCGCCGGCATGAAAGACGTGCTCGTCGTCGTCAAGGACGTGTCGTCGAAAGACGCCTTCGAGCTCGCGCTCGTCGAGAACGTCCAGCGCGCCGACCTCAACCCGATCGAGCTGGCCGAGGCCTACGATCGGCTGCTGCGCGAGCACGCGTACACCCAGCAGGCGCTCGCCGACAAGGTCGGCAAGGATCGCGTCACCATCGCCAACGGCCTGCGTCTGCTCAAGCTGCCGCAGAAGATCCGCTCGATGGTCATTGGCCGCGAGCTGAGCGAGGGCCACGCGCGCGCGCTGCTCGGCGCCCCCGACGACAAGTCGATGGCCGACATCGCGGAGAAGACGGTCCGCGGCAAGCTCCCGGTGCGCAAGGTGGAGCAGCTGATCCGCGCGGCGCGCTCGCGCGGCGAGGGCAAGAGCGAGAAGGAAAAAGAGAAGGCCCAGACCTCGCCGGGGATCCGCGATCTCGAGGCCCGCCTGATGCGACGGCTCGGCACCCGGGTCGAGGTCCGCGACCAGAGCGGCAAGGGCGAGCTTTTGATCTCCTACGGCTCGCTCGACGAGCTCGATCGCGTCCTCGCGCTCGTCGGCGCCTGAGATCGCCGAGCGTGCTCGACTACCTCGCGGGCCTCGTTCACCTCCTGACGACCTTCGTCGAGCGCCCGATCGGGTACTTCCTGGTGATGATCCCGGCGCAGACGGTGCTCTCGCAGCCGCTCGAGCCGGCCACGATGATCATCGCCAAGGTCGCGCCGCCCTGGGAGATCGCGCTGCTCGGAGCGCTCGCCGCCGCCGTCGCCGCGGTGTTCGATTACTTCTTCGTGCGCCGCGTCTTCCGCATCGCCGCGCTCGATCGTCTCCGCGCGCACCGCCTGTTCGCGCGGGTCGAGTCGGCGGCGAAGGTGGCGCCGTTCCTGACCATCCTGCTCTTCGCGGCGCTGCCGCTGCCGTTCGTGATGGTCCGCGTGATGATGCCGATCACCGGCTATCCGCTGCCGCGCTACGTCGTGGCCACGGCGCTCGGCCGCCTCCCGCGCTTCTACGTGCTCGCGCTCTTCGGGAAGCTCTTCGATATCCCGAACTGGGTCCTCGGCGCGGTGCTCGTCGGCGCGCTGGTGCTCGGCGGGCTCGGCGCGCTCTTGCGCAAGCTCGGGTGGATCGGCGGGCCCGCGAAGGCCGCGCCCGAGGCGATCGCGAAGGAGGCGCCGATCGAGGCGCCCCCTCCGGGCTGATCGCTATTTCTTCTTCGACAGCGCGTCGATCTTCTCTTTCGCGGCCTTGCCGATGTCGCCGCCCAGGGCCGCGGCCTTCTCGAGCGAGGCGATGGCGCCCCCCCGCTTCTTCTCGCCGAGGAGCGAGAGGCCGAGGTAGTAGTGCGCGGCAGCGAACTTCGGATCGACCTTGATCGCGGCCCTGAAGTCGTCTTGCGCGCCCGCCTCGTCCTTGATCTCGTGCCGGCACGTGCCGCGGCGGACGAACCACTCCGGCTCGGTGGCCTTGAGCTTGATCGCCCGATCGAAGGCCGTGACGCACTCGCCGAAGGCCTTCGATCCGCCGAGCATCCGGCCCACCGTGACCAGCAGCGGGGCGTCGTCCTTCAGCCCGGCCAGCGCCTTTTTCAGCTGCTCGGCGGCCTTGTCGAGCTCCTTGTGCTCGAACAGCATCGTCCCGTAGGCGAAGCGCACCATCGGGTCCTCGCCCTTGGCCAGCACGCTGTCGTACTGCTTGCTCGCGCTCTGGACGTCGCCCTTGAGGCCGTAGGCGTACGCCAGGTTCTGGCCCAGGCGCGCGTCGCCGGGGCTCTTGGCGAGGCCGGCCATGAGCGCGGCGATGGCCTCGTCGGGGTGCGGCGGATCGTCGAGGTAGATCGCCCCGAGGTTGGCCGCGGCCTCGGCCAGCTTGCCGTCGAGGGCCAGCGCCGCCTTGTACGACTCGATCGCGCCGGGCTTGTCGCCGAGCTTCTCCCTGGCGAGGCCGAGGTAGTAGTGCGCGTCGCCCGATGGTTTGAGCTGCAACGATTTCTCGAGGTGCAGCCTGGCGTCGTCGGCGCGGTCGTTCTTGAGGTAGGCGATTCCGCGCTCGAGCTCGGTGTCGGCGGCGCCGGTGTCGGCCGAGGTGGATCCGAGCGGCGGATCGGCCGTGAGCTGCTCGGGCGGCGGGGCCTTCGGGGCACCGCAAGCGGCCAGCACCAGCGCCGCGATCGGCGGCCATTTCGTCATCCCGAGCTTCATCCTCTGGTTCCTTCCGTCGCCGCGGGGGTCCGCTGCGCCCACGGCCTACCGTAGAGCACGTCGGGCGCCCGCGTCGCCTTCGACGTGAAAACCGCCGTTCACTTGGCGATCCGTACCACCGTGCCGGCGTTGTAGGTGGTCACGAAGAGGTCGGTCGCGCTGGCCACGAGCCCCGCGGCGCCGCCGAGCCCCGCGGCCAGGATCACCTCGGCGCCGCCGGCTTTCGGCGCGGCGTGCACGCTCCCGTCGCCGTTCGTTGCCCAGTAGACGGTGGTCGCGTCGACCGCGATCCCCAGCGGTTGGGCCTGCCCGGCGGCGATCGTCGTCGCGGGGCCTCCGATCTTCGGCGCGCTCATCACCGCGCCTCCGTCGTCGTCGGTCCAGTACACCGTCGTCGCGTCGACGACCACGAAGCGCGGGTGATTCTGCCCGACCGCGATCGTGGTCATGGCGCCTCCACCCCGGGGAACGCGCTGGATCGTCCCACCCCCGTAGTTGCTCCAGTAGATGTCGGTCCCGTCGAGCGCGAGCCCGTACGGCTGATCCTGCCCCGTGGCGATCGACTTCGGAGCTCCCCCGGCGATTGGCACGCTCCGCACCGTGCCTGCCGGTCCGCCCGTGACCCAGTAAACGCGATCGGCGTCGACGCCGATCCCGAGCGGGTGATCCTCCATCGGAACGAGGGCCATCGGGTTGCCGCCACCGAGGGAGACAGCCGAGACCACGTTCTTCAAGGCGTCTGTCCAGTAGACCCGGCTCGCGTCGACAGCGACGCTGGCGGGACTGACCTGGTTGACGATCAGGGTCTCCGGCGGACCGCCGCCGTCGATTGGCGCTTTGCGGATCTGTCCGGTCCCGCTGTTGGCCCAGTAAACATGCGTCGCGTCCAGCGCGATCGCCAAGGGCTGACCTTCGGCGGAGGCCAGGACGTGCATCGCGACGCCGCCGCCGGCGCCGCTCGAAGAGGCCACGCTCGACGCGGCTGTGCTCGAAGCTACGGTGTTCGCGGCCGTGCTCGATTCGCCTCCGGATCCAGCGCCACCCGAGGCGCTGGCGCTTGACGCCGCGCCGCCCGCGCCTCCGGCGCCGCTGCTGCCGGCGGCGTTCGTCGAGGGGGCCTCGACGCGGTTGATCGTTTCATCGCCGCAGCCGAGCGTGAGCCTGGCCAGGAGGCCGAGCCCGACCACGGCGCCTGCGCCGCGCCTCGACACCGCCTTCACGGAGAGACGGTCAGCACGTAGTTGGAGCCGCCGTTCGAGTCGTAGCAGGAGCCGCTCTGGAAATACATCTCGACGTAGGTTGCGCCGACGGGCGCGGTGATCGTCGGCGGCACCTGCAGCGTCCCGGCGCTGCCGTTGATGGCCGCCGGAACGCCGTACGGAGATCCGGTGAGGGCTACCCCCGTGAAGGCGCCGGCATCGAAACGATAGTACAGCGTCGCGCTGTTGCCGGCCGGGAGCCGATCGTACGGATCGACGCTGCCGCAGCCGCCGAGCCGGAGCAGATCGTAGTCGACGGTGATCGGCCCGCCCGCCTTCAGCGTGCCTCCAGCGTAGGGAAATCCGCTGGGATTGAAGTGAATCACCGGGCTGGGATCGATGGATGAAGCATGCCAGTTGTTGCTGAAGCTAGAGTCGTAGTCCGAGCAGCCGGTGCTGTCGACGTTGTGGAAGTAGACCGCGGTATCCCCGGCCAGCGGCACCGCGAAGGCGACGTCCAGGCTGGTATCGCCGACTTGCCCGGGGAACGTCATCGTGTGGTTGTGGGTGTTGCTCCCTAGGTCGCGCCCGAAGAACGCCGCCGTCATGCTCCAGCTGCTGCCGCGACAGGTGGTGAGGCGGGAGTAATCGTAGTGGATGATCGCCGGCTGCCCGCCGATCAGCGGCGCCGACTGGGTGGTGGTGTATCCAGGGTTGTACCAGAGCGTCGGATACAGGCTGGCCACCACGCGCAGGTAAATCCAGGTGTCGGCGTCGTCGGGGTTGGCAAACACCCAGTCTCGCGTGGCCTGGTTGTCGGGGGAGCGACCCACGCCTCCGGCGCTCGACGCCCCGGCCGAGGTGTACTTCCAGAGGCCCTGGCTGGCGTCCAGGCCGTGGAGCGAAGGATCGTTGTTGATGCCGCCGTGACCGGCGATGACCACGTTGCCCGCGTCGGTCACCTTGGTGACCTGCACGTGGACGTCGCTGAGCGCGAGGCCGTAGAAATGCCGGAGAGTGACGTTGCCGCAGAAGCTGCTGGTCTGGTAGCCGGCGGGGCACTCGGCGTTGTAGCCGACGGTGTTGGTGACGAGCTCGACCGAGTTGGCGGGGCCGCTGCCCGCGACCCCGTTCTGGGTGACCGTGAGATCGGTGAGGTCTTGTGGGCGCACCCCCGGGGCTCCGGATCGCCCGTTGATCCGCTCGAAGGTGATGGCCTTTGCGCCGGGCTGGAGGTGAGCGCGGAAGTCGGCGGTGACGCTCCCGGCGCGCGCCGGCACGGGGGCGGGGGCCGCGGCGACGGGATCGAGCCCGGTGCACGCGTCGCCCCCACACGGCGCCTCGCCCGCGCAGCCCGCGAGCGCGACGGCCAGCAGCGCCACCGACGTTCGCCGATCCACCATCGAGAGAGAGCGCTTCGTGATCATTGAACCTCGGGGCTACGTGAGCCGACCCAGCACGCCGGCAAACATCGACCACCGTATCACCGCCGTCCCGGGCGGGGGAAGCGGATCGCTCGGCTTCGCGAACTCGCCCGTGACCCGGCTCGCGCATCCGTGATACGCCGGACCCATGTCGCCCTCCGGATCCGAGCCTCCGGCGCGCCCGATCCGCGCTGCGCGAGCCGCGCTGTCCGCCGCCGTGGCGCTCGTCGTCGCGGGGTGCAACGCCGACGACGGGAACCCCTATTTCGGCTCGACCACGCGCCCCGCGAAGGACGTCGCGACGTTCTACAGCAACACCTCGGGCGAGCCCGAGTACCTCGATCCGGGCAAGGCCGCCGACACCGCGAGCGCGGCGCTCATCGATCAGCTCTTCGAGGGGCTCGCGTCGACGCACCCGGGCGATACCCACCCGGTCCCCGGTGTGGCCACGAGCTTCGAGCGCAGCGCCGACAACCGCCTCTACCGCTTTCACCTCCGCGACGACGCGAAATGGAGCGACGGCCGGCCGGTCACCGCGGGCGATTTCGAGTACGCGTGGAAGCGCGTGCTCCGCCCGGCCACGGCCTCGCGCGCGGCGACGCTGCTCCACGTCGTCGAGAACGGCGAGCTCTTCAACCGCGGCCTGCTCCGCGTCGTCACCCACGATCTCACGCTGCGCGCCGGGCCGAGCCCGGGCGCCGCCGCGGGAGCGCCGCTGCCGAAGGGCGCCGCCGTCGAGGTGCTCAGCGTCTCGCCGAGGCGAGTCACCACCGCGGTCGCGCCGATCGCCGCGGTGCCGCCCGGCGTGCGCGTCGTCAACTTCAGCAAGGCCGACGCGAAGAAGGGGACTCCCGAGCAGCTCTCGCTCGGCGCCGGGCTCCCTCCGCTCGTCGCCGCGCCCGGGAACGCCTGGAAAGACGCCGAGGTCGAGGTGCTCGCGGCCGGCCCCGAGGTCGACTGCGACACCGTCGCCGATCGCTGGTTGCTGGTGCAGCGCGGGGCCGAGCGTGGGTATCTGCCAGGCTGCGTCCTCGGGAAATCGAAGGACAAAACCTCTCTCGTGCTCGTGGAGCGCCACGAGCAGGTCCCCACCTTCCGCGCCGACGCGCCGCCGCCCGCCGAGGGCGCAAAGGTCCGTGGCTTCATGGCCGAGGCCGATCTCGCCGAGGACGATCGGGTGCTCGGCGTCCGCGCCGTCGACGACCGCACCTTCGAGGTCGAGCTCGAGCACGCCACGCCGTACTTCCTCGATCTCATCACCCAGCCGGTCACCTTCCCGGTGCGCCGCGACGTGGTCGAAGCCTTTGAAAAGCGGGGCGATCCCGATCTCTGGACCCGGCCCGAGAGCATCGTCACCAACGGGCCCTACACCCTGAGCGAGCACAAGTTTCGCTACGAGATCACCATGGTGCAGAACCCGCACTACTGGAACCGGGACAAGCTCCGGATTCATCGCATCGTGTGGATGGAGATCGAGGACTACCACCCGGCGATGAACCTCTACAAGGCCGGAGAGTTCGACTACATCGGCGACAACACCGCTCTCCCCGCCGAGTATCAGCCGCTGCTCCGCACCAAGAAGGACTATCGCAACAACGTCTTTCTCAGCGTCTACTGGTACACCCTCAACACCCGGAAGCCGCCGCTCGACGACGCGCGCGTCCGCCGGGCGCTGAACCTGGCCATCGACAAGAAGCTGATCGTCGAGAAGATCACCCGCGGCGGGCAGATGCCGGCGACCCACGTCGTCCCCGACTTCACCGGCCTCGGCTACTCCGACGAGGTCAAGGCGCAGAAGGCCGCCGGCACCGACATCTTCAGCGGGCCCGGCATGGACTACGATCCTGCGCTGGCCCGCTCGCTGATGAAGGAGGCCGGCTACGATCCGGTGGAGATCCCCGGCGGCTACCGCGCCGATCGCTGCCCGCCGATCGAGATCCTCTACAACACCAACGAGGGTCACCGGAACATCGCGGTCGCGGTCCAGGACATGTGGAAGCGCAACCTCGGCGTCACCGCCACCCTTCGAAACGAGGAGTTCAAGGTCCTGCTCAAGAACTACCGCGACGGGAACTTCAACATCGTCCGCGGCGGCTGGCAGGCCGAGTTCAACCACCCGCAAACGTTCCTGAACACCTTCCTCTCGTCGAGCCCCGAGAACCAGACCGGCTGGGCCGATCCGGCCTTCGACGCCGCCGTGAAGGAGGCCGCCGCCACGGCCGATCCGAAGGAGAGCATGCGCGCTTATCGCAAGGCCGAGGCCCTGGCCATGGCCGGCATGGCGCGGATCCCCTTCTATTTCTACACCCGATCGACGCTGATCAAGCCCTGGGTGAAGGGGTTCGTGCCCATCCCGCGCGGGCAGCACCTGATTCAATATCTGTGGATCGACCCCGACGGCGTCCACCACGAAGGCAACGACTTTGCCTATGTGCCGACCGAGTTCGCCCCGCCCGGAGTCTACGCGCCTTGATCCGCTACGCCATCAAACGCCTGCTCTCCATCCTGCCCACGATGCTGATCGTGGCGACGCTGGTCTTCATCCTGGTGCGGCTGGTCCCCGGCGGGCCCTTCGACCAGGATCGCGCGGTCCCGGTCGAGGTGCTGAAGCAGCTCAACGCCAAGTACCACCTGAGCGATCCGGTCTGGAAGCAGTACCTCGACTGGCTCTGGGCGCTGTTCAGCCGGGGTGATCTCGGGCCGACCATCAAGTACCCCAACCGGACCGTCAACGAGATCATCGGCCTCAGCCTGCCCGTCTCGATGGAGCTTGGATCGCTGGCGATGCTCTTCGCCCTCTCGATCGGGATCCCGCTCGGGATCCTCGGGGCGACGCGGCAGAACACCGCGGTCGACACCGCGGCCATGGCCACGGCGATGATCGGCGTCTCGGTCCCGCGCTTCGTCCTGGCGCCGGTGCTGATCCTGGCCTTCTCGCTCAAGCTCTACATCTTCCCGGTGGCCCGCTGGGAGACGTGGCGGCACATGATCTTACCGGTGATCTGCGCCGGCCTGCCCATGGCGGCCTACATCGCGCGCCTCACCCGCGCCGGGATGCTCGAGGTCATCCGCTCGGACTTCGTGCGCACCGCGCGCGCCAAGGGCCTCTCCGAGCGACAGGTGATCTGGAAGCACGCCTTGCGCGGCGGCCTGCTCCCGGTGGTGAGCTTCCTCGGGCCGGGCTTCAGCGGGCTGCTCGTGGGCTCGCTGGTGGTGGAGAAGATCTTCAACATCCCCGGGATGGGGCGGTATCTGGTCGAGGCCGCCCAGAACCGCGAGTACAACCTGCTCGTGGGCGTGACCCTGGTCTACGCCTTCATCCTGCTCATCGCCAACACCATCGTGGACATCGCCTATGCGTTCCTCGATCCCCGGGTGGAGCTCCGCTGATGGCCGCCGCGAACCCCGCTGTCACCGGCACGATTGACACGCTCGAAAAGGGCTCCAGCCTCGGCCGCGACGCCGTGCGCCGGCTGGCGAAGAACCGGGCGGCGGTCGTCGCCGCGGTGGTGCTGACGGCCCTGGTGCTGGCCTGCATCCTCGTTCCGTCGCTCTCGCACTGGCGCTACGATCAGGCCGATCTCACCACCGGGCCCACGCCGCCGTCGTGGGCGCACTGGATGGGGACCGACTACTTTGGCCGCGATCTCATGGCCCGCGTCTTCTTCGGCGGCCGGATCTCGTTCGCCGTCGGCCTCTTTGCCACCCTGGTCAGCTTCTTCATCGGCATCACCTGGGGCGGGGTCGCCGGCTATTTCGGAGGCAAGATCGACGCAATACTGATGCGGATCGTCGACGTGCTCTACGCGATCCCGTTCTTCATCATCGTCATTCTGCTGATGGTCTTCTTCGCGGGCCAGGAGGGGCCCCTGTTCAAGGCCTTCCGGAGCGTGCTCGCGGTCTTCGTCAAGCACCCCGAGGACCCGAGCTACTTTCCCATCTTCCAGATCCTGATCGTCTTCGCCGCGCTCGGCGGGATCTCCTGGCTGACGATGGCGCGGATCGTCCGCGGCCAGGTCATCGCCCTCCGCGGGCAGCCCTTCGTCGAGGCGGCGCGATCGATCGGCGCGGGCCACGCGGCCTTGATTTTCCGGCATTTACTCCCCAACGCGCTCGGGCCAATCATCATCTACACCACCCTCACCATCCCCGAGGTGATGATGACCGAAGCGTTCCTGAGCTTCCTCGGCCTCGGGACGCAAGAGCCCCTGTCGAGCTGGGGCCTCCTCGCCGCGACCGGCGCCGACTCCATGGATCTCTACCCCTGGACGCTGATCTTCCCCGCGCTGATGCTGGCAATCTCGCTCTTCTGCTTCAACTTCCTCGGCGACGGGCTCAGAGACGCGCTCGATCCCCGCATCCGGAAGGACTGAACGACTGATGGCGCTCCTCTCCGTCCGCGGTCTCAAGACCCATTTCTCCACCGAAGACGGCCCCGTTCGCGCCGTCGACGGGGTCTCGTTCCACGTCGACAAGGGCGAGGTGCTCGGCATCGTCGGCGAGTCCGGCTCGGGAAAGAGCGTGACCAGCCTCTCCCTCTTGCGCCTGATCCCCGAGCCGCCCGGGAAGATCGTCGCCGGAGAGATGCTGTTCGAGTCGTCTCCTGGCACGAACGAAGATCTGGCCCGCGCGACCGAGGCCCGGATGCAAAAGGTCCGCGGCGACCGGATCGCGATGATTTTTCAAGATCCGATGACGTCGCTGAACCCCTACCTGCGGGTGAGCGAGCAGCTCTGCGAGGTCCTCGAGCTCCACCGGAAGATGAAGCGCCCCGAGGCCCGGCAAAAGGCCATCGAGATGCTCCGCGCCGTGGGCATCCCGGCGCCCGAGCTGCGGATCGACGATCACCCCCACCAGCTCTCGGGCGGGATGCGTCAGCGGGTGATGATCGCCATGGCCCTGCTCTGCGAGCCGGATCTGCTCATCGCCGACGAGCCGACGACGGCCCTCGACGTCACGGTGCAAGCCCAGATCCTGGAGCTGATCCAGGATCGGCAAAAGGCCCTCGGGCTCGGCGTCATCCTCATCACCCACGATCTCGGGGTCATCGCCAAGATGGCCGATCGGGTCGCGGTGATGTACGCCGGGAGGATCGTCGAAGAGGGGCCCGTGGACGCCATCTTCGACGATCCGCGGCACCCGTACACCCTTGGCCTCAAAGCCTCGATCCCGCGGCTCGACGCCGGGCGGGGGAGCTCGCTCGTGCCCATCCCGGGAATGCCACCCTCGCTGGCCAGGCTCCCTCCGGGCTGCCCGTTTCACCCGCGCTGCTCGTTCGCCGTGGCCCGCTGCAAGGAGGTCTACCCCGAAGAGCGGGAGATCGCCGGGCCCGGCGGCCGTCACCTCGTGCGCTGCCACGTCGACGTCGCCTCCGCGCCGGCCGCCCGGGAGGCCTCGTGAGCGCCGAGCCCCTGCTGCAAGTCCGCGATCTCGAGGTGCATTTCGCCGTCAAACGCGGCTTGCTCCAGCGGACGGTGGGCACGGTGAAGGCCGTCGACGGCGTCTCGTTCGACGTCGCCAAAGGCACCACGCTCGGCCTGGTCGGCGAGTCGGGCTGCGGCAAATCCACCACGGGGCGCGCCCTCTTGCGCCTGGTGGAGCCCACCCGGGGCAGCGTGCACCTCGGCGGCGTCGACCTCGGCAAGCTGGGCACGGGCGACCTCCGCCGCGCTCGCCGCCGGATGCAGATGATCTTCCAGGACCCCTACGCCAGCCTCAACCCGCGGATGACGATCCTCGACACGGTGGCCGAGCCCCTCGGGATTCATGGCCTGGTGAAGACCCCGCGCGAGCGCCTCGAGAGGGTGGCTCACCTGATGGAGACGGTGGGTTTGGAGCCGGGCTACATGCGGCGCTATCCCCACGAGTTCTCGGGCGGCCAGCGCCAGCGCATCGGGATCGCCCGGGCCATCGCCCTCTCGCCCGAGCTGGTCGTCGCCGACGAGCCGGTGAGCGCGCTCGACGTGAGCATCCAGGCCCAGATTGTCAATCTGCTGGCCCAGCTCCAGAGCGATCTCGGGCTCACCTACGTGTTCATCGCCCACGATCTCGCGGTGGTGCGGCACCTCTCGCGCGAGATCGCGGTGATGTACCTGGGCCGGATCGTGGAGCGCGCCCCGGCCGAAGAGCTCTTTCTCCGCCCGGCGCACCCCTACACCCAGGCGCTGCTCTCGGCCATCCCGATCCCGGATCCGAAGATCGAGCGCAAGCGCCGGCGCCTGGTCCTGGTCGGCGACGTGCCGAGCCCGCTCAACCCACCTTCAGGATGCCACTTCCACACCCGCTGTCCCTACGTGATGGACCGCTGCAAGACCGAGGAGCCAGAGCTCCTGGTGCGCGGCGAAGGGCACATGGCAGCATGTCACCTGGACACGCTGCCCGAGATCGGCATCGCAGGGTAAAGGCGCTACGGGCAGGCGTTCGGCGCGGCGCCGGGGAGGAGCCGGATGTCGTCGATGTTCCACGAGCTGACGACGA
>JBDTXR010000251.1:0-13005 GCA_040006075.1 Byssovorax sp. | reverse complement strand
GAAGAAGCCCGACATGAAGATGGTCGGCGTCGATCCGGTGGGCTCGCTCTACTACGACTTCGTCAAGACCCAGCGGATCACCAAGGCCTTCAGCTACAAGGTCGAGGGCATTGGAGAGGACTTCTTCCCCTCGACCATGAACCTCAACATCATCGACGAGATCTTCCGCGTCGACGATAAAGAGTGCTTCCTGATGACCCGCGATCTGGTGCGGCTGGAGGGCCTGTTCGTGGGCGGCTCGGGCGGCGCGGCGGTGGCCGGAGCCATCAAGTACGCCAAGCAGAGCGGGCGCAAGGAGAACATCCTGGTGCTGATGCCCGACGGCGCATCCAAGTACATCTCCAAGATCTTCAACGACGACTGGATGCGCGAGAACGGCTTCCTGGAAGACGAGAAGGGCCTCGGCGTCGTGCGCGATCTGCTCGCGGGCAAGCCCACCGGCCCCGTCGTCAGCGTCGACGCCAAGGAGACGGTCCGCGACGTGATTGACACTCTGAAGAAGCACGGCATCAGCCAGGTCCCGGTGCTCTCTGGCAACAAGCTCCGCGGCATGGTGCAAGAGGTCGACTTGCTGAGGCTCCTGGTGAAGGGCAGCGGCACGCTCGACAGCCCGATCACCGATCTGATCGAGAGCGACTATGCGACGGTGACGCTCTCGACCAAGGTCGAGCTGCTGAAGAGCGTCCTCAGCGACACCAAGATCGCGCTGGTGATGGAGCGCGACAGCGTGGTCGGCGTGGTGACGAAGATCGACCTCATCGACTTTCTCGCGCGCAAGGCGACGCCCATCGCCGTTTGAGCGAGCACTCCGTTAGTCTGGGGGGATGGTAGAGACGGCCATCGCCCCGGCCCCGGCTCCGATCCGTCGCCCCGGCGGGCTCTTTCGCCGCGGCCTCGTCTGGACCTTCCGGCGGATCATCGGGATCTACTTTCGGGCGATCGAGACCGCGGGGAACACGCCCACGGAAGACACCGGCGGTCGCCTGTTCGTGGCCAACCACGTCAACGGGCTCGTCGATCCGATCCTGATCCTGACCGCGGCGCCGTGCCCGATTTCGCCGGTCGCCAAGAGCACGCTCTGGAAGATCCCGGGGCTGCGCTGGCTGCTCACGGCCGTCGACGCGGTGCCGATCGTGCGCCGTCGCGACGATCCCACCAAGGCCACCTCGGGCAACGACGACGTGTTCGACAAGATCGCGGCGTGGCTCGCCGGTGGTCAAAATATCCTCATTTTCCCGGAGGGAACCAGCCACAGCGAGCCGCACCTGATCGCGGTGAAGAGCGGCGCGGCGCGGATGCTCGCTCGCGCGAAGGAGAGCGGCGGGCGCGGGCTGACGCTGCAAGCGGTGGCCCTGGAGTTCGAGGAGCGGCACACCTTCCGCTCGCGTTGCCTGATGCTCTACGGCCCGGTGCGCGAGGTCGATAGCTTCGTGGAAGAGGGCGACGCGCTCGTGGCAGCGCTGACAGAGCGGCTACGCGAGGATCTCTCGGAGCTGCTCGTCGAGGGCACCACCTGGCCGGAGAAGGTGCGGATCGCCCGCGTCGCCGAGATGCTCGCCAACGACACCGGCGATCGCAGCCTGCTCCGCTGGAACAGCATCGGGCGCGACGTGGAGGCCGCGTTGAAGACGCTGACCGCAGGAGGCAAGGCCGCCGAGGCCTCGGCCGAGGTCGGCGCCGCGGTGGATCGCTACTACGATCTGCTGGCCGTCGAGGGGCTCGACGACGCGCAGCTCGCGCTCGGCGAAGCGCCGCGCGGATCGCCGCTGAAGGCCGCCTGGCTGGTCGTGCTCTTGCCGCTCGCAGCGCTCGGGATCGTGCTCTACGCGCTCCCGTATCGGCTGCCGACGCTGGCCGCGCGCCGCGTGGGGAAGGCCGAAGGCGACGAGATCTCCACGTACAAGCTGGGCGTGGGGATCCTGGTCTATCCGCTCTGGATCGCCATCTGGATCACGACGGCGATTGTCCTGTTGCCCGGCTGGCTCGCCGCGGTGAGCGCCGGAGTCGTGCTGCTGAGCCCGTTCGCGGCGCTGGCGTGGCTCGATCGGACTCCCGCGCTCCGGCGCTCACTGCGGCTCCGCGCGCGGGCGCAGCGGCTCGCCGAGCTGCGCGCGGCGCGCGCGGAGGTGATGCGGCTCGTGGAGCACTATCGCCCCGTTTGAAGCGACTCCACCGCGATCACGACGCGCTCGACGAGGTCGTCCAGCCCGCCGCGAATTGGATCGATTCTGTTTACAATCCGGTATTGAAAATGTCGATTGAGTATGCGCTCGTTTCGGCAAACACTGGTCTTCGCACTTTACCGGGAGGACCCTCATGCGCTTGACCTCATCGCTCCAGACCTCGTTCTTCGCCTCGCTCCTGCTCGCGCTCGGCGGCTGCGGCGGCAGCGTCGATATCGCTTCATCCGAGCCGACCCAGAGCACCGTCCCGGTGCCCACGACGCCGCCGATCAAGCCGTCGACGGCGAGCATCGCTTGCGGGATCGGCGACCTCAAGGATCCGACGCGCGTGGTGCTGGCGTGGGCGCGCGGGCTGGATCTCGTCTTCAGCCGCGCTGACGGATCGAGCTTCGTCGCGCACACGTTCCCGACCGCGGATCCTGCCACGCCGCCGTCGATCCAGCTCGCGGCGCGCGGCGATTTCGTGGCAGCCTTCTCTGCCTCGTACGCCGAGGGCGCGCTGGTGAGCGAGGCTGTGCTGCTCGACCACAACGGCAAGGTGCTGTGGAGCGAGACGCGGACCGACGCGGGCTTCAACGTGCTCTACCTCGGTGACGGCGGGGCCCTCGCGCTCGGGCTGGCCTCGTACCAGGGCACGGATCAGGGCACGACGATCGTCGTCGGCCCCGCCGGAAAGATCGCGGAGGTCGTGGGCGAAATGCCGATCTCCGCGCCGACCAAGGGTGGGCGCGTCGCCGTGCAGCACAACTTCAGCGTCTATGCTTCGCCGACGTTTGGCTGGCTCGATCCGGCGTCGGGGGAGATTGGCTCTTTCGCTTACGCGACCGAGCAGGCCTATCCGCTCGCCGTCGAAGGCGGGGTCTCGTACGTGATCCCGAACGCCGATCAGACCGGCTCGATCGTGGTGAGCGAGGGTGACGGCGTGACCGGCTTCGAGCTCGACGCCCCGTACGCGAGCCTCGGGGTGCCCGCGCGCCATGGCTTCGTGGTGATCCAGGGTCAGTGGGGCGAGCCCGGGAACGCCAAATGGCGCGCGCAGCCGGGGGCGAAGCCGGCGGAGATCACCCTCCCTGGACAGACGGTGTTCGGGGCGATGTACTACGAGGGAATGCGCGCCGGCGATCTCGGCGAGCTCCTCTCGCCGCTGCGCGACGAGCACCAGGGCGGGCTTTACCGCAGCACCGATCTCGGGGCCACGTGGAGCCTGATCGGGCCGAGCTTCGCCGAGATCGCCGATGTGTCCATCGTTCAGCACGGCGGCACCTACGTGGTTCAGGCGAGCGACCTCGCCGGCTATTTCCCGATGGATCCGTGGACTCCGCCGGCGGCCGGGGGCGCCGCGCCGGACCGGATCGGCCCCGCAAACGAGCTGATCCGGCCCGCCGACGGGATCGTGCGCGAGCTGCCCGCCACCGCTCAATCGTTCGTGCTCAGCGACGAGGGGGGCTGTGTGGCGTACCAGGATGGAGGCCACCTGTTCGCGGGCGCGGTGTCCAGCGGGAAGACCGTGGATCTCGGCGAGACGATGACGGTTTACGGGAGCCAGGTCGTCTGGTTGCCCTGAGATTACCCTGGAATCGAATCGACGCTCCCCCCCGAAGCGTCGATTGTCGTCCGGCGCTCAGGCCTCGCGGGCGACGCCCCGCGAGTCGTGACGTTCGATCGGGAGGTCGCCGATCTTCACGGACCAGAAGAACTCGCAGCTCCCGGGCGAGGACGGATCGCAGTGGAATTCGACGTCGATCCTGGTGCCCTGCGCCACCTCGACGGCGCGCTCGAGCGGGAACACGAAGCGTCCCCAGTGGGTCTGGGGCGCGTCCGGCGCGGTGCTGAGCAAGGCGCTCTCGAAGAAGCTGGCCTCGAACCAGGTGGCGAGGTTGGAGAGCTTGCCCGCGCGCTCGGTCACGAACGAGAGCCTGGTCTGGAACGAGCGATCGGCCTCTTCGAGAGAGCAGGTGTAGGCGTCGTGACTCCACATCTGCTGGGGGGTGGAGAGGACGTCTTCCGGGCCGATCGGGTGCTGGGTCATCAGGGGCTCGTGGGCCGTGATCTCGGCGATGACGCTCATGTCGACGCCGTGCGGGGTCTTGCGCCAGTGGGCGAGATCGTCGGTGTAAAAGCGCATCCACACCGGGGCGAGGTAGGCTGTGACCCGCTCCGGGAGGATCTTCCCGGCGGGCTTGAGCCAGCGATTTCGCGCCATCACCAGGGGAGCGAGCATGTTCTCGTCCACGCCGAGGCCGCCCATCCACTCCGACATCAGGACGTCGACCTTCTCGGGCAGATCGATGTCTTCGAGGTTGCCTTCGATGATCTCGATGCGATCGGTGAGGCCGTTGCGCTCGACCATGCGCCGGGCCACCGCGGCGATCCCGGTGCGCTCGACCGCATAGACCTTCCGCGCGCCCGCCTGCGCCGCGAAGATGCTGAGAATGCCTGTCCCGGCGCCCATGTCGAGGACCACCTGGCCGGGCTTGACCGCCGCGAAGATGGCCTTGCGGTAGGCCTCGTTGCGGACCTCGTCGAGCAGCATCCAGCGATGGAGAGAGAGCTGTGTATACGGTTCAATCATGACGGCGGGTCGCTTTCGGGCTCGTGGAGGCCCGCGTATAGCATCGCGGCGCTCCCGGGGGGACGCGTCGGAGCGGGCCATCGCGCGCGCGGCGCGGCGACCCCACGCGGCTTGTGCTCGCGTTGCAACGGCCCGTACGCTCCGCGCGCCCCATGAAGCCTGATAACGATCTCCAGCTCGACCCCCCTCAGCGTCGGATGATCCTCGAGCGATGCGCCGATTTCGGGGGCCTCGTCGACGAGGTCTTGATCCGGCACCTCGAGCTCAAGCGGTACGATCGCGAGGAGACGCTGTACGGCTTCGGCGACCCCAACCTCGGGAGGCCGCTGCGGGTGATCGTGCTCGGCCACGTGGCCGTGGTGCAGCGGCGCGGGCAGGAGCAGACCACCCTCGCGTGCGGGCCGATGACGACCTTCGGCGAAGAGGGCGTGAAGGCCTGGAACGATCAGAGCCTCCCCGGCGCGACGGCTCCCGAGGAGACCACGAGCGCGATCACGAGGTCGCTCACCTGGGTGCTCGAGCTCCCTGTGAAGAAGTTCGCGGCGGTGTTCGGCGAGCCCGGCGGCGATCGGCCGCTGCTGCGACGGATCCTCGGCGCGTACAAGGTGAGCGAGATCGGATCGCAGATCATCGAGGTGCTGCGGTCGCGCCCGGAGCTCGCCGACGTCGATCCCGAGGGGCTGCAGCTCTTGCTCGAGGGCGCCGAGATCCAGGCGGTGAAGGCCGGCCAGATCCTGGCCGCGCAGGGCGAGACGCCGAACGCGTTCTTCGTGATGCTGAGGCAAGAGAGCGCCTTCATTTCCCGGCGAACGGGGCCGGGCTCCGGCGCCGCAGCCGGCAAGGAGAGCGTGGTGGAGCAGCGCGCGCCGGCGTGCGCCGGGCTCGGCGATTTGATCCGCAACGAGCTGCTCGGCGACACGCTCTGCACCGACACGCTCAGCGTCGAGGCCGACGCGCGGGTGATCCGCATCCCGGTGACGACGTACCGGAGCCTGTTCAAGCTCAACGCGGATTTTCAGCGGGCGATCCTTCGCGGGAGCGAGATCGAGGTCCCGGAGGCGACGCTCGTGCGCGGCGGCGCGCAGGTCGCCAACCTGTTCCTGATCATCGCCGGATCCGGGGTGAGCCTGCCCGTTCGCGGCCTCACCGATCTGCTGGCGCTGACCATCGCGACCCACCTCTACGATCGGGTCCTGGTCGTTCACGCGGTGCCGCGGGGCGCGGCGAGAGCGACGGCGCGCCAGGAGATCCACCGCGAGCCTTCGGTCCACGTGGAGCATCTGTGGATCGAGGTCGACGGCGGGCTGATCGAGGCCTTCGAGGCCGCCCTGGCCCGCCATACGAAGGAGAGGGCGCCCGGGCAAGAGCCGCCCGACGTGACCCTGCTCGAGGCGTCGGCGCTGCCGCGCGGACACGCGTTCGAGCAGGAGCTCGCCGGGTCGGCGCTGGCGTTCAAGGTCGTGCACCTCGCCAACCAGCCCGACGCGCTGCCGCCGATCGCCTTCATCGCGGCGGGCGTGGAGATCTTCTACGTCGCGATCCTCGACGAGGCCGGCGCGACGCCGCCTGCGGAGGCGACGTCGGCGAGGGCAAAGCTCGGCGCGTACGCGCGGCGGATCAAGGCGACGATGAGCGACGCGCGCCACCTCAGCGCGAACACGCTCGCGCCGACGTGGCCTCGCGGCGCGGTGCGCCTGCGCCTCGCGCCGCCGCTCCTCGAGGCGCTGGCGCGACGAGGCGGCGCGCCGATCCAGCGCCTGGACGAGCTGGGCGCGGAGATCGCGAAGACCGCGCGACCGACGCTGGAGCGCTGGGCGCGCGCGGTGACCTCGCGTCGCGTCGGCCTCGCGCTCGGCGGCGGCGGCACCTACGGCGACATGCACGTCCCGCTGATCCGCAGCCTGATCGACGCCGAGGTACCGATCGACATGGTCTCGGGATCGAGCGTTGGATCGACGATCGGCGCCTACTTTTGCGCGCTGGATCTCCCGGGGCTGACCCTGTACTGGAAGCACCGGAAGCGGCTCCTCAGCGCGGGTGGGCTCGGCTTCCTCAGCAGCGCGGCGATCGAGCTGGCGATGATCGCCGACCTCGGCGATCGCCAGCTCGACGAGACGGAGATCCCGCTGTTTCCCGTGGTCACCGACGCCGACTCCGGCCTGGAGTCGGATCTGCGCAAAGGCACCTTCGCCTTCGCGGTGCGCGCCAGCGGCTCGCTCCCCCCGTTGATGGGGCCGACGGTGCAGGGCGACCGGCGCTACCTGGACGGGGGGCTCGTGGCCAACGTGCCGGTGAACGTGCTGCGGACCGAGGGCGCCGATCTGATCATCGCCTCGAACCCGATCGCGCGCCTCGCGCCGCGCAAGCGCCGGCCGCCGCTGCGGCTGCCCGTGCTCGGGCCGCTCCTGCGCGAGAGCCACCCGTTCGCGCGGATCCAGGACGCGTTCCGCATGGTGCCGATGATCTTCGGGAGCGTCGGCGAATCGCAGACCCGGAGCGCGCACGTCGTCTATCGGCCGGCCGCGACCGAGGCCAGCCTCGCGGCCAGCCACGAGAGCGATTTCCTGGCGCGGGCGCAGGGCTCGCCGCTGCTGAAGAAGGCCGTCGCCGAGGCCGTCAACGGCTGGCGCAAGCGCCTGCGCAACGCGCCCTCGCGCGTGCGGATCGAGGGCCGGCAGATCCTGGTCGCGGGGCGGATCGGCTTCGCCGACAGCGGCCAGATCGTCGATCCGGCGAGCGGGCCGGAGCTGCACGAGCTGGCGGCGTTCCTGAACGAGCGGCTCGAGATCTTGCGGGTCGACGTGCAGGTGAGCGGCGCGCGCCGCGGCCTCGCGGGGCGTCAGGCTGCGGCGCTGAAGGCCCAGCTCCAGAGCTACGGCGTCGCGCCGCAGCGGCTCACCGCGTCGGGTTCGCTCGGGCTCGACGCGACCGAGCCGGCGGTGACGTTCGCGGTGATCGGCCTCGGCGAGCGCGAGGTCGAGCTCCGCAAGCTGCGCGAGGCCGAGTCGAAGGTGAAGCTGCTCTCTGCCGAGGCCCTGCGCGAGAAGCGCCGCGCCGACGCGCGCACGCTGACGATGGCGGCCGAGGAGCGCGCGCGCCTCGGCGGCCTCGACCTCGCCGGGCTGCTGGCGATCGAGGCGGCGCGGCTCGATCGATCGCCGCAGGTCGACGCCGTGCTCCGCGTCGTCCTCGCGCGGCGCGGGCGGATGCTCCGCTCGATCCCGGCCCGCGACGCGGTCTGCCTCGCCTGGCACCCGGTGCTCCCGATCCTGGCGATCGGCAGCGACGACGGGCTGCGGCTCTGGGACGCGAAGGCCGGCGACGCGCGTCGGCTCGCCAAGGTCAGCCACGACGGCCCGGATCCCGCGGTGTCCGCGGCGGTGTTCTCGGCGAGCGGGCGCCTCGCCAGCGCCGGCCAGGATCAGCGCGTGCTGGTGCACGAGGTGATCCGCGCCGCGGACGATTCGTTGGAGCTCAAACGAATCTTCGAGGCGCGGGTCGGGACGCGCGAGCACTGGGGCCTGGCGTTTTCACCGGACGGGCAGCGCCTGGTCAGCGCGATCGACACGCCCTCGGATCTCGCGGTGTGGCGCCTCGCCGACGGCGCGCTGGTCCATCGCCTCGCGGGCGGCGGATCGACGTGCCGCTTCGTCGCCTGGGAGCCCCGGAGCGAGCGCCTCGCCGCGGCGATGAGCGACGGCGCGGTGCACCTCTGGAGCGCGACGACGGGCGAGCTCCTCGAGACGATCGCCACGAGAAAAGAAGGCGCGGTGCACGTGGCGTGGCACCCGGACGGCGGGCTGCTGGCGATCGCGGCGGCGGGCACGGCGAAGATCCACGACCTCCGCGGCGCGCCGGGCGATCGGGCCGCGCCGATCGAGCTCTACGGCCACCGCCGGCAGGTCACGCGCGTGGCCTGGAGCCACGACGGCTCGCGCGTCGCCACCGTCGGCGCCGACCTCACCACGCGCGTCTGGAGGCCGAGCGACGGGCAGCTCGCGATGAGCCTGCGCGGCTACCACGGTCAGATGCTCGGCGCGGCGTTCCACCCGAACCGCGTCGACGTGATCGCCACCTGGACCGAGACCGGCGCCGTCACGGTGTGGGACGCCGACAGCGGCGAGCCGAGCGCGCTCCTGCTCGGCCACGACGGCGCGATCCGCGCGGCGGGCTGGCACGTCGGCGGCGAGCTGCTGGCGACGACGAGCACCGACGCGACGGCGAAGCTCTGGGATCCCAAGGCGCGCGGGCAGGTCGCGTGGAAGCGCCACGAAGGCGCGCGGATCACCGCGCTCGCGTACGCGCCCGGCGACGCCGCGCGGATCGTCTCCGCCGACTCGATCGGCGCCGCGTGCCTCTGGGATCCGCGGACCAACCAGGAGATCGCGGAGCTCTTTCCCCCGAGCGTCAGCGCCGGATCGGCGGACGCGGCCTGGAGCCCGCAGCGCGGCGATCGCCTGGTGGTGACCCGCGCGCACGACGCCGCGCCGACGCTGTTCCACGCCGACGGGACGCGCGCGACGCCTGCTCTCGCCGCGCCGAGCCGCGCGCTCGCGGGCGCGACCAGCGCGCCGCACCGCGCCCGCTGGAGCCCCGACGGCCACAAAATTGCGGTGAATCAGCGCCGTCGCGTGGTGATCTGGGACGCCGAGACCGGCGCCGTCGCGCGCGAGATCGAGATCGAGATCGAGAGCGAGAGCGAGAGCGCCGAAGAGATCACGGCGATCGCCTGGCACCCCGACAGCTCCCGGCTGGCGATCGCCCGCAGCTCTTCCGAAGGCGCCGTCACCCTCGTCGACGCGCGCGCGAGCGACGCGGCGCACGACCGGCGCATCGTCACCGAGAGCGGCGCATGGAGCGTGGATTTCCTCGCGGATGGAAGCCGGATCGCGATCGGTTGCCACGATCGCCTCGCCCGGGTTCACGACGTCGCGAGCGGGGATCTGATCGCCTCGTACCGGCACGCCTCCGCGGTGCGCGTCGTGGCCTTCAGCCCCGATCAGCGCTGGCTCGCGACGGGCGACGCGACCCAGACCGCGACGGTGTGGAGCCTCGCGACCGGCAAGCGCGCGAGCGGCGACGACAGCCACGGCAACCGGATCGAGCAGCTCGCGTGGGCGTCCGACAGCGAGCGCCTGGTGTCGGTGAGCCTCGACGGGATCGTCTGCCTCTGGAGGAAGCTCGTCGTCGGGACCTCGACCCGCTTCATCAGCCGCGGCGTCCTCGCCAGCCCGCGCTGCCGCTACGAGATCGCCGCGCTGAGCCCGGACGCGCGGTGGATCGTGATCGGCGACGACGAGGGCGAGGCGCAGCGTCACCCGGTCGAGCTCGACGAGCTGATCAACAGCGTGGGACGCCTGCTCCAGCGAACGACGATGAGCGAGCAGGAGTGGAGTCGCTACATGCCGGACGACGCGATCCGGAGGCCGACCTGGAGCGAGCCGCAACCCGGTTGAGAGCGCCTCCCCAACTGGGACCGAGCCGGCGCATTTTCAGCGCGCGGCGTGCATGAGCAAGGAGCAGGCGACGCCGTCGCGGACCCGCGCGTCGGTGTCCGCGGCGAGCACCGCGGCGCGCGGCAGCTCGCCCAGCGCGACGAATGCGGTGCCGGCGGCCTTGCGGAGCTGCGCGTCGGGTGACGACGCTTCCTTGTCGAGGAGCGGGAGCAGCTCGCGCACGCCGAGGCGCGCCAGCGCGTTGCGCGCGACGAGGCCGCGCATCTTCTCGCCCGACGAAGCGGCCGCGAGCAGCTTCGCGGTGAGCGCCGGCCGATCGGCCGGGGAGGCGCCGCCTTGTCCCGCCGCGGTGTCGAGGCGGCGGACCGTCGCGGCGAGGGCGACGTCCTCGTCGACGTCTTTCGAGGCTTCAATTACCGCGTTTTGCAGCGCAGGCGCCGAGAGCGGGGCGATGGTGATGGCGAAGGTGCGCTCGTGGGTGACGCCGGATTTGATCGCGCGCTCGATCACGCCGATGGCCTCGGCGACGCCGGGGCCGGTGGGCATCGGGGTCGCGTGATTGCCCGCGCGGACCAGCGCGTAGGCGGCGGCGATCGCCGGGGCGCCGCCCTGGGTCTCCGCGGCCCACGAGAGCTCGCGACGGCCTCCGGCGTCGATGGATGCGGGCGTGCCCCACGCGTCGGCGATGGCCTCGCGCAGGAGGGGATCGGCCGCAGCCCAGAGGTCTTTCAGGGCGAGGACGACGCGCTCGCCGCCGATGGCTCCGGCGGCGCGGACGGCCACGGCGCGCGCCATGGGAAAGGGATCGACGCGCGCGGCGTCGAGGACCACGTCGGTGTCGCTCGCGGAGGCGGCGTGCTCCGAGGCGCGCAGCGCGGCGAGGCGCACGGCCTGATCGGCGTCGACGATGAGCTTGCGACGGAGCGCGCCGTCGTCGGGGCCCGAGAGGGCGCGCGCGCCAACCGCACGGAACGCCGATCGCGGACCGCCCGGCGCTTCGGAGGCCCAGTGAACGAAGTCTTCGCGCGACGAGAGGCCGACCTCGAGGCGCACCATCGCCGCGGCCGCGCCGGCGACGTCGTCGTCTTCGGCGCGGTGCTCCAGCGCGCGATCGAGCGGCCGAGCGCACCCCGCGAGCCCGTGGATCCGCGCCGCCCCTTCGTCGCCCGCGGCTCCGGCGACGTCGCGTCGCAGGATGGCTCGCGCGAGCTCGATGGCCTCGGCTTCGTCGAGGTCGCCGCGCTTCACCTCGGCCGCGACCTCGGCCGAGAGCCCGGTGAAGCGGCCCGCTTCGGCGGCGCGGAGCGAGGCGCTCCCGCCGCACTGGCAAAGGAGCACGAGGCCCACGGCGGCGAAGCGAAGAGCGCGCTGCATCGGGCGCAACGTAGCAGGCCGGCGCCCGGTCGACACCGGCGAACGCGGGCCGCGCCCGATGGACAAATGCCGAGGGATGGGCTCTAAGGGGCCCATCGACGTCATCGTCAACACCACCGCGCGGCTGCACCGCACGCGCCCCGATCTGCTGGCGCGCATGAAGCGGATCGCCGACGGGAAGGCCGTCGTGCACCCCACCGCGAGCCTCGCCGAGCTCGACGCCGCGGTCCGCCTCATCGCCGCGCGCGGCTGCGATCGCCTGGTTTTCTCGGGTGGCGACGGCACCTTCATGGCCGGCGTCACCGCGATCGCGCGCGCCTTCGGCGACCGCGCGTGGCCCGAGGTGGCCTTCCTCCCCGGCGGCACGGTGGCGACCGTGGCGCGGAACTGGGCCTCGAAATCCGCGGGCGGCGGCGATCTCGCCGATCGGCTCGCGCGGCTCTGCGAGAGCCCCGGCGCCCCGATCGCGAGGCCGACGCTGCGCGTGGAGGCCGAGCGCGGCGAGGTCCAGGAAGCGCGGATCGGCTTCATCTTCGGGACCGGCCTCGTCGCCGGATTCTTCGATCGCTACTACGCCGAAGGCGGCCGTGGCCTCGCGGGCGCAGCGCGGATCGTCGCGCGGATCTTCGCCGAGTCGTTCTGGGGCGGCGCCTACGCGCGCAGCGTGCTCGACCCCATGCCGTGCACGATCGAGGTCGAGGGCCGCGCGCTCGATCCGGAGGCGTTCTCGCTGGTGTGCGCGGCCGTCGTGAAGGACCTCGGCCTCGGGATGCGGGTGTCGTACCGCGCCGGCGAGGATCCTTCGCGCGTGCACCTGGTCGCGAGCCCGCTCTCGGCGCGGCAGCTCGGCCCCCGCGCGCCGCGGGTGCTCGCCGGCAAATGCATCGGCGGCGCGGGGCACTTCGACGATCTGGTGCGCGAGTTCGCGGTGCGCTTCCCCGAGGGCGCCGAGGGGCGCTACGTGCTCGACGGCGACATGCTCCGCGCCGACGTGGTCCGGGTCTCGGCCGGGCCGGTGCTGCGCGTGATCGGCTAAGAGCGATCGTCACTTCGCTTCGTAGATCGTCGCCGTCGTCCCGGTGACGCACGCCAGCCGATCGCCGCCGTTCGAGGGCACGCACAGGTACGCGCCGAAGAGCTCCGATCCCGACCACAGCTTGCCCTTCGCGGTGCGCGCGCCGCTCTTCACGGCGGCGACGAAGACGCCGTGATCGGTCGGCACGGCGATGGTCGCCCCGTTCGGCGATCGCGCCGCGCCGAGCTCGACCGCAGCGCCCGCGGCCGGCGCGAGCGAGTCGGAGACGACGGGCTTGAGCGGCGAAACAAGCGGGATCGTGACGACGTCCGCGCCGACGGCGAGGAGCGCGCCCTGCTCCGAGGCGCCGAGCAGCTCGGTGGTGACGCGCGCCGACGGCGTGCA
>JBDTXR010000250.1:0-13096 GCA_040006075.1 Byssovorax sp. | reverse complement strand
TTGATGCACATCACTTGCTTGAGCTCGGTCACGATCTCCACCAGATCGGCCTGGTCTTCCATCACCCGCTGGATCGACTTGTAGGCTCCGGGGATCTCGTCGACCACGCCGCTGTCCTTGCGGCACTCGACCCCTTCGGTCTGCTTGACCAGATCGCGGACCGAGAAGCGGCGCTTGGCCTCGCCTCGGCTCATCTTGCGGCCGGCGCCGTGCGAGGCGCTCTCGAACGACTCGGCGCAGCCGAGGCCGCGGACGATGTAGCTGCGGGTCCCCATCGATCCAGGGATGATCCCGAGCTCGCCCCACCCGGCGCGGATGGCCCCCTTGCGGGTGACCAGGACCTCTTCGCCGTAGTGGACCTCTTCGGCGACGTAGTTGTGGTGGCAGAAGATGGCCTGTCCGGTGACCAGTTGAGGGAAGTGCTTCTTCAGGGCAGAGAGGGCCAGGTCGAGCATCACCTCGCGGTTGGTGCGGGCGTAGCGCTGGGCCCAGAAGAGATCGCGCCGATAGGCGGCCATCTCCGGCGTTCCGGCGAGGAACACCGCCAGATCGCGGTCGGGGAGATCGCGGTTGTGGCTGAGCTTCCTGGCCTTGGCCATGTGGATCTCGGCCAGCTCCTTGCCAATGTTGCGGGAGCCGGAGTGGAGCATGATCCACACCTTCTGATCGGTGTCGAGGCAGAGCTCGAAGAAGTGATTGCCGCCGCCCAGGGTGCCGAGCTGGGAGCGGGCCTTGCCCACGAGCTTCTGCACCTCCGAGGTGAGGTCCGGGAACTCGCTCCAGAGGTCGTTCGCCGCGGGGAACTCGACAGGACGGGTGTGGCCGGCGAAGCCCACCGGGACCACCGACTCGATGTCGAGGCGCACCTGGCGCAGGCTCTCGGGCAGGTCGCTCGCGGTGAGGTTGGTCTCGACGGCGCCCATGCCACAGCCGATGTCGACGCCCACGGCCGCCGGGGAGACCGCGCCCTTCATGGCGATGACCGAGCCGACGGTGGCGCCTTTGCCATAGTGCACGTCGGGCATGGCCGCGACGTGGTGAAACACCCACGGCAGCGCGCTGATGTTGCGGAGCTGATCGAGGGCGACGGCCTCGACCTCGTGGGGGCGGGTCCAGAGGCGGATATCGACGTTCTGACCTTTGATCTGGGCGAGCGACATTGGGGGAATTCTCCTCCCGTAGGCGAAATTACCGGGCGGGAGTATACGCGGCGCTTCGCCGAACGCACGCGACCGCGCTTCGCAGGATCGAGGCGAGAGAGTAGGCTCCGCCGACCATGAAGATCAGCTCGATTCCGAGGATCGCGGGCGCTTCGTTCCTCGTCGCGGCGGCGGCCTGCGCGCCGGGCCCGGACCTGCACGAGAGGCACGCCGGGAGCCCGCCGAACGCCGCCGGCCACACGCCCCCGTTCCGGCGCGGCCCCGCATCGCTCGTGGGCGTGACGCGGCCGGTGGGGCGCCTCCCCCCCGAGGTGCGGCCGCTCCACGTGGGGCTCAGGCTGGTGATCGACCCCGAAAAGCCTACATTTCAAGGCGAGATCGATCTCGCGGTCCAGCTCGACGACGCGCGGGACATCGTCTGGATCCACGGGCGCGATCTCCGGCCGTCGCGGGTGATGTTCATCCGCGAGGGCGGGCCGCCGGTGGAGGCGAGGTGGGATCAGGTGACCCCGGCCGGCCTGGTGGCGCTGCGGCCCGAGGAGCGGATCGAGCCCGGTCGAGTCCTGATCCACATCGAGTACGAGGGCGCCTTCGGCGATCGGCAAGAGGGCCTCTTCCGCGTCGCGAGGGAGGGCGCTCACTACGCGTTCACCCAGTTCGAGCCGACCTTCGCGCGGCGGGCGTTCCCCTGCTTCGACGAGCCGGCGTTCAAGGCCCCCTTCGACGTGACGCTCTTCGTCCCCAAGGGCGATGCCGTGGTCTCCAACGGCGCCGAGACGAGCCGTACCGAGGCCCCGGGCGGGCGAGAGCGCGTGACCTTCGCCACGACCGAGAAGCTCCCGAGCTACCTCGTGGCCTTCGCGGTGGGGCCGTTCGACGTGGTCAATGCGCCGCCGATCCCGGCCAGCGCGACGCGGCCTTTGGCGGTGCCGCTGCGGGGCTTCGCGGCGCGCGGGCGCGGGCCGGAGATCGCCTATGCGCTCGCCAGCACCGGGCCGATCCTCGCGGCGCTCGAGGGCTACCTCGGGGTGCCGTACCCGTATGCCAAGCTCGATCTGATCGCCGTCCCCGAGAAGCGCGGCGCGATGGAGAACGCCGCCGCGGTGACCTTCGGTGAGCAGCTCTTGTTGCTCGATCCGAAGACCGCGACCGTGGCGCAGGAGCAGGCGCTGATCAGCGTCACGGCGCACGAGCTCGCGCACCAGTGGTTCGGCGATCTGGTGACGATGCCGTGGTGGGACGATCTCTGGCTCAACGAGGCCTTCGCGACCTGGATGGGGCGGAGGATCACCGGGCAGATCCGGCCCGAGTACGACAGCGCCGCGCACGCGGTGGAGGCCGCTCACTACGCGATGGATCAGGACGTGCTGTCGAGCGCGCGGGCGATCCGCCAGCCGATCACGGGCGACGACGACATCTACAACGCCTTCGACGGGATCACCTACCAGAAGGGCTCGGTGGTGATCGAGATGTTCGAGGAGAACGCCGGGCCGAAGGCGTTTCAAGCGGGGCTCCACGCCTACCTGGAAGGGCATCGTCACGGCAACGCGACCGAGGCCGATCTGCTCCAGGCCCTCTCGACCAGCGCGGGGCGCGACGTGGCGACGCCGTTCCGGAGCTTCCTGTTCCAGAAGGGCGTGCCCTTCGTCGAGGCCGCGCTCACCTGCGGGAAGCAGCCGGCGCTGACGCTGCATCAAGGGCAGTTCCTCCCGGCCGGGATGAAGGCCACCGAGTCGACGGTGTGGAAGATCCCGGTCTGCGCGCGCTACGACGCGGGCGACGGCGTGAAGACGGCGTGCACGCTGATGACCGAGCGCGACGCGACGCTGCCGCTCGACGCGGCGAAGTGTCCTGCGTGGGTGATGCCGAACGCGGCGGGGCGCGGGTATTACCGCTGGTCGCTGCCGAAGGAGGCCTTGAAGCAGCTCGCGGAGAAGGGCTATCCGGAGCTGACGGCGGCCGAGCGCCTGAGCTTCGCCGAGAGCCTGCGATCCGGCGCGATCAACGGGCGGATCCCGATCAGCGACGCGCTCGACGCGCTGGCGCCGTTCGCCGACGATCCAAGCCGCGCGGTGGCAGGATCGCCGATGAGCCTGCTCCGCGAGGGGCGCGAGTGGATCCGCGACGACGAGAAGGCGAAGCTGGCC
This sequence comes from Byssovorax sp., assembly GCA_040006075.1. GTDB lineage: Bacteria > Myxococcota_A > Polyangia > Polyangiales > Polyangiaceae > JANYGI01. The sequence continues at coordinate 9,789 of JBDTXR010000250.1, read as the reverse complement.
TTCCAGAAGTTCGCGGGCGAGCTCTACGCGCCGACGTGGAAGGCGCTCGGCTGGGAGCCGGCGAAGGGCGCAGTCGAGGACGGCGATCGCTCGCTGCTGCGGCGTGACGTGATCAATTTCCTGGGGTGGACGGCGCGTGATCCGGCGGTGCGACGCGACGCCGCCGAGCGCGGGCGCGCGTACGTGGGCTTCGGGAAAGACGGGGCGATCCACCCCGACGCCGTCGATCGCCAGGTCGCGGGCGTGGCGCTGCGGATCGCGGGATCCGACGGCGACGCGGCGCTGTTCGACGCGCTGCTCGCGCTGCTGGCGAAGGCCGACAAGGAGGTGGTCCGCGACCGGATCCTCGGGGCGCTCGCGGCGGTGAAGAAGCCGGAGCTCTCGGCGCGGGCGCTCGAGCTGACCTTCGATCCGCGGGTCCGCGGCGACGAGGCGATGACGCCGCTCAACGGTCAGCTCTCGCAGCCCGAGACCCGCGACGCGGCGTGGACCTGGCTCGAAGGGCACGTCGACGCGGTGCTCGCGCGCTTGCCCCCGGCGCGCGCGGCGTACCTCGCGTGGTCGGGCGCGGTGTTCTGCGACGCGGCCCACGCCGACGCGATCCAGAAGCTCTTCGGCGAGCGGGCGAAGAAGCTCGACGGCGGCCCGCGAGAGATCGCCGGCGCCGTCGAGAGCGTCCGCCTCTGCGCCGCGCGGCGCGAAGCGGCCGGCCCGGCGCTGCGCGCGCTCTTCACCGGAGCCAAGCACCCGACAGTGCGACACCGGAGCGTGCCGCGGCCGTCCAGGCCGCGGTGAGCCTGCTTTGCCCGCGTGAACGGGCCTGACAGAGTCCGTCGAGATTGGGCTACAGGGTCGCTTGCAGAGCGGCCATGTGCCCCTCGCCGTCGAGCCGGAAGGCCTTCACGCCCGAGGTGGTGTTGACGAGCACCACGGAAAAGCCGTTGCCCGGCAAGACCTTGAGTCCGACGAACGAGCTCAGCTTGGCTTCTCCGGCGCCCTCGCGGCCGTCGGCCACGATGGTATCCGGGGCTTCTTTCATGCGGTCCGCGGCGCCAAAGCGCATTCGCAGGCCACCGAGAGGGCCGCCGTTCCAGAGGATCGCCAGCTTGCCGCCGACGTCGGTCGCGACGATGCCGCTGGCGTCCGCAGGGACGATCTCCCCGACGCCGGCCAGGAGCTGCTTGAGCGGGACCGAGATTGGCGTGCACCCCGAGCTGTTGCAGCGCGACTGGCTGATGGTCGCGTAGTCCTTGTCGGCCTCGATCGCGTGCTCGATCGAGGTGGTCACGGCCTCGATGCCGCGGCAGGTGAGCGCGCCGCCGCGGGTCGAGAGCTTCACCGGCGCGCCCCAGCGGCCGCCCGCGAAGAGGGCCAGCGTGTCGACGCGCGCGCCGCGGACGCGCACGCTCATGCCCTCGTCGGTGCGGCAGGCGACGATCGGCGTCTCCTTGTCGGCCTTGTCGGCGGGCGCGGGCTCGTCGATCTCGCCGAGGTCGAGCGCCGCCGACGCGGCGCCCGGCGGGCCCTCGATCTTGCGCGCGAAGAGGTGCGACGGCGCCCCCGCTTTCGCCGGGCCCCGGTAGGTGATCCAGTCCCAGGAGAGGCCGATCTGCCCCGCGGGATCGAGATCGGTCGGCTGGAGCAGCGATCGCTCGATCGCCAGACCCGTCGCCGGATGCACGACGAGGCGCACGTCCTTGCCGGTGTCGCGCCTCAACAAGAGCGCGATCGATCCGTCGGCGTGCGCCGACGCGCCGAGCGTGACGCCGGCGTCGATCGCCCCGCGCCCCTCGGGCGGGAAGATCCCGAGCTGACCGCGATCCCCCGCAAAATAGAAGGGCCGCGCGCTGTCTTCGGTGGTCCCGACCAGGCGCAGACCGGGGCTGAGCGTGGCGACGGCGGGCGGGATCTTGAGGCAGTGGACCGAGGGATCGGCCGCGGTCGCGGTGCAGAGCACGGGCCCCTCGGGCATGTCGTGCTGGTCGATCAGGAAATGAATTTTCTGCCCCGACGAGGGCACGTCGCGCACGCTGGAGAGGCTGAACGTGCCCGAGAGAAACTTCGGCAGCGCGCGGAACGCCTCGTTCGAAAACAGCGGCGCGGCGGGCTTCGGCGCGGGCGTGGTGTCGGCAGAAGGCTTCGCTTCGAGCTTGAGCGCGGCGGCCTCGCGGTACACCGGCTCGACCTGCGCGCGCAGATCCGCGGTCGCGGTGGCGTCGGTCTTGAGCGCGCCGGCGAGGGCCTTCGCGGCGTCGCCGAGCGGCGTGCTCCCCGCGTGCTCTTGCAGCGCGAAGGCCTGAACGGCGCAGGCCGCGGGCCACGCCGGATCGGTCGCCGTCTTGCTCCGCTTCTCCATCGGCACGCCGAGGATCCCGAGCTGGATGTTGGAGATCCGGCTCATCGGCGTCTCGCCGTCCTTGAGCGGATCGCCGAGCAGGCACGCGTTGAGGCTGCTCCACGCGGCGTCGCGCGCGGCGGTGTCGCGGCTGTCGAGCACGCGCATCACCCCGAACGCCAGGCCTCCGAGGGCCCCGGCGCTGAGCGCTCCGATCACGGCCAGGCGCTTCCAGCGCTTCTCGCTCCCGAGCTCGACCAGCAAGAGTTTGGTGGAGAGATCGGCGACCTCGGGCTTCTTTCTGGCCATTGGCCGCGAGTATGCGGCGAGGCGAGCCGCCGATGCAACCTCGCGGTGGATCGCGCGCGACGAGGCCCATCGCGGGAAGAATTCTCGCGCATCGGGCGCGAGAAAGGGATACTCGGCCGCGTGCGGGCTCCCACCCACCCTCAGCAGGCGCACCTCCAGCCGGGCTACCGGCTCGATGGACGCTACGAGCTGCTCTACCCGTTCGCCGAAGGCGGCATGGCCACGGTGTGGGTCGCGCGCGTGCAGGGCAAGCACGGCTTCGAGAAGCTGGTCGCCGTGAAAACCATCCTCCCGCACCTCGCGGGCGATCAGGGCTTTCGCACCATGTTCCTCGACGAGGCGGCGATCGCCTCGCGCATCCGCCACCCCAACGTGGCCGACATCGACGATCTCGGCGAGGAGTCGGGCACGCTCTACATGGTGCTGGAGTGGATCACCGGCGACTCGTGGTCGCGGCTCTACCAGGCCATCGTCAAGCAGGGCCAGACGTTCCCGCTCTACGCGCTGCTGCGGATCGCCGCCGACGCCTGCGCCGGCCTCCACGCCGCGCACGAGCTGCGCGGGGAGGACGGCAAGCTGCTCAACGTCGTCCACCGCGACGTGTCGCCGCAGAACATTCTGGTGTCCACCTCGGGTGTCACCAAGGTCATCGACTTCGGCATCGCCAAGGCCCTGGACCGGATGTCGGAGGAGACCCGGACTGGCACCCTCAAAGGCAAGCTGGCCTATGCCGCGCCCGAGCAGGTGAAGGGGAAAGGCCTCGATCGCCGGGCCGACATCTGGGCCATGGGGACGATCCTGTATCAGTATCTGTCCGGCAATCTCCCGTACGAGGGCAAGAACGATCTGGCGACGCTCAAGGCCCTCACGTCGGGGCGCCGTCCGCTGCCGCTGCCGGAGAGCGTGCCAGCGAACGTGGCCTCGATCGTGATGACCGCGCTCTCGCCGCTGCCCGACGATCGCTACCCGACGGCCCTCGACATGGCGCGCGCGCTCGAGGCGGCGATCAGCCGGCCAACGACCGCGACCGACGTGGCGGCGCTGGTGACGACGTTCCTCGCGGAGAAGATCGAGTCGCGGCGCCAGGATCTGGCGGAGGCGCTGGCCGAGGCCGCCGAGCGCGCGGGCCCCCGAGCCGGGCGATCGCGGCTCGGATCGTACCCGGAGCTGATCCCGCCTTCGTACGTGAACGAAGCGATCGCCGGGCGCGGCCCGATGTCGTCGGTCCCCGAGGCGCCTCCGCCGCCACCGTCGGCCGCGTCGCCCTCCCGCGCGGTGCTCGTCGATCGGCCGACCGTCACCGACAGCGGCCTCCCGACGCGCTCCCGAGAGGCGGCGTTCACGGGGATACGGCCGGTGCACTGGTTCGTGATGATCGCCGGCGCCGCCGCGCCGATCGGCGTGTGGTCGCTCGTCGTTTTCCTGGCGCTGAACGATCCCCGGCACCGCGGCGCGACCGTGAAGCCGACGCCGACCGTGGCCGCGTCGAGCCCGGCCGGCGCGGCGCCGTCGGCCCGCTGAACGATCGCCCCGGACGCGCTCGAAACGCGGTATCCTGCGCCGATGGCCGGGGAAGACGACGACGAGACGCTGATCGCGTCAAAAGACTGGATGCCTCCGCAGCCCAACCGCCCGAGGCCCGCCGCGGGCGCGGCGCCGCAGCAAGCGTATCCCGGCGCGGGGCAGACGTTGCCGATGCCCGGGAAGGGCGCCGCGGCAGGCGAGGGGCCGCAGCGCGCGCCGGCGCCGAGCGCCGCAGAGTCGCTCGCCGCGGGAGATGGGGCCTTCGGGACTCCGCCGTTCGTGATGACCTTTCTCATCGTATGTGGCGTGCTGACGGCGCTGGGGCTGATTGCGTTGATCTATCTGGAGATGTGAAACCGAGCTACGGTGACCTCGACTCAGGAGGTCTTCATGAAGGTCTGGATCATCGGTGGACTGGCGCTCGCGGCGGGGATCGCGGCTTGCTCGGGGCAGGTGGACATCACGGCGGAGAAGGCGGCTGGGTCGCAAGGGGCCGGCGGATCGGGATCGAGCGGGGCGAGCGGCACGAGCGGGGTGAGCAGCTCGGCGGGGACGGGTGCGCCGGGGCCGGGGTTGACGAAGGTGGTCACTGCCGATACGGACATCGGACAGTCGGTGTTCTTCACGACTACCAGCGTCGTCTCGCCGGAGAAGGAGCAGAAGGTGCTCGAGGGGCCGTTCTTCATCACCGATGCGACGGCTCAGACTGGGGGCACGTTGCACCTCGTACAAGGCAACGATTGCGGCGTATCGGAGGATAAGCTGATTCTGTTGGCCATGATCAATCAGAATGGTTCGATTCACGGAATGCGAATTCCTGTCCTGGCAGGGCAAACTGTCTGTGCAGTCCAGGGCAACAACATCAGAGTTACCGTGCTCGGCTTCAGGCCCTATTGAGGGAACGCGCTATCCTTCCTCTCCCCTCCCAGATCGAGACCCACAACCGGACGACCACTTCGCCCCATCTGCGCCGCCAGATCCGGTCAGTTGCTCTGCACCTCGAGCTTCGCCTTGGCGACATCACCTGGCCACGCCACCGAGCTCAGCAAAGCATGGAACACTTGGACTACGTGATCCGTCCGCGACAGCGGCGAGCAAGCCAACGCGACTCCATCAGGAGCTACATAGAGGTTGACAGACGGACGAAATTGTGAGAATCTCCGCGAGCCTTCGCCCTCACGGGGGCAGGCTTTTACCCCCCAGTGTCTGGCTTGCCACACACTGGGGTTTTTCTTTTCTGGGGGGAATTACGTGACCGACCGCGCCGTGCTCTTCATTGACGGGAACAACTGGTATCATGGGTTGAAAGACGCCGGAGTCCCCGACCTGCGTCGACTCGACTATGTGAAGATCGCCCAGAAGATCGTCGGGCCGCGCGTCTGGCAAGAGACGCGCTACTACATTGGCCAGGTTCAGCAGACCGGCAATACCAAGCTCTACGCCGATCAGCGTAGCTTCCTGGCCAGCCTTCAAAAGACGAGCAAGAAGATTTCCATCCATCTTGGGCGCCTCGAGTCACGTCCCGTGAAGAGCGAAGCTGCGCACGAGCTGCTTCAGTATCTTGCCAACCTGAAGGTCAAGATCGAGCCACGTGTGTACCAGGATCTCGTCGCCATTGGGTAGCGCCACAAATTTGCGCGCGTGATGGTCGAAAGGCCGTCGACGTGATGCTCGCGGTCGACCTCGTGGTCATGGCCGAACGACTCCGGGCCTCTGCTCCCTCTCCTCTGTCCATCCAGATGGAGATCACGCAAACGGCGCGAGCCCGAGGCCGCCATCTGCGCAAAAAAATTCCGGGTCCGTCCGATCAGTTGATCTCGACCTCGAGCGTGGCATTGGCCACGTCGTCGAGCGCGATCCGCACCTGGCCTGTCTTCCCGCAGTGCCGCAAGACGCCCTCGATTACCCCGATCTGATAGGTCTCCAGGAACGCGGGGAAGTTCTTCGCGTGGAAGCGAAACACGCTGGCAGATACCTTCTCTGACGTCACCTCGCCGACGCCCAGTAGCAGCTTGTAGGCCCGCGGGCCGCGCAGGAAGAGCTGCTCGAGATCGCGGGCGTCGACGCCGAACAGGGCCCGTCCGATCTGGCTGCCGAGGACCACGTCGAGCGCGGTTTGCCCGAGATACCGGATCGCGTCGCCCCGGGGGATGGTGGGGTGGACGTGGGCGGCGACAGCGGCGGTGAGGCGGAGGTTGTCGACCATGGGGTAGTCGCGAAAGTTGTAATAGCGTCTCTCGGCGATGCCCGCGGACTCGAGGACTTGCGGCCACACGCCCGCTTGCTCGGACAGGCGCTGGAGCTCGAGGAAGAACAGGCCTTTGACGGTGGCCCCGCTGGGGAGGCGGCGGAGGTGCTCGTCGAGCTCGACCGGCGCGTCGTCGCGGGGAGCGCGGAGCGGGGTCGACGACGGGGTGACGAGCCGGGTCGCGCGCGGCGTGGGCGCTCGCGCCGCGAAGGTGGATCGCGCGGCGACGTCGATGATCGGCAGCAGATCCGGGCCCGTGGGGACGACGAGCGGCCCCGGCGCGGCGCGGAGCGCGTGCGCGAGCAGCGCCGCCGACGAGCGCGACGAGGGCGGCGGCGGGCGGTCGGAGAACGCGGCCGAGAGCGCCGCGGCGACCGCGAGCATGGAAGGAAAGCGGCCTTCGGGGGACTTGGCGAGGGCGCGGAGGATCGCGGCGTCGACCGGCAGCGGGATCGCGGGGACGAGCTGCGACGGCGGATCGACCTGCTGCGTCAGGACCGCGACGATGAACGACATCAGCTCGCTCGGCGCCTTCCAGGGCAAGCGGCCGGTGAGCAGCTCGTAGGCCAGCACCGCCCAGCCAAACTGATCGGCGCGCCCGTCGATGGCCGCGCCGCGGACCTGCTCCGGCGCCATGTACGCCGGCGTTCCCACCGCGTTCCCACCGCTCGGCGTGACCATCTCGACCGCGCCTGCGCCCGGCGTGGAGTCGACGAGGCGCGTGCGACCGGCGACGCCGAAGTCCAAGACCTTGAGCAGGCCGTCGTCGCGGATCATCACGTTCTCGGGCTTGATATCGCGGTGAATCACCCCGACTTGATGCGCGGCCCCGAGCGCGCCGGCGATGTCGACGAGCCAGTGGAGTCGCGTGTGCAGCGAGACGTCGGCCGAGCCGATGATCCGCCGGAGCGAGGTCCCCGGCACGTACTCCATGACGATGCAGGCCCGCCCCTCGAGCTCGCCGGCGTCGAAGACCGCGGTGGCGTTGGGGTGGGTGATCGCCGCGGCGGCGCGGGCCTCGCGGAGGACGTTGGCGACCGCGTTCTCGGGATCGCCGGCGGCCACCCGGAGCACCTTCAACGCGACGTGACGGTGGAGTCGGGCGTCGAACGCGCGATACACCCGCCCCATACCTCCCTCGCCCACGAGGGTCTCGATCGTGTAACGGTCGAGTGTCTGTCCGGCAGTGAGCACCATCAGGTCGTCATGGGGAGAACGGCGCGAAAGACGAAGACTGAAGCAGCTTGCGCGCCCCGGAGCGCGAATGAAGGGCTCACCCGGGTCTCCACACGCTACCACACGCGCGCTGTTCCGCGACCTCGAACCACGCGACGTGAGCCTGCTCTCTCGACGACGGGGAGCCCGGATCCGCGGCCGATGGCATGAGCCGCACACGCGCTGCGCGGATGGCCCAGCTCACCTTCGTCCGTCCGGACCACAAATGATCCGTTCTCCAGAGTGCTTGTGTTCGAGGCGGAGATAGTCTGTTCCGTCAATGGCTCCATCGCCGGAGACGAGCTCGGTCCTTTGAAATCTGCGCCCGAGGAGCGTCCAGGAACCCGCCGCGCGGGGGCCCGTGAGCCGCGGTGTCGCCCCTGTTTGCGCCGCCTGGCTCGGTGGAGGACGTTGTCGCACCCGCGGGCGCCGCGCCCTTTCGTTGGCATTTGCAGTAGCCTATCGTCGTGCAGCTTTGCCCCACCTGTGACGCCCCGTGCGGCGACGACGATCTGTTCTGCGAGGTGGACGGGACGCGCCTTTCGCCCTCCCTGCTGCCCCCGGGCGAGATCACCGAGGAGGAGTCGCCCTCGTCGACGGCGCTCCTGAGCGCGGCGCTGCGGGTCTCGGCGCTGAGCGACGCGGGCGGATGCGTGGCCTGTGGGGCGGCCCACGCCGACGACGGCGATGGCTATTGCAAAGGGTGTGGGCACCGGCTGGCCTTCGGGACCGAGCCGTTCTCGAGCCGCGAGGCGTCGGTCGACGAGGCGCCGGCCACGTCGCTGCGGGCCGGCCTCGCCGTGGGCGCCTACACCGTGCTCGGGCCCGCGGCGCGCGACGACGCGCGGGCCACGACGAGCGACGGGCGCGAGGTGCTGATGCTCCTGGGCTCGCCGTCGGCGCTGACGGTCGAGGCCGAGGCGCTGGCGAAGCTCCGCGGCGTCCGCGGCTTCCCCGAGCTGATCGAGCGCGGGCAGAAGCCGCCGCTCTCGTGGGCCGCGCTGACGGCGCCGCCGACGTCGCTGCGCAAGCTCGGCGACGTGGTGCAGAACGGGACACCGGCCGAGGCCGTCGCGGCGATCGAGGGCCTGCTCGATCTCGTCGAGACCGCCGAGCATGCGGGCTATTGCTTCTATCCGGCCCCGCGCGATCTGCTGATGCACCTCGACGGCAAGGTCGCGGTGTCGCGCCTGCGCGGGGCGCAGCGCGGGCGACGCATGGACGCGCGGCGCCTGCTCGAGTCGCTCGGCGACGTGTTCCTGGCGCCGGCGATCCTCGGGCCCACGCGCCTGGTGCGGCTGCTGGTGGCCAACCGCAACGCCGAGGACGCGGTCGATCGGTCCATCGCCGACGTGCGCCGCCACCTCGACGCGGTGAAGGTCGAGCTCGGCGAGCCCCAGGGCCAGGATCACACCGCGGAGCTCTGCGACCCGGGCCTGTGGCGGCCGTACAATCAAGACGCGACCGCCCTGGCGCGCGGGACCAGCGTCGAGGGCGAGCCGTTCACCGTGATGGTGGTCTGCGATGGAGTCTCGTCGTCGCCGCACTCGGAGCTGGCGTCGAGCGCCGCGGCGCGCACGGCCCGCGACGCGCTCGACCACTTTCTCCGCTCGCCCGACGTCGCCCACGAGTCGGCGAGCTCGGCCGTGGCGAAGGCGATCCGCGCGGCGCACCTGGCGATCTGCGCGGCCCACGCCGCGGCGCCGGTGGCCGATTTGCCGGGCACGACGATCGTGGTCGGCGTGGTCTACAAGGGCCGGCTCACCGTGGGCTGGGTCGGCGATAGCCGCGTGTACTGGCTCTCGCCGCGCGGCGCCGAGCTGCTCACCCACGATCACTCGTGGGTCAACGACGCCATCGCCCGCGGCGAGGTCGCCGACGCCTCGGAGGTGCAGGGCGCGCTGGCCCACACCATCACCCGGTGCCTCGGCCCGCTCGAGGTCGGCGAAGCCATGATCGAGGTCGAGCCCGACGTGAAATCGCGCGAGCTGACGGGCCGCGGCGTGGTCCTGCTCTGCAGCGACGGCCTCTGGAACTACACGCCGTCCGCCGAGGATCTGGCCCGCGTGCTCCGGGCCCTCCCCGACGATCGCAACGCCGTCGCCGTGGCCCGCCTCTTCGTGAACTATGCGCTGGCCCGCGGCGGACACGACAACGT
>JBDTXR010000249.1:0-13119 GCA_040006075.1 Byssovorax sp. | reverse complement strand
CGACGAGCGCGGCCTCGGCCCCGGTGAGCTGCGCGAGGGCCCGCTCGGCGAAGGCTCCGCGCGCGCCGCGGCGGCCGGTGGCGAGGTCGATCTCGATCGAGGTGTAGTGCCCCGCCGAGGCCGCGAGCGCGTCGACCGCGCGGCGCGAGAGCGGCGCGCGGCCGAGGTTGGTGTGGAGGACGACGCCGGTAGCGTTGATCACCGCCCGCGCGCGCGCCGAGAGCGCCTCCGCTGCGGCGATCGCCACCGTGCGCGCCACGTCGTCGAGCGATGGGCAGGCCGCGCCGTCGCGCATCGCCCGGCGCGCGGCGTCGATCGCGCGCCGCGTCAGCGCGGTGAGACCGTCGGCGCCGAGGCGTTTTCGCGCGGCGGCGAGCGAGGCGTGCGCGACCACGCGATCGACCCGCGGCAGATCGGCGAAGGGGCTGCGGGCGGGGCGCTCGGGGGTCGACATCGCGACGCGGGTTTACCTGCGCGGCCGCGAGGGTGATAGGTTGAACGCCCCATCCCCGCGCTGTTTTCGCTGTTTCTTGCCGTCGTTGCCCGGAAGAAGAGGAGCCTCCTCCATGCGCCGTGTTCGCTTCCCTCGCCTGACGCACCTGCTCGCCCTCGCGACCGCCCTCACGCCGCTGCTCGTGCACGGCGACGCGGCCGCCGGATGGCCGCCGGCCCCCGACGCCACGCCGGCCGATCTCGCCAAGCCGGAGAACTGGCCGAACGATCAAGGCTACGGCTACACCGCGTCCGACAACGGGCAGTGGAACCTCTACTCGTTCATGCCCACCGTCGCGACGCAGGTCCGCTCCGCGGAGAAGTCGTCGGGCATGTCGGTCGACATGGCCTGGCGCCTGACCATCGGCGATCCGAGCGTGAAGATCGTGGTCACCGACTCGGGCATCAAGTGGGACGAGGCCGACCTGATCGAGAAGGCGTACCTCAACGACAAGGAGCTCGCGAACCACAAGCCCAAGCACGCCGACGGCACGGCCTGCGGCGGCGAAGGCCCGCTCCTCGGCTTCGACTGCAACGGCGACGGCGTGCTCTCGGTGAGCGACTACGCCGACACGCCCGAGCTCACGCCCGAGGCCTCGATGGGCCACCCGAAGGGCGACAAGAACAACAACGGCAAGCTCGACGCGGGCGATTTGATCCTGAATTTCTCGGACGGGATCGACGACGACGGCAACGGCTACGTCGACGACATCTCGGGCTGGGACTTCATGAAGGACGACAACGATCCTTACGACGACACCCGCTACGGCCACGGCACCGGCGAGGCGCGCGACTCGACCGCGGCCACCAACAACATGATCGGCGACGCCGGCGTCTGCCCGCTCTGCCGCTTCATCCCCACGCGCGCCGGCGACAGCTTCATCACCGACTCCACCAGCTTCGCCAAGGCCGTGATCTACGCGGCCGACAACGACGCGCGGATCGTGCAGTGCGCGCTCGGGACCATCAACACCAACCAGTTCACCCAGTCGGCGCTCGACTACGCGTACGACAAGGGGACGCTGGTGATCACCAGCATGGCCGACGAGAACTCGCGCCATCACAACATGCCCGCGGCGCAGAACCACACGCTGCCGGTGCACGCGATCGAGTTCGACGCGTCGAGCATCAGCGAGGCGAGCACCTTCGTCGGCTACCACCCGTGCTCGAACTTCGGCGGGCAGAACCTGCTCTCGGCCGCGGGCACCGGCTGCTCGAGCGAGGCCACCGGCAAGCTCGCGGGCATGGCGGGCCTGCTGTTCTCGGCGGCCCTCAAATACAAGGTCAGCCCGCCGCTCTTGCCGGCCGAGGCGCAGTCGATCTTCTTCACCACGGCCGACGACATCGACGTCCCCGAGTCGCAGATGCCCGACTCGAACTACAAGTGGTCGCAGCCCGGCTTCGATCAGCGCTTCGGCTACGGCCGCGTCAACGCCAACAAAGCGGTCGAGGCCATCCGCGACGGGAAGATCCCGCCCGCCGTCGACGTCACCTCGCCGACCTGGTTCAGCGTGCTCTACAAAGATCAGGTCGAGGGGCCGATCGAGATCAAGGGGACCGTCTCGGCCAAGCGCGCCAACTCGTTCGACTACGTGGTCGAGTGGGCGCCCGGCGTGCAGCCGCTCGACGGCGAGTTCAAGGCCGTGGCGAAGGAGATGACGAACATCCCGCCGACCACGGTGATCGGCGGCGACACCCCGCTCGCGACGCTCGACATCCGCACCCTCGACGTCACCCACGCGCGCGACGTCGACAGCCCGTCGGGCGAGAACGACACGGCGATCACCGTGCGCGTGCGATCGGTCGCGCACTACGGCGGGGCGATCGGCGACGTGCGCGGCGAGATGCGCCGGAGCTACTTCGTGCAGAGCGATCCCACGCTCGTGAAGGGCTTCCCGCTGTTCCTCGGCGACAGCGGCGAGGGCAACCCGAAGATGGCCGACATCGACGGCGACGGCGTGAACGAGCTGATTTACCCGACCGGCGGCGGCCGCCTCCACGTCCTGAAGATCACCGACAAGGGCCCGGTCGAGCTGCCCGGGTTCCCCTACAAAACCAGCGTCGAAGACGGCCTCATCGCCCCCGCGCCGACCAAGGACACGCCGGTCTACCTGGCCGCGCCGGCCTACGCGAGCGGCAAGGTCGATCCGTCGATCGCCAACGAGCCGATGGTCAACGCGCCGGCCATCGCCGACCTCGACGGCGACGGCAAGAACGAGATCGTCCTGTCGACGTACTCGGGCACGATCTACGTGGTCGGCAGCGACGGGAAGAACAAGCCGGGCTGGCCCAAGCGCCTGCCCAACGTGCCCTCGTGCCCGCTCGATCCCACCGCGACGGTGACCCACCCGTGCATGAACGAAGAGACCCGCATCGCCCGCGGCGCCTTCGCCTCGCCGGTGCTCGTCGACATGGACAAGGACGGCAAGCTCGACATCATCCAGGCTGCGTTCGACGGCAATATTTACATTTATCACGCCGATGGATCGCCGCTCCCGGGCTGGCCGGTCGAGGTCCACTACACCGGGACGCTGAGCAGCGAGCCGCAGCGCAACCGCATCCTCTCCACGCCCGCGGTCGCCGACTTCAACGGCGACGGCATCCCCGAGCTGCTCGTGGGATCGAACGAGATGCTCGGCAACGGCGGCGCCGGCGGCCTCTACCTCATCGACGGCCGTGGGACCAACGCGCCCAAGCTGCTGATGCCGAACTGGCCGGTGGCGATCACCTCGCTCCACATCTTCCCGCTCGTCGCCGAGGGCGTCCCCAACGCCGGCGTCATCGGCAAGTTCGAGGGCAAGCTCGCCGGCGTCATGCACGGCAACGCCACGCTCCCGCTGATCTTGCCGATGGATCCGGGCACGCAGTCCGCGCTCGGCGAGACGCCGACCGGCGCGCTCCCGAACGTCCCCGATCCGTTTCACGCGGGAAAGCAGAAGATCGGCGTCGATCCGTCGAGCATCTTCGGAGCGCTCTCGCTCGCCAAGACGCCGAACACCATGTTCCCGCTCTTCGCGCAGCCGTCGCTCGGCGATCTCGATCAGGACGGCGTGCCCGACGTGATCACCTCGGGCGGCTCGCTCGATCTCGCCGTCGGTCTCCAGGGCAACGGCGGCAACGGGCCCAAGGGCGACAACCTCCTCGCGATGTGGAGCGGCAAGACCGGAGCGATGATGCCCGCCTCGCCGATGGTCCTGGAAGACTTCACGTTCTTCAACAGCCAGGCCGTCGCCGACCTCAACGGCGACGACTACCCCGAGGTGATCACTGGCTCGGGCGGCTACTTCGTCCACGCCTGGGACGCGTGCGGACGCGAGCCGGTGGGCTTCCCGAAGTTCACCGGCGGGTGGGTCATCCCCACGGTGGCGGTGGGCGATCTCGACGGCGACAAGAAGCTGGAGATCGTCACCGGCACGCGCGACGGCTGGCTCTTCGCCTGGCACACCGAGGGCAAGAGCGACGGCGTCATCGAGTGGGAGAGCTTCCACCACGACAACCGCAACACCGGCAACCTGGAAGAGCCGCTGACGCAGGGCACGAAGAAGAAGGCCGCCAAGCCGCTCACCGCCGACATGTGCATGGAGGTGCCGCCGCCGGTCACCGATCCCGTGCAGCTCGAGGCCAAGGGCGGCTGCACCTGCGAGGCCGCGGGCCACAGCCACCCGGGGCAGAGCGCTCCCGCGGCGTTGGGCCTGCTCGGGCTCGCTCTCGTGGCGGCGCGCCGTCGCCGCAGGGCGTAGCGCGGGACGACGTCACGAGAGGCCTCCTGTCGGGACGTCGTTTTTTTCCTCAAGTTCTCCCCACCCCCGCCGAAAGCATTCGCGGCGACAACGGCACCACAGGTCAGGCGAAAATCGTCGCCGAAAACTGTGCACTCGTTCAGCCACTGGGTAGGGTTGGATCCATGAACGTCCGAACGCTGTCCATGCACGTACTTCGAGCGCTCGCCCAGGCCCAGACCGAAGGCCGACGCTCCACCCTCGAGACCCTCGTCGACGACGTCAAGGTCCGCCGCCGCGACGTCCGCTCGGTCGTCTCGGGCCTGCATCAGCAGGGCCTGGTCGACGCGATTCACATGCAGCTCACCCTGGAAGGGTTCGCCATCGGGCGCGCGCTCCTCGCGAAAGAGCTGCCCGCGCTCCGGCTCGCGGCCGAGCGCGGCGTCGCCGCGGCGTAGCGTCCCTGTTCAGTGTCGGCTCGACGGCGGCGGCGCCGCGGGCCGGCGTCGCAGCCGGAAGATCTTCGGGATCGGGAGCGCCGCATGGACGCGCGACGCCTCGTCGAGGCGCCGCTTGTGGGCTCCGAGCAGATCGCTGCGGGTGATGATCCCCACCACGCGTCGCTCGTTCGCGGGCGCCACGACGATGAGGCGGCCGACGCCTTCGACGACCATGCGATCGGCCGCCGCGCGCAGGGTGGAGCCCTCGTGAATCACCGCGGGCTCGCGGACCACCAGCGACGCGATCGAGCGCTCGCCCGCGAGCGTGAGATCGAAGAGCTCCGATCGGGTCACCACGCCCACCAGCTCGCCGCTTTCGTCGAGCACCGGGAAGCCCGTGTGCCGCGTGCCCGGACCGCGCTCGCGGAGCCACACCCGCACCGCGTCGACGCGATCGGCCGCGTCGAGGGTCACCACGTCGCGCGAGGCGCCGTCGCGGACCAGGATTTGATCGAGAAAATCCGCCTGGTACTCGTCGGGTACGCGCGCGCCGCGGCGGGCGATCTTCTCGGTCATGATCGAGCTCTTCATCAGGAGCGACGAGACGAGGAAGGCCGCGGTGCAGCCGCCGAGGAGCGGGAGCAGGCCGATCGGCTGCCGCGTGGCCTCGAACGCGAACACCACCGAGGTGAGCAGCGCGCGCGAGGCGCCCGCGAACATCGCGGCCATGCCCACCAGCGCGGCGATCCGCACGTCGACGCCGAGGCTCGGCGCCGCGGCGATGGCGAGGGATCCGAGGATCGATCCGAGCCCGCCGCCGAGCGTGAACAGCGGCGCGAGCGTGCCGCCCGAGGTGCCGCTCCCGAGCGACACGCTCCACGAAATGAGCTTGAGGACGATGAAGATCAGCGCCGCGCGGCCCGCCAGCGATCCGGACAGGATGCGGTCGATGTTGTCGTAGCCGACGCCGAGCGTGTGCGGCGAGAGGTACCCCGCGACGCCCACGGCCACCGCGCCGATCGCCGGCCACCACATCCAGTGCACGGGGAGCTTCTCGAAGACGTCCTCGACCGCGTAGAGCGCGTGGGTGACCAGCACCGAGGCGGCGCCGACGATCGCGCCGAGCACGACGTACGTCGCGAGCGCCGCGCCCGAGGGCTCGGTGAGATCCGGGAGCGAGAACACCGGCGCCGACCCGACCATCGCGGTGCGCGCAGCCGTGGCCGCCGAGGCCGCGAGGGCGACGGGGATCACCGATCGCGGGCGAAATTCGAAGAGCAGGAGCTCGATCGCCAGGAGCACGGCCGAGACCGGCGTGCCGAACGTGGCCGCCATCCCCGCGACGGCGCCCGCCGCGAGCAGCGTCTTTCGCTCGTCGGTGGTGACGTTCATGATCTGGCCGAGGAACGATCCGAGGGCGCCGCCGGTGGCGATGATCGGCCCCTCGGCGCCGAACGGGCCGCCGGTCCCGATGGCGATCGCCGCCGAGAGCGGCTTGAGAACGATCAGCCGCGGCGCGATCCGGCTCTGGTTGAAGAGCACCTGCTCCATGGCCTCGGGGATGCCGTGGCCGCGGATCGCCTTCGATCCGTGGCGGGCCATCAAGCCGACGATCACCGCGCCGACGACGGGCACCGCGATCACCAGCACCCCGAGGTGGTTGTCGGCCGGCGAGCTGAATTTCGTCGAAATCCGGCCGTAGAACGCCAGGTTCGTGATCAGGCCGATCAGCCGGGTCAGCGCCTGCGCGAGGACGCTCGCGGCGAGGGCGAGGGCGATGGCCACCCCGCTGATCAGGACCACGCGGCGATCGACCACGGCGCCGCCTCGGGTCACCGCGACGCGCGGCTCGGCTTTCGACGTGCTCATGACTCGGCCTTCTTGGTGCGGCGCCGCTTCGGCGGAGCCTCGGCCTCGAAGAACATCGTCGCCCTGTCGTCGCCCATGCCCATCGCCGCGACGATGGCGGTGAGGCTCGCCGCGAGGGCCTTTCGCTCGGCCTTCGGGAGCGCCGCGATGCCGGCGATCAGGCGCTGCTGCGCGGGAGCCGGGGCCTTGCGGAGGAGGCTCTTGCCGGCGTCGGTGATCGCCACCTCGGCGCGGCGCGCGTCGACGGTCGAGGCGGCGCGCTCGGCCAGCCCGCGCTCGACGAGGCGCGCGACCACCACCGACACCGAGCTGGGATCGGTCGCGGTGCGCCCGGCGAGATCCGCCAGCGAGTACGGCCCGCCGCTCGCGAGCTCGTGGAGCACGAAGAGCTGGGCGAGGCTGACGCCGTGCGCCTTCTCGGTCGCGGACGACGAGAGCCGGAGGGCGCGGAAGATCCGCCGGATCGCGTTGAGCGAGGCGGTGACGTCGGCGTCGGCCTCGGCGCGGCGCGCGGCGGCGGGCGATCGAGATTCATGGGATCCCATGCTTTTTTCCTTCCTACTCCGCGCGCGCGAGCAGGGCAAGCGGATCGAGGCCCGCGCGCCGTCCTGGTCCGTCGAGGTCGAGCGCGTCCGGGAGACGGGACGGGCGCACCGAGGCGCTCCGTGCCGCGGAGTGGCCGGACCGCGACGGGACGGCTCACGGAGACGCGAGGACGTCTCCCGGCCAGATCAGCCCGAGAGCACCGATTTCGCGATGACCATCCGCTGGATCTGGCTCGTTCCTTCGTAGATCTGCAGCACCTTGGCGTCGCGCATCAGCTTCTCGACGGGGTACTCCTTCACGTAGCCGTTGCCACCGAACACCTGCACCGCGTCGGTCGCCGTGGCCATCGCGCTGTCGGCGCCATAGGCCTTGGCGAAGCTCGACACGATCGGATCGCGCACCCCGTTATCGAGGTTCCAGGCGGCCTTCTGGTAGAGCAGCCGAGTGGCCTCCACGCGAATGGCCATCTCGGCGATCATCCATTGCACGAGCTGGTGACTGGCAATCGGGACACCGAACGTCTTGCGCTCCTTGGCGTAGGCCACGCACTCGTCCAGGCAGCGGCGCATCAGGCCAGTCGCCGCAGCGCCGATGTCGGGGCGGGTCTGGTTGAAGGTCTCCATGGCCAGCTTGAAGCCCTGGCCCTCGGGCGCGAGCAGGTTGGCCTTCGGCACCACCACGTCTTCCAGGAAGATCTGTGCGGTGTCGCTCGCGCACTGCCCCATCTTGTGCTCGCGCTTGCCGACGCGGAGGCCGGGGGTGTCGCGATCGACGATGAAGGCCGCTATCCCCTTGTGGCGCTTCTCGGCGTTCGAGGTCGCGAAGATCACGTAGAAGCTGGCGAAGCTGGCGTTGGTGATCCAGCACTTTTGCCCGTTGAGGACGAAGTCGTCGCCCTTCTGCTCGAAGCGCGTCTTCATCCCCGCCACGTCGCTGCCGGCGTCGGGCTCGGTGGTGGCGTAGCTGGCCATGATCGGCTCGGCCGTGAGCATGCCGAGGTACTTCTTCTTCTGGTCCTCGTTGCCAGCGAGCTTGATCGGCGTGAGCGCGAGGCCGTTGGCGAGGAAGCTGGTCTCGATCCCGATGCAGCCGTAGGCCAGCTCCTCGCAGATCAGCGTGTTCTCGAGCTCGCCCATGCCGGCGCCGCCGTACTCGACCGGGATGGTGGGGTTCACGAGGCCGATGCTCCAGGCCTCCTTGAACACGTCCATCGGGAAGACGCCCTTCTCGTCGCACTCGGCGGCGATGGGGGTTATCCGCTCCTTCGTGAAGCGGCGCGACATCTCGATCAAACCCTGGTGCTCTTCGGACTGCGAGAAATCGACCACCGCTTACTCCTTCATCCTTCGCTTCTTCTTCTCGAGCTCGGCGCGCACCGCGCGGGCGCCGAAGATGTAGCCGGAGATCAGCCCGATCATCAACGCGAACGGGATGTAAATGACGTGCTGCGCCGTCATGTTGCCGAAGTTGGGCATCAGGGAGCCTCGGCCTTCTTCTTCGCGGGGACCTCGGCGCGGGCCTGCGCGAGGGCCGTTTCCAGGCCGGCGACGCGGGCGTCGATGCGCCTCTGCCGGCGCCAGCCGAGGAGGATCAGCGCGAAGAGCACGACCCAGATCGCGGCGTAGGCCTCGACCAGGAGGTGCTCGCCGCTCTGCATCTGATCGCCGCCTTGCACGGGGCGAAACGTGGTCGATCGGTCCTCGACCGTTCGCGGGACGTCAGTCTGGAGCGCGGCGCGGGCAAGCGAGTGGGTCATGATCACAGGGCTCAGTCCTCGCCGATCCCGAGCTCGAGAGCCTCTTGCTCCAGGTCGGCCAGGCGGGAGGAGGAAAGGTCGATCCGGTAGCGCGACCAGAGGAGGACGATGGAGAACAACGTGAACGAGAGGAACCCGAGCATCAGGGTGGAGACCATGGTTGGATCGGTGAGGCCGCCGCCCTTGCCCGTGATCACCGCGGGGTGCGTCCCGCCCCATTTTTGCACGGAGAAATGGATGATCGGGAGGTTGGCCGCGCCGAGCACGCCGAGCGCCGCCGCGAACTTTCGCTCGGCGTCGCCGTCGCCCGTGAAGAGACGGAGCACCAGGTAGGCGACGTAGAGCAGCACGCTGAGCATCTGCGTGGTGAGCCGCGGATCCCAGGTCCAGTACACGCCCCAGGCCTTCGCGGCCCAGAGCGGGCCGGTGATCATCACCAGCAGGCCCATCACCACCGCGACCTCGGCGCCGGCGCGGGCGAGCGAGTCCCAGCCCTGCTTGCCGTTGTAGAGGTAGCCTGCCGATCCGACGAAGCAGGCCGTCGCGCCCAGGTACATCGAGTAGGCGATGGGCACGTGGAAGTAGAAGATCTTCTGGACGATGCCCATCGTCGCCTCGGTCGGCGCCTTCAGGAAGATGGCGTGGATCGTCCAGATCGTGCAGATCGCCGTCACGCCGAGCAGGCCGTAGAAGATGCCGTCGAAGGTGCGCGCGCGGGCTGCATCGCGATCGGACACGGCGACGCGTCGGGGTTCGGTCATGGCGGTGCGACACGGTAGTGCCAAGGGCGCGGCCATTCAAGCCGCCCTATCCGCCGGGACGCATCGTCGGCTAGAGTAGCCGCCCGGGCGTTACGCCCCCGCCCCCGATGAGCAAGCAGAACCCGGACGACGCACCCCAAGAGATCGCCGCAGGTACGGTGATCGACGGGCGTTACCGGATCGTTCGCCCGCTCGGCCACGGCGGAAACGGCATGGTGCACGAGGTCGTGCACCTGATGACGGGGCGGCATCTCGCGCTCAAATCGCTGATCGACGAGACCGGCCTCGGCCGCCTCGAGCAGGAAGCGCGGGCCTCGTCGCTGATGAAGAACGGCCACACGGCCAAGATCACCGACATGGGGACCAACGGCCCGGCCGGCCCCTACCTGGTGATGGAGCTGCTCGAAGGGCAGAGCCTGCGCGGCCTGCTCGACGAGGCCGGTCAGCTCCCGCTCGAGCTCACGGTCAACATCGCGCTCCAGGTCTGCGAGTGCCTGACGGAGGCCCACGGCCACGGGATCATTCACCGGGATTTGAAGCCCGAGAACGTCTTCCTCTGCGCGAGCAACTGGCCCGGCCAGTACGACGTGAAGGTCCTCGACTTCGGGATCGTGAAGATCGACGGCGAGGGCGCGATCCCCAAGAGCTCGCTCACGCGCACCGGCTCCACGGTCGGCACGCCCTACTACATGAGCCTGGAGCAGCTCCGGAACTCGTCGGCGGTCGACGTGCGCGCCGACGTGTACTCGCTCGGCGTGGTGATTTACGAGTGCCTCTCGGGCCGCAAGCCGTTTCAGGCCGAGACCATCGGCGACCTGGTTTTCGCGCTCTGCTCGGGCCCGCCCACGCACCTCGGCCGCCTCCGCCCCGATCTCCCATCCGACGTCTGCGACATGGTGATGCGCACGCTGAGCATCAACCGCGACGATCGCCCGCCGACGATGCCCGACTTCGCGATCGCGCTGCTACCGCAGGGAAACTCGGCATTTGGCATGTGGATCCGTGGCGACGGTCGCCCGCGCGATCCGGCGCGGAGCCTGAGCCAGGGCGCGGGGACGATCACCCCCTCGGCTTTGCTCGCGCTCAGCTCACCGCCGCCGCAGGTGCGCCAGCCGCTCTCGTCGCTGACGCAGCCGCCGCCTCCGGGGAGCCTGGTGCCGCTGCCTCCCGTCGACGCCGAGCCGCCGCGATCGAACTTCAAATCGACGGTGAAGATGGCCCCGCACGAGGCGCCGCCGAAGCCGAAGCCGCAGCGCCCGCAGATGGACTCGGAGCCGCCGGGCGATCGCGACACGCCGACCGAGATGTACCGGAAGGCCGCGGACGACGGCCTCGATCTCGACGTCGAGCCGCGCGCGCCCACCCGCGATCGCGACACGCCGACCAGCGCCTTCCGCGCCGATCTCCCGCTCCCCGAGCCCCGCCAGGAGCCCCGCCAGTTCCTGCAAACGATGAAGAGCCCCAGCGGCACCCTCGGCGACTCTGGATCGGGCATCCCCGCGCCGCGCTTCGGAGGCCCGCCCTCGATCGAGGACGCGATCCCCAACCCCTGGACCGAAGGCGTCCCGAACCACGATCCCATGACGAGCGCTCCCACGCTCGATCCGCGATCGATCGGCGCGATCCCCATGCCCCGGCTCAGCCAGCCGAACTTGATCCTCTCGACCTTGCCGCTGATCCCGCGGATGGACGAGCCCTACACGGGGCCATCAGCGCCGGTGAACAAACCCGGCTGGCAGGTCTCACTCGACAAGGCCCTCCACCGCGTGGGCGCCCTGATCGAAGACTCGATCAAGCGCTTCCGCGCAGCGCCGCAGTCGACCCAGCTCGCGATCGCCATCGCCGCAGCGGGCGCCGTGCTGCTGATCCTGAGCCTGCTGCTGCTGGTGATGATCCACTGAAGCAGTTTCACACCACGACGGCTCCCTCAGGTCCCGTCCGGCGCGATCGAGTCCCACCCCGTGGCCTTCGCCAATCGCGACATCGCCAGGTCGAGCTCCATGATCGCGTTGAGCTGATTGAACCGGTTCAGCGCGTACGCTTTCGCGGGATCGAGCAGCTCTTTGTCCGCGATCGTCCCCACGTCGATCCCTTGCTGCACCATCACCAGCCAGCGCTTCGCTGTCTGCACGGCCTTGGCGTAGATCGCGACGCGCTTCTTCCAGTCGATGACCTCGGCGTAGGCCTGCTCGACCTCGGCCGCGACGCCGCCGAGGGCGAAGCGTTGCTGCGCGCGGATCTCGTCGAGCTCGGCCTCGGCGAAGCGGATCTTCGCCGTTTGCGGCAGGAAATCGAGCTTCCACTGGAACACGAGGGCCGCGCCGTAGTGGAAGTAGTTCCCGGGATCGACGACGTAGGGGTTGATCTGATCGGCGATTTGCGGCGCCGCGCTGAGGCCGACCTGAAGGCCTAACCCGATGTCGGGGAAGAGGCCCGCGCGCGCGAGCTGCACCTGCGCCTGCCGCGCGTTGAGGCCGGCCTTCACCATCGCCACCTCGGGCCGGTAGAGGCCCGCGGCCTGGAGGTAGCGCGTCACGTGACCGAGCTCGTGCTTCGGCGGGCGGATCGGCTCGTCGGGGATGTCGAGATCGGGCACGCCCGTGTAGAAGCGCAGGCCCGCGAGCGCCACGGTCACGTAGCGCGACGCCTCGGCCTCGCGGATGTCGAGCTCGGAGCCGTAGGTCTGGAGCTTGAGCAGATCGATCGGATCGCCCTCGTCCTTGTCGATCTGCTTCTGCAGCGCGGCCTGCCCCTTCTCGATCGCCCCGCGCACGTCCTTGAGCAAGAGCTGCGAGTCGCGCGCGAGCTGGAGACCGAAGAAGGCGCGGCGCACGTCGACCCGCACCGCGTCGCGATCGCGCTCCACGCCGGCCTCGTTGACCTTCACGTTGGCGTCGGCCGCTTCCCATAGATTGGAGATCTTGCCAAACGTCCAGAGAGGGATCACGCCCTCGATCCCCGCGCGCCAGCCGACGCCGAGGCTGGTCGTGAGCGAGACGTCGGTGTTGGGCGAGTAGACGTTGTTGCCCAGGAGCGTGGGCACCACGGCCACGCCGCCGGTGAGCTTGAACTGGCTGAACGGAGCCCAGTGCGCCTCGTCGAGCTGCGCGCGCGCCTGCTTCACCTTGGCGCGCGCCATGGCGATGTTCGGGTGGTTGCCGTCGGCGAGCTCGAGGATCCGCGGGAGCGAGTACGACGGGCGCGCGGCGGCGTGAGCCTCGCGCACCGAGACGCCGTGCGCGCCCACGTCGAGGTGGGCCGTGGCCAGCGCGCCGGTCCCTGCCAGGAGCGCAGCCGCGAAGATCCGCGGTAAAGGCCGTCGTTTCATCGCGCGCGACCGTAGCACGGGCGCGGCTCCGAGGTGTACGCCGGCCCGGCCTCGCGGTACGTCGGTCGCGTGCTCAGCGAAGGTCCGCCGCCCACGCGCCTGCGCGTCCTCCACGCCACGCCCTCGTTCGCGCCCGCGTACCGCTACGGCGGCCCGGTCCGCAGCGTCGAGGGCCTGGTGGTGGAGCTCGCGCGCCTCGGCGTCGACG